>NZ_FNSU01000001.1:1240621-1550777 GCF_900105325.1 Pseudomonas marginalis
ACTTGCCCAGTGTGTCCCTGGCCCTGGACAACCAGCTGTGTTTCAAGCTCTACGCTGCGTCACGTGCTGTCACCCGCGCTTATAAGCCGATGCTCGACCAGTTGGGTCTGACCTACCCGCAATATGTGGTGATGCTGGTGTTGTGGGAGTGGCACGCCACGCCTGCGCTGCAGCCGACGGTCAAGGCCCTGGGGGAGCGCCTGATGCTCGACTCAGGCACGCTGACGCCGCTGCTCAAGCGCCTTGAACAGCTTGAGTTAGTGACGCGTCGGCGCAGTGCCAGGGATGAGCGTGAAGTGCACTTGAGCCTGACCGAGGCCGGTGTGCAACTGCGGGACCAGGCCCATGGCCTGAAGACCCGCCTGTTGTGTGATCGCGGCATCGACCTGAATCAAGCCGATGCCTTGCGCGATGGTCTCGACCAGTTGCTTGTGCAACTTAAAGACTTGTCGTCCCAGGCACCCACAAGTCCAGCAGGGCATTGAGTTCTTCGCGGCGGAACGGCTTGGCCAGGTAATCATTCATCCCCGCCGCACGGCAGCGCTCGCGCTCTTCGGACAGGGCATTGGCGGTCAACGCGACAATCGGCAGGTCCGGCCAGCGTCCGCTGCGCCGAATCTGCCGGCTGGCCTCATAGCCATCCATCACCGGCATGTTGCAGTCCATCAGCACCATATCGAAGCGCTGTTCTTCAAGAAACTTGAGCGCTTCGCCACCGTGGGCGGCCACGATCACTTCGCAGCCCAGTTTGCTGAGCATGCCCTTGGCCACCAGTTGGTTGACCGGGTTGTCCTCCACCAGCAGGATGCGCGCCCGATGTGCGAGCGGTGCGGCATCCACTTGGACGGGGTCAAGCACCAGGTGCGCGTCGGTGCGTAAGTTGCGTTGCAGGATCTGGTACAGCGCGTTGCGGCTCAAGGGGCGTGCCTGTTGGTGCAACGGCGCCAGTGCCGCCACTTCTTCGCTGGGCATGAAGTTGCCATAGGCGGTCACCAGCAGGATGGGCGCGGTAATGCCCGGCCGTATGCGGAACAGGCATTCCGGGCAGTCGGTAATCAGCAGGTCGGGGGTTTGCCCGCTCAAATCGTCATCCATGGTGAAACAACGCAGGGACAGTCCCCAGCAGGGCAGCAGGGTCGTGAGCAACTCTGTCAGGCCGCTGCCGGCGTTGGTGATGGCGATGACCTCGCCTTTGAGAGGCGCTGGCTGCACTGCGGGCAAATGGGCGGGCAGTGGCAGGTCTGCGCAGAACTGGCTGCCAAAGCCCACTTCCGAGCTGATACTCAAGCGCCCCTTCATCGCTTCGCACAGGTTGTGCGTCAGTGCCAGGCCCAGGCCCGTCCCGCCATACTGGCGAGTGATGCCGGCGCCGGCCTGGGTGAACGGTTGGAAGATTTTCACCTGCGCTTCCTGAGCAATACCGATGCCGGTATCGCAGACTTCAATGCGTACGCCGCCGTCGTGGGTACCCAGGCGCACATCAACCCGACCAAAGCGGGTGAACTTCAAGGCGTTGGAGAGCAAGTTGCTGACAATCTGCCGCACACGGGTCGGGTCACCGAGCACCTGGGCCGGGAACTGCGGGTCGATCAGGCAGCTCAGCTCCACGCTCGGTGCGGCGTTCTGCGATAACAGGTTGGCGGTGTCTTCCACCAGCGCGCCGAGGTCGAAGGGGATACGCTCCAGCTCCAACTGGCCGGCGTCGAACTTGGACAGGTCGAGAATATCGTTGAGCAGTTCCACCAGCACTTTGCCGGAGTCATGGGCGATAGACAGTTGCTGGCGTTGTTCGGCGTTCAACGGGCTGTCCAGCGACAGTGCGATCATGCCCAGCAGGCCGTTGAGCGGGGTGCGGATTTCGTGGCTCATGTTCGCCAGGAAGGCCGCCCGGGCCTGTGCCATGCCCAATGCATGCATCTTGGCGGCTTCCAGCTCATCGTTGGACTGGGTCAGCCGCTGGTTGCTGGCCTTGAGTTCAAGGGTGCGCGCGGACACGATATGTTCCAGTTGCCCCAGGTATTCGGTCAGCCGATCCTCGGCGTGGCGGCGCTGCTGGATTTCGGTTTCCATGTTTTCGAATTGCTGGTTGGCGACGTCCACCAGCACGCCGATTTCATCGTGCTCATGCCCTGGCGGGCAGTCCAGGCGTGCCTGCTTGCGGGTACTCAGCTCACGAATAATGCGCACCAGCGGTTGGGTCAGCATGACGTAGAACAGGCCCAGCAGAATCCCGGTCAGCAGCAGGCTACGCGCGAACCCGTTGAGCAGGGTGATCTCGGCGCGGCGCAGGAACCGGCTGCCAAAGGCGTAGGTGTCGACGTCCAGGCGCAGTACGCCAAGTGACTCGTTGGGCATGTGGCTCAGGAACAGTTGGTCTTCGAACTGGCGGTTGGCGCCAAACATGAAGTCACTGATAGGCCGGTAGGTGCTTTCCTTGCGTGGCCGGTCGACATCGGCCAGCACCACGCCGTTGTTGTCGATCAACTGCGCGCGAATGATGGCGGGGGAGTGCAGCAGGCCCAGGGTCAGTTCCTGGGCCAGTTCGGCATCGATGTTGTAGGCGATACGTGACGCGGGGTTATGGCTGATTTCGATCAGCGAACGTATTTCGCGGTTGATGGATGCGTCTTCGCTGGCATAATCAATGCCGATTTGGATCAGGCTGAGCAAGGTTCCCAAGACGAAACCGACCAGCACCGTCAATCTGGCTTGTTTATAAGACAAGCGGTGGGCGAACTTGATATCCATTGAGTGTTGAACCACTTCACGTTTCCCTTCGCCCGGCAAGCATAGCTGAACATCCACACGCCCAGGCCTGCCCGGCATGAAACGTTTTTACGCAGCCCCAAGCGGTCTGTCGCAGGGTTGCCAATACGCCATCTTTTGCAAGAACTTGCCAGAGGAATAATCGTGGATTCTCGATTGAGTGCCTTTCTGGAGCGAGCCGATGCCGTGCTCGCCCGCCTGGAACCCTTGTTGCCCGCGCCGCGCCAAACCATCGACTGGAACCAGTGCCTGGCCGCCCGCTGGCAGCGTGAGGGCCGCAGTGGCTTCCTGTTGCCGCTGGACGTGAGCCTGGACATGCGCTTGTCCGACCTGATCGGCGTGGACAAGCAACGTGAAACCCTGGCGCGCAACACCCAGCAGTTCCTGGATGGCCTGCCTGCCAACCATGCGTTGCTGTGGGGGTCGCGGGGCACCGGTAAATCGTCCATGGTGCGCGCTTTGCTCGCTCAACACGCCAAGGCCGGTCTGCGCCTGATCGAAATCGAGCGTGACCACTTGGCCGACCTGCCGCGGGTGGTCGAGCAACTGCTCAAGTTGCCGCAACGTTTCATCCTGTTCTGCGACGACTTGTCGTTCGAAGCCGGCGAAGGCGACTATCGGGTGCTCAAGAGCGTGCTGGATGGCTCCCTGGAACAGGCCCCTGAAAACGTGCTGCTGTATGCCACGTCCAACCGCCGCCACCTGGTGCCGGAAAACCAGAGCGACAACGATAACTGGAAGCGCGTGGACGGTGAGTTGCACCCGAGCGAGGCGGTGGAAGACAAGATTGCCTTGTCCGACCGCTTTGGCTTGTGGCTGTCGTTCTACCCGTTCACCCAGGAACATTTCCTGGACGTGGTCGAGCACTGGATCGGCGAGCTGGCGAACAAGGCGGGTTTGCAGTGGCAGCGTGATGAGGACCTCGACATTCTCGCCGTGCGCTGGGCCACCGGGCGCGGCAACCGCAACGGTCGTTGCGCGTATCAATTCGCCCGTTACTGGGTGGGTCTCAAATTGCTGGAGCGTCAACCATGATCGATTTACAACAGGCCGGCACCGGCCTCGGTGGCTATGCCTTGCTGAGTGCCCAGCTGGAGTCGCTGCTGGCCGATGAGCGTGATTTCATCGCCAACAGCGCCCAGTTTTCGGCTTTCCTGTTCAGCCAGCTGGATGACCTGAACTGGGCGGGCTTTTACCTCAACCGCAATGAAGAGCTGGTGCTTGGCCCGTTCCAGGGGCAGATCGCCTGTGTGCGTATTCCGTTCGGCCGTGGGGTGTGCGGCGCGGCCGCGGCCTCGCGGCAAACCCAGCGAGTAGACGATGTGCACGCGTTCCCCGGGCATATCGCCTGTGACAGCGCGTCCAACAGCGAACTGGTGGTGCCATTGGTCAAGGACGGCACATTGATTGGTGTCCTTGACCTCGATAGCCCGTCGTTGGCCCGCTTTACCCCCCAGGATCAGGCCGGTATCGAACAGCTGGCGGCGATTTTCCTGCGTTTGACCGACTGCTGATCGAAATAGGGGCGCAGCCCCGCCCCTTATCGGCCATCCAGTTCGTCAAGCCGCACTTGCAGCATCCTCTCCAACTCCAGCATCAGCTTCTCCAGGGATTTCACCCCCGCTTCGATCAGGGGCCGATCATCGCCCCGGGCACAGGCCTGTTCGACGGCTTCGCATTGCGAGGCCAGCGCAGAGGCTTGAACGATGCGCGCGGCCCCCTTGATCTTGTGAGCCTGTTCGATGATCTCTTCGGGCAAGGCCTGCGCAGCGATCAGTGCAACCAACTCCTGGCGATCCTGGCGACTGCTGCTCAGCAACTCCTCCAGCAAGAGACGGCTCATGTGCGGATCGCCACCGGTGAGGGCCTCGAAGTTGCCGATGTCCAGGGTCATGCCGCTGGGTTGAGGACTGATTTTCGCCAGTTGCAGCTCCAGCGCCGTAAGGTTGATGGGTTTGAACAGGCAGTCATTCATGCCCGCCTGCGCACAGCGTTGTTTCTCTTCGGGCTGGGCATTGGCGGTAAAACCCAGTACCACGCAAGGCGTCAGTTGTTCGCGCTCCTCGTATTCGCGGATCGAACGACTCAGTTCGTAGCCATTCATGATCGGCATGTTGCAATCGGCGATCACCAGGTCAAAGTGCTCCTGGCGCCAGGCCTGGAAGCCGGAGGCGCCGTTCCGGGCGGCGGTGTACTGATGGCCCAGGTAGCCGAGCTGCTGGCACATCAACAGGCGATTCGCCGGATGATCGTCCACCACCAGCACATTGAGCACCGGCACGTTCGAGGTCTCGGCGGGCTTGGGTTCTTCGGCCACCTGCAGCGCCTGCAGGCGATTCATCTTCAGGCTCACATGCACCTGGGTGCCTACCATGGGCACGCTGCTCAGACTCAGTTGCCCGCCCATCATCGCGCACAGGCTGCGACAGATCACCAGCCCGAGACCCGCACCGCTCCTGGCCAGCTGTCCTGAGTTGTCCGCCTGGGCAAAGGGTTCGAACAGGCGCATCTGGTCGTCCCGGCTGATACCGATGCCGGTGTCTTCCACCACCAGTTTCATCTCGACCTGCTGCGGCAGTTCGGTGGCCGATACTTCCACCTTGATCTTTACCTGGCCACGTTCGGTGAACTTGATGGCGTTGCTGATCAGGTTGGACAGCACCTGCTTGAAGCGCAGCGGGTCGATCAGCACTTCGGTGTGTTCCAGATCTGGCGTGAACTCCAGCAACAGGCTAAGGGTCTTCTGGCGTGCCAGGCCGTCGAAGACACGCACCACCGACTCGATCACCTCCCTCAGGTTGACGCGTTCCGGTGCCAGGCTGAGGCGACCGGATTCAATCCGCGCGATGTCCAGGATGTCGCCGATAAGCTCCAGCAGATCCTTGGCCGAGTTGTAGGCGACTTCGATGGCCGGGCGGTCGAGGTGGCCCTGGTCCGCCCGCTTGAGGGTCAGCTCGAGCATGCCGATCACCGCGTTCATCGGTGTGCGGATTTCGTGGCTCATGGTGGCGAGGAACGTGCTCTTGGCCCGATTGGCTTCGTCGGCTCGCTCCTTGGCGGTGCGGAGTTCGTCGAACAACTGGCGTCGCTCACTGATATCGATCCAGCCACCGATGATGCCCTGGACTTCACCGACGGAGTCGCGGTACGGCAGGATCCAGTGGTAGATCGTCAGTTTTTTTCCGCGAATATGCAGGGTGCGGTCCAGGATCAACGGGTTGCCCTCGGCCACCACGCGCTGATAGTCGGCATGGTATTGCGCCGCCTCGACTGCGAGGGCTGTGCTGATCTGGACCGCGCTTTTACCTATCACGTCCTCGCGCTTGACGTCGAACGCCTGTAGGTAACTGTCGTTGCAGGTCTGCAGCAGCCCCTTGTTGTCACGCACGTAGATCGGGTGTGGGGTTTCATTGACCAGGGCGCGCATGAACTCGAACTGATCATTGAGGGCGCGCTCGGCCATTTTGCGGTGCTTGATCTGGCGGCGCATGTACGCGTTCCAGCTCAGGGAAATCAGCAGCAGCAGGCCGGTCCCGATGACGATGCGCGCAATCAGTTGGTGATAGTCGCGCCAGTAACTGTCCGAGGCCGCGGTATAACCGCGCCAACGACTGTTGATCACGCCCAGTTCGTCCGGGGCGATGCTGAGCAACGCCTTGTCGAGAATCGAGCTGAGTTCGGTGGCGCTGCGGGATGTCGCCAGCCCGAAGGTGGCCGGCATCGTGCCAATGCTGAAGCTGATTTGGATCTTGTCCTGGAGTATCTGCGAGGACAGGAAGTAATTGGCGACCACCAGGGTATTCACCGCGCCCTCTACATGGCCTTGTACCAGCAGTTCGGCTGACTTGAACGTGTCGCCGGTATCTACCAGCTGAATCTTTGGGAAGTGCTCACGCAGGAATTTTTTCAGCGGACTGCCCTGCGTGATTGCCAGGCGCTTGCCCTCCATTTCCTCAAGGCCTGTAGGGGCCTGGCCGTCCTTGCGTGTCAGCATCACGTAGGAGTTTTCCAGGTAGGGACGACTGAAGTTCAGTTGGGCTTCTCGCTCGACGCTGGGGATGATTGCGCCGACGATGTCCGCTTTGCCGCTCTCTACATGCTCGATCATGGTGTTCACATCACGCCCGCGCTGGATCTCGAAGCGCAGCCCGGTGCGCAGGCGAATCAGTTCCAGCAGGTCGGCGGTAATGCCGCGAAAATTGCCATCGGCGTCGAAGAAGGTCAGCGGCGCAAAGGTAGGGTTCACGATCACTTTGACGACCGGGTTCTCCCTCAGCCAACGTTCTTCGCGAAGGGTCAGTTGCAGCTTTTGGTCGGTCAGGAGGATGTCGCTGCCGGCACTCCAGCGTTTGGCAATGGTTTCCCGTTCGGCAGCGGGCACGGCCCTCAGGACGGCGTCGACGATGCTCAACAGCGTCTGCTGTTCCTGGGGCATGGCAAAGCTGAATCCATAGGCTTCATGTTTGCCGAAGTTCGCCATGCGAATGTTTTTCAGGTAACCCTTGTTGATCATGTAGTGGGTGGAAATGGTATCGCCGAGAAAGACGTCTGCCTGGTCGAAGGCCACTGCATTCAAGGCGTTTTGATAAGAAGGGTAGGCACGGATGATTGCCTTGGGGTAGAGCCTTTCCACTTCGTGCAGTGGCAGATAGTGATAGACCAGTGCCAGGCGCATGCCGGCCAGCCCATCAGCCAGGCTGCGGGTTTCGCCTTCGCGGGTCACCAGCACTGGCCGGTCCACGGCGTACGGCTCCGACAGGGTCAGGTTGGGATTTGCCGCTTCAAAGCTGTTGGAGGAACCCAGTAAATCGATTTCACCCGCTTCGAGGGCATGAATGGCGGCCTCTCGGGAGGGGTAGCGCAACACTTTTACCGGCACGTCCAGCGCCATTGCCAGCAAGCCGGCGTAGTCGGCGGTGAGTCCCTCATAGTCACGCCCGCTGGAGGTGAGGTCAAAAGGCGGGTAGTCAGGAAACGCCGCGCCCAGTACCAGTTCGCGTTTGTTCTGGAGCCATTGGCGCTGGGCCTTGTTCAGGTAGGGTTCCAGCTGCACGGAGCTCGCACGACTCAAAAGGTTGAAATGCTCCGGGCTCGCTGGAGGGGTGGCAGGCACGGCGGTGCTGAAGCACAAACCGGCACTCAATATAATCAAATAGTCCTTTATACGCCTGGGCATCCTGTTTCTCACACTAGCGCGTTCCGTTTTGCCATCTCGATAAGTTCTACCAAGGACTTGGCTTGAAGTTTCTGCATCAGCCTCTTTTTATAAGTGCTTACTGTTTTGTTGCTCAAGAACATACCTTTGGCTATTTCCTTGTTGGTGCGGCCTTGTGCGAAAAGTTGCAATACCATCAACTCCCGATCGTTAACCGCCTTGAACAGTTCAAGTTCCTTGCAGGCCTCATCGTTGGTG
The DNA here is from genome assembly GCF_900105325.1 of Pseudomonas marginalis. Taxonomy (NCBI): domain Bacteria; kingdom Pseudomonadati; phylum Pseudomonadota; class Gammaproteobacteria; order Pseudomonadales; family Pseudomonadaceae; genus Pseudomonas; species Pseudomonas marginalis. Next base: position 1,248,801 of record NZ_FNSU01000001.1, read on the forward strand.
TTCAAGGCTTGGCTGGGGAAGTAGTTATAACCGGACAGTACAGCGCGGATGGCGCTCATCAGCTCGCTCAGGTCACCTTCCTTGCACACGTAGCCATCGGCTCCCGAACGCATGCAACGCGTGGCAAACAGGGTGGGGGATTGAGCCGTCAGCACCAGGGTTTTCATCGACGCGTTCATGGCGTTGAATCGGCAAAGCACTTCCAGCCCGTCGAGTTTTGGAATGCTGATGTCGAGGATGATCAGGTCCGGCATGCATTCGCGGACCATTTGGATGGCGTCGCATCCGTTATCCGTTTCGCCGACTACTTTGAAATTTTCTTCGTGTTCCAACAACATTCGTATGGCAAGTCTTATAACCGGATGGTCGTCAATAATAAAAACTGTATTCATGATCATATTCCATGCAAGTACAAATAAAGCGGGCACATTAGCTCAGAAGCCGATGGATAAGCATGAACTTGGGGGGTGGCAGGTATAAAACAGGAAAGTTCCTACATTAAAAAAGGTAAAAGCCTACCTGTCTCTAAGGAGCTGTAACGCAAGAGGCCAAGGTTCCGCAGGGGCATGGGCCGAAGGAACATGGCAAGGACTTTACGGTGGTTATGCGCGATTTTTCCGACCAGTCGATCTGTTTAAAGTCCTACATTTATAACGTGAGTAATGTATGGGTCAAACGTGCAAGCTCATCTTTATTCAACGGCTTTGGCAAGTAACCGAGCAATGGCAGGCCACGTTTGAGGGCTTGGGTTTGCAACGCTGAAAGTTCTGCCTCGGGAAGTCCGCTGAGCAAGATGGCGGCCTTGATAAAGCATTGGCGACTGGCGATTTCAATCAACTCAAGACCGGGCAGGTCGGGCAGGCACTGGTCACAGAGGATGATGTCGAAGGGAGCCTCGGCCTGGGTCATCAAACGGATTGCCTGCTCGGCGTTTTCGGCCGGGGCCAGGTGCTCGAAGCCGAAGCTTCTCAGCAGGCATTGGGTGGCGAGGAGCTGAAAGGGATGGTCCTCCACCAACAGGATCCGAAAGGGGTAGTGGGGCATAGAAGGCACACGGTGAGTCAAGCGTCGATAGGGGGCACGTAGGAACTGTTCGCCAGACCTGCCCGGAGCGTGCGCGATTATTCTTCGGGCGCTTGTGCGAATTCGATCAGGCCGCTCTGTTCCCATCGTAGGCAGATTCTGTTCAGTGAACAGGCGGCGTGATCAGCCAGGTTATTGAGGGCTGGAGCGCCCGGTCATCTCCCGTGCCATCTCGGTGGCGTAGCTGTCGGTCATGCCGGCGATGAAGTCGATCATCCGCAGGAACGACCTGTGCAGCGGCCATGCAGGGTCCGGCGCGTTGTTGCCCAACAGGTCGAGAATGCGCCGGTTCTTGAACGACGGCGTGCGTCCGCCGTGCTGCTCCAGGGCCGCGCCGCAGAAGGCGTTCAACAGGATTTCCAGGGTGGTGTAGGCGCCGATCTCGTGGAGGGTCTTGCGCTTGTCCTGGAAGATTTTCTTGCGCGCCATGTCCTTGGCATCCAGCACGCAGCGTTTGGCGGGGCCGTGCATGTGCTCCACCAGGTCGCCGGGCAGGGTGCCGGCAAGCAAGGCCTCCTGTTGTTCGACGAAGGCGCGCGCCGCGGCGTTGGTCAAGTGCTCGATGGCCTTGCCGCGCAGGATCGCCAGCTTGCGTCGGCGTGAGTCCTGGGCGCCCAGTTGCCGGTAGGTCTGCGGCAGGTCGTCGCCCACCAGGTCGAGCAGCAGTGACTCGACTTCGGTGTACTCCAGCAGGTCCATTTCCAGGCCGTCCTCCAGGTCGATCAAGGCGTAGCAGATGTCGTCTGCCGCCTCCATCAGATAGACCAGTGGGTGGCGAGCCCAGCGTTGTTCCTCGAGTTGCGGCAGGCCGAGCTTGCTGGCGATCTGTTCGAGGATCGGCAGTTCGCTCTGGTAGCAGCCGAACTTGTGTTTCTTGTAACCCAGGGAATCGGCGTGGCGGGCGGTCCAGGGGTACTTGAGGTACGTGCCCAAGGTCGCGTAGGTCAGGCGCGTGCCGCCGTCGAACTGGTGGTATTCCAGTTGGGTCAGTACCCGGAAGCCTTGGGCATTGCCTTCGAAGTTGAGGAAGTCATTGCGCTCGGCGCTGCTCATGTCGTCCAGCCAGCCGCGCCCCGCTGCCTGTTGGAACCAGTGGCGGATGGCGTCTTCGCCTGAATGCCCGAACGGCGGGTTGCCGATGTCATGGGCCAGGCAGGCCGATTGCACCACCATGCCCAGGTCGCTCGGGTCACACCAGTCGGGCAGGGCGCTGCGCAGGGTTTCGCCCACGCGCATGCCGAGGGAGCGGCCTACGCAACTGACTTCCAGGGAGTGGGTCAGGCGTGTGTGGATATGGTCGTTGCTGGACACCGGGTGCACTTGGGTCTTGCGGCCCAGGCGGCGAAACGCGCCGGAGAAGATAATGCGGTCATGGTCTTTGTGAAACGGGCTGCGGCCTAGTTCTTCCGGGCTGTGCAGGGGTTTTCCAAGGCGTTCGCGGGTAAGCAGGGTGGGCCAATCCAAGGCGGGTACTCTCCGTACGGTGAATGACCCGCCCAGCTTCCCGGTTCCGCCTTGGCGGGGCAAGCGAAAATCTACAGGCCGGCCGCGTCGATATCGATTAACAGCAAGCGCTGACCGTTATCGAAGAATTGTCCGGCGGTGAGGCAGTACTGGTTGGTGGTGGCATCGCGGTAGGTCGAGGACAGCGTCAGGCGACGTTCCTCCCAACCTTCGGCCAGCAGGTGATAGAAGTACGGGCGCCATGACCAGTTGTGGCCCAGGTAGCGGCTGTCGGCCTGCCAGGCGTCCTGGCGCCATTCGAAGTTGGGGGTCAACTGGGTGCCATGCCGGTCGCATTGGTAAAAACGCAGCAGCCAGGGGAAGGCCGGCAGTTGGGGCAAGTGATCCAGCGGGGCTTGGGCCTGTGCCCAGGATTGCAGGATCTTCATCAGTTCGGTCAATTGCTGGCGCAGTTGCATGATGCGCCCGCGTTCGGCCAGCTTCTGCTGGACATACGCCGCGCGCAGTTGGTCAAAGCGCGGCACGAAGGCGTCGGTGGCGAACCAGTCCAATTGCGCCTGGGCAAACAGATAGCCCTGCACGTAGCGCGAACCGCATTCCAGGGCGAAGCTCAGCTGCGCCTCGGTTTCCACGCCTTCGGCAATGATCCAGCAGCCGGTCTTTTCCGCCATCTGCGCCAGCGCCCGCACGACGTCACTGCTCGGTCCGCCCCTGGCGGCTTGCTGGAACAGGCGCATGTCCAGCTTGAGGATGTCCGGCTGCAGCGCCAATACCCGGTCAAGCTGGGAATAGCCGGCGCCGAAATCATCGATGGCGATGCGCGCACCGGCCTCGCGATAACGTGCCACCACCTCGGCCAGGCGCTGGATGTCGCCGCCCAGTTCGGTGATCTCGAACACGATGCGCTGCGGGTCGACGCCATGGCTGTGGATCTGTTTGAGGCTCGGCAGCGCCTGGCCCGGACGCAATTGGTTGATCCAGCGCGGCGAGATATTCAGGCTGAGGAACCAGTCTTCGGGGGCTTCATGCAGGCGGCTTAACGCGTTGTCGCGAATCTGCCGGTCGAGACGGCGCAAGCTCGCGCCTGGCGTGCGTGGGTCGGCGAACAGCGGGCCAACGGACTGCAGGCGGCCATCAGCCTGGCGTAGACGCCCCAAGGCCTCGACGCCGGCAATGCGCCCGGTGGCGGTATCGATAAACGGTTGGAAGCAGGCGAGCGGTTGCCCGTCGATCACGGGGCCTCCTTAAAAACACTGGCGAAAAAAGACCCGGCCCTCGAAACGAGGACCGGGCCATTCTGTTAGCAAGAATGCAGCCAGCAGGCTCAACCTTTGCGTGAATTGCCCTGCATGGCCAGTTTGATCAGCGGGATCAGGCCGGCACCGAGGCGCACCAGGCGCGTCACACTGCTGATACCGCCGCCCTTGGCGCCCTTGCCGGTGAAGAAACCGATCAGGGTTACAGCGGCCACGCCCCACAGCGGCGCGTGCTTGATGCCCAGGCCGCCCTGAAAGTTTTGGCCCAGGTTGCGCACCTTGTTCAGCGGCGCCATCAATTGCTGGGATTCGTGGCGTATCTCCTGGCGGTGCATCTCCATGCGCAGGCGGATCAAGGCCTTGCGCATTTCCCGGCGGGAGGTTTGCTGGATTTCATTCGAGCTCATGGCAGCAGGCGCTCCCGATCATTGGCCAGCTCTTCGAGGGTGGCGTGGAACGGCGTGGACTCATCGAACACCGCCGCTTTCAAGCGCACCCCGCAGAAGGCAGCGGCCAGGCTGTAGAACACGCAGAGGCAGATGATCCCGGTCAGGCGGTAGCCGGTGTCCCATACCAGGATCATCACCAGTGTCGACAACCCCACCAGCAACAACAGGGCAAATACCAGCGCCAGGCCGGCAAACAGCAGCAGGCTGACGGTACGGGCCTTCTGCTCCTGCAATTCGATGCCAAACAGTTCGACGTGGCTGTGCAGCAAGCCAAGAACGGCCGCGCCCAGGCGTCGTGAGGTGGTACCCGTGGACGAGCCAGTTTCGCCGATAGACATGATTAGCGCCTTGTGGCCAGCAGGCCGATCAGAAAGCCCACGCCGGCGGCAATGCCTACCGACTGCCAAGGGTTGGCCTGCACGTAATCTTCGGTCGCGGTGACCGCCGCCTGGCCGCGTTCGCGCAGGGAGTCTTCGGTTTGCTTGAGGGTTTCGCGGGCCTGCAACAGCGTGTCATGAATCTTGGCGCGCAGCTCATCGGCCTGGTCGCCCGCAAGCACCTTGGTGTCGTCCAGCAACCTTTCGGTGTCAGTCACCAGGGTTTGAAAATCCGCCATCAGTATTTCTTGAGCAGTCTTTGCAGTTCTTCTGGCCATGGTTATCTCCGTGATTGGCTGATCGGTACGTGTGGTTTCGAGTCACCGGTATCGGTGAAGGTTCAGTGCAATTGTCTGGTACAGCTTTTGCTTTGCCTTGGTGCGCACGCCCCGTGGCTTGCGCTGAATCCGGGCGGTCGGGGCTCAGGTCTCGAAAAACCTTACCCTAAATAACTCAAACTCGCGGAAAAACCCTGTCGGCAACGGCCGGTTGTGTTGAACGCTGCGCTAAAGCGGTTCACGCCCTCTGAAGAGGGGCGGTGCCGGAGGTGCCAATTTAGTGCGCGCAACCCCTGGCTTGAACCGCTTTGGTGCTTTTTGCCTTACACAGGCCTGCCAACTTCAATGGAAAATCTGCAAAGTGCGGTGGACACTCTGGTCCACAGCTCCAATACCCTGTTTATCCTGATCGGTGCGGTCATGGTCCTGGCCATGCACGCCGGCTTCGCGTTTCTGGAAGTCGGGACGGTGCGCCAGAAAAACCAGGTCAACGCCCTGTCGAAGATCCTCAGCGACTTCGCCATCTCCACCCTGGCCTATTTCTTTATAGGCTATTGGATCTCCTACGGGGTGAGCTTCATGCAACCGGCGGCCGTGATCAGCGCCGACCATGGTTATGGCCTGGTGAAGTTCTTCTTCCTGCTGACGTTTGCGGCAGCGATCCCGGCGATCATCTCCGGCGGTATTGCGGAGCGTGCAAAGTTCGCTCCGCAGTTGTGCGCCACCGCGTTGATCGTGGCGTTTATCTATCCGTTTTTCGAAGGCATGGTGTGGAACGGCAATTTCGGTTTGCAGGCCTGGTTGCTCAAGACGTTCGGCGCCAGCTTCCATGACTTTGCCGGCTCGGTGGTGGTGCATGCCATGGGCGGCTGGCTGGCGCTGGCGGCGGTGCTGCTGCTGGGCCCGCGCAATGGGCGCTACCGGGAAGGGCGCCTGGTGGCGTTTGCGCCGTCGAGCATTCCGTTCCTGGCGTTGGGCTCGTGGATCCTGATTGTCGGCTGGTTCGGCTTTAACGTGATGAGCGCGCAGACCCTGGACGGCGTCAGCGGCCTGGTGGCGGTGAACTCGCTGATGGCCATGGTCGGCGGCACCGTCGCCGCCCTGGTGATCGGCCGCAACGACCCAGGCTTCCTGCATAACGGTCCGTTGGCCGGGCTGGTGGCGATCTGCGCGGGTTCCGACCTGATGCATCCGGTGGGCGCGCTGGTCACCGGTGTGGTTGCGGGCGGGCTGTTTGTGTGGTGCTTTATCGCCGCCCAGGACCGCTGGAAGATCGACGATGTGCTGGGGGTGTGGCCACTGCATGGCCTGTGCGGTGTATGGGGCGGGATTGCCTGCGGCATCTTTGGGCAAAAGGCGCTGGGGGGATTGGGCGGCGTGAGTCTGATCAGCCAATTGATCGGTACGGGGCTCGGTGTGGTCGTCGCGTTCGGCGGCGGCCTGCTGGTGTATGGCGTGATCAAGCGCGTACAGGGGCTGCGCCTGAGCCAGGAGGAGGAGTATTACGGCGCAGATCTGTCGATCCACAAGATCGGTGCGGTCAGTCAGGATTGATAGGCGCCTCTTCGTCGGTGCTCGGGTGCGTGTAGAAACCGTGCAGCAGGCGATAGCGGTTATGCCGGACTTCATCGACCCGCGCCTGCACCTGTTGGTCCGGCAGGCCCAGCAGGATCAAGGCGTGGGAGGCGAGCATCAGGCTTGACTCCAGCAGCTCGGGCACCACTTCGCTGGCGCCCGCGGCTTTCAATTCAGCCCACTGGCTGTCATCGCGGGTGCGCACCAGGATCGGCACGTCGGGGTTGATATGGCGGGCTTCCTTGAGCACCGCCAGGGCCACATCACTGTTGTCCACGGCAATCACCACCAGGCGCGCCCGTTCCAGGCCCACGGCACTGAGCAAGGCGCCACGGCGACAGTCGCCGTAATGCACGCTGCTGTCTTCGGTGGCGGCTTCCTGGACCCGTTCCGGGTCGTCATCCAGGGCGATAAACGCCTGTTGCTCATTGCGCAGAAAGCGCCCGATGGATTGCCCGACCCGGCCATAGCCGCAGATGACCGCATGCCCGTGTAATTGGGCGTTGAGGGCGGCAATTTCTTCAAGTTGTACCTGTTGGTTGGGCTTACGATGCAGGCGCAGGGCAATCGCCGGCGCGGCGCGCAACAGCAGTGGCGTCAACAGCATCGAACAGAACGTGGCGGCGAGCAGCAGACCGTTGAATTCATCGGGTATCAGCCGGCTCTGTTGCATCTGCGCCATCAGCGCAAAACAGAACTCACCGCCCTGGGCCAGGGCCAGGCCGCTGCGCCAGGCGGTTTCACTGTCGCTGCCGCGCAGCTTGACCAGCGCAGCCACCACACTGCCTTTGATCAGCATCAGCGCGAGGGTCATGCCGAGGATCAACAGACTGTGGCTGACGAACAACTGCAGGTCGATAAGCATGCCGATGCTGACGAAAAACAGCCCCAGCAGGATGTCGCGGAAGGGCCGGATATCCGCTTCGATCTGATGGCGGTAATGGCTTTCGCCCAGCAGCATGCCGGCCAGGAAGGCACCGAGGGCAGGGGAGAGGCCCAGCAGATGCGTGAGCCAGGCGGTCAGCAAGACGATCACCAGCGCCAGCAGCACAAACAGCTCCGCCGAATGGGAAGCGGCGACCTCATGAAACAAGCGCGGCAATAACCAGCGGCTGGCGAGCAACAGGCCCACGAACAACACCACGGTTTTGCCCAGCGTCAGCGGCAACGCCCAGTACCAGGCCTGTTCGCTGCTGCCGGCGAACACCGGCACCAGCGTCAGCAGCAACACCGCCACCACATCCTGGAACAGCAACACGCCGATCGCGTTCTGGCCATGGCTGCTGAAGATTTCGCCGAGGCTGGTCAGTTCCTTGCTGACGATCGCCGTGGACGACAGCGCCAGCCCCGCACCCAGCAACAAGGCGATGCCCGGTGCCACACCGAAGGCCATCAACAGGCCCCCCAGCAGCACGCTGCACCCCAGCACCTGCAAGCTGCCGAGGCCAAACACCACGCGGCGCAGGGCGAGCATCCTGGTCAGGGAAAACTCCAGGCCCAGGGAAAACAGCAGGAACACCACGCCCAGTTCGGCAAGGTCGGGCAGCTCTTCGCTGTCATTCACCCAGTCCAGGGCAGTCGGCCCTACGGCCAGGCCCACGCACAGGTAGCCCAGCACGGGTGGCAGTTGCAGCCGGCGAAACAGCGCAATCACCACCAGGGATGAGGCCAGAATGATCAGCAGGTTGGCGAACACAAGCATCTCCGTTGCAGGGTGAGCGGGCAAAAAGCCGCGAGAATCGCTGAATCAGTTATAGGCCATGGTGATCTGGGTCAGGGTTTATTGTGGCCGGCAGGTTTCCGGGGAGCGAACGCTGTACCTGTGGCGAGCGGGCTTGCCCCGCGTTGGGCTGCGAAGCGGCCCCAAAACAAGCACCGTATTTCTGTCTGAAGGAGCGCGGTGGCACTACCGGGGCCGCTTCGCGCCCCAACGCGGGGCAAGCCCGCTCGCCACAACAAGCCCGCTCGCCACAGGTTTTTGTCAGGCTTAGAATGCTTGTCTACTTACTGATCAGGGCCATTCGTCATGCTTCCTGAATGCCAGTTGTTCGGCACCCTGGGTTGCCATCTTTGTGAAATTGCCGAAGCCGAAATCATGCCGCTCGTCGAACGCGGGTTGCTGGTCGAGTTGGTTGATATCACCGACCCCGACGACCTGACCGACGCCTATGGCCTAAGGATTCCGGTGCTTCGGCGGGTGGACACGGGGGCTGAACTGGATTGGCCCTTCGATGCGGATCAGGTTGTCGCCTTCCTGCGCTGACGTTTATGCGATGGCGGGTTTCCGAATATTACGTTACTGTATGTTTGTACAGCGATTGAATAGAGGGAACGCCCGTGGTGAATGTTGAACAACTGAAAAGCAGCGTCAATCGCATGTCTGCCGATGTCGTGCGCGACGCGGTGAACGAGCTGCGCCTCGACGGCCTGGTCACGGAAGGCAAGACGCCGTTTAACAAAGTGCATTTCAATACCTGCTTTGCCGAGATCGAGGCGTTGTTCCAGCGCGCCGGTTATCACAAGCAGCTCGATGTGGTGGGTTACCAGGGCCTGTTGTACGCGCTTTACGATCCCGGCCGCTGGGAAGCGGTGGACGTGCTGCGCTGGCTCAAGGAGTTCACCGAGGCGGCGAGTGCTTCGCCGATCCTGCGCGCGGAATTGGCCAAGGCCTGAGATCCGCCCTAGGTTTCATCCCGCTTGATGCGGGATAATGCCCGCCTGTTTTTTCAAGGCTTCGAGCATGTCCACATCCGCTTTTTCCGCGTCCCAGCACCAAGCCAGCACCCTGTACCTGCCACCTGGCCCCTGGGCGACGGTGCTGGAGTGCCTGTGCGAGCACTTTGCGGCGATCAGTCGCGAACAGTGGCTGGACCGCATCGCCCGTGGGCGGGTGCTGGATGTCACTGGCACCCCGATCCCCCTGGACCTGGCCTACAGGGAAGGCCTGTGCATCTATTACTTCCGTGAAGTCCCCAACGAAAAAGTCATCCCGGTGCAGGAAAGCATCCTCTACGCCGATGAGCACCTGGTGGTGGCGGACAAACCGCACTTCCTGCCCGTGACCCCGGCCGGCGAGTACGTCGAGCAAACCCTGCTGCGCCGCCTGATTCGCCGCCTGGACAACCCGGCGCTGGTGCCCCTGCACCGCATCGACCGACACACCGCCGGGCTGGTGCTGTTCTCGGCCAACCCGGCCAGCCGTTCGGCCTATCAGCAGCTGTTTCCCACGCGCCGGATCGATAAATTCTACGAAGCCATCGCCCCGGCTTTGCCTGGCCTGACGTTCCCGTTGGTACACAAAAGCCGCCTGGTGGATGGCGAACCTTTCTTCCGCATGCAGGAAGGCCCCGGTGCCAGCAACACCGAAACAGCGGTGGAGGTGCGGGAAAAGAACGGCGACTTATGGCGCTACGGCCTGTTTCCCGTGACCGGTAAGAAACACCAGCTGCGTGTGCACATGACCGCGCTGGGGGCGAGCATCTGCAACGATCCGTTCTATCCGGACGTGATCAAGGATGCGGTCGATGATTACGCCAATCCCCTCAAACTGCTGGCCCAGAGCGTGCGGTTTATCGACCCGGTCACCGCTGAAGAACGCCGGTTTCAAAGCCTCATCACCCTCGACTGGTAACCCCCGGAAACGACAAGGCCCGCGCGAGGCGGGCCTTGTGTGCAAGCGCTGAGGCTTACAGGTCTTTAACGGTGCGAACCTGATCTTTGTTGATGCGGGTTCGCTTGCCATCAAGCTGTTCGAATTCGTAGAAACCCGAATCTTCGTTGTATTTCGGGGTGTCGACGGCCTGGATTTCGCGACCGTCATTCAGGGTGATCACTGTCGGCGAGGCGCAACCGGCGAGGGTAGCCAGGCCCAGTGCAAGCATGAGAGCGGCGATGGTCCGTTGAGTCATGGGTGTTGTCTCCAAGAGAATACTTTTTGATTGCTGACCTTGAGACGTGTGAGACGTCGCCAAAGTTCCTTGTGCGAAGGTTCATTCTGACACGTCAGACCTTGGGCGCAACAGCTCTGGTGTATTCAGGTTGGCCAGGCGCGGGTCATCGGTTGGGCATTCCACGCCCACGCCGCCCAATTGCAGGAGGATCTTTCGCGGGCTGCGTTCACCGGCATGCCAGGCCTGTTCTACCTCGGTTCGCAGGCCGATGGGGATGATGCAGATCAAGGGTTCCCAGAATTCACCGTGGCGCACCATCACCGGCAACAAGGGATGGCGTTGTGCGGTTTCACGCAGGTCGGCGAGGAGTCGAGCGTCGATATGGGGCACATCGCACGGCAGGATCAGCAGGTGCCCATGGCGTGCGGCGGCCAGTCCTGCGCGGATACCCGCCAGCGGCCCGGGAAAATCCGGGCTGTCGTCGCTTACCAACTGGTCGGCATAGGCGGCGTACTGCGCCTGGTTGCGGTTGCACGAGATGATCAGGTCATCGGTCAGTGGCCGTACCAGGCGCTGCACGTGTGCGATCAAGGGCAGGCCGTGCCAGTCCAGCAGGCCTTTGTCCTGGCCGCCCATGCGCTGGCCGCGGCCACCGGCCAACAGCAGGATCGAACAGGGCAGGGGGATTGAGTCGAGTGGCATGTGGGTTCCGCGCAGGCAGCTGAACAGGGGCCTGTGATATAACATCGGGCCGTTCCTTCGACAACCGGACCGTGCCATGAAAGCCAAGGCCGATGCACCCTTCGTACCCCTGAATATCGCGGTATTGACCGTCAGCGACACCCGCACCCTGGACACCGACACCTCGGGCCAGGTCTTCGTCGACCGCCTCACCGCCGCCGGCCACCACCTGGCCGAGCGCGTGCTGCTCAAGGACGACCTCTACAAGATCCGCGCCCAGGTGGCCCACTGGATTGCCGAAGACGTGGTGCAAGTGGTGTTGATCACCGGCGGCACCGGCTTCACCGGCCGCGACAGCACCCCCGAAGCGGTCGGCTGCCTGCTCGACAAACAGGTCGACGGCTTTGGCGAACTGTTCCGCCAGATCTCCGTGGCCGACATCGGCACCTCCACCGTGCAATCCCGCGCCCTGGCCGGCCTGGCCAACGGCACCCTGGTGTGCTGCCTGCCGGGCTCCACCAATGCCGTGCGCACCGGTTGGGATGGCATCCTCGCCGAACAACTGGATAACCGTCATCGCCCCTGCAACTTCGTGCCGCACCTGAAGCTGGCCGAACCCTGTGAATCCCGTGGGTAAGCCCGGCAAGACCGGCGCCCTGATGCCGGTAGAACACGCCCTGCAACAGCTGCTGGCGATGGCCGAAGCCGCGCCGATCCGCGAGCAGCACGTGCTGCCCCTGGCCGAGTGCGACGGCCGTGTATTGGCCCAGGATCTGGTCTCCACCCTCGACCTGCCGCCCTGGCCCAACAGCGCCATGGACGGTTACGCCGTGCGCCTGGCGGATTGGACCGGTGAACCCTTGCCCGTCAGCCAGCGTATTTTCGCTGGCCAGGCGCCGCAGCCGCTGGCGGCCGGCACCTGTGCGCGCATCTTCACCGGGGCGCCGGTACCGGAAGGCGCGGACTGCGTGGAAATGCAGGAAAACGCCGTGGTCCACGCCGATGAGCGCGTGAGCTTCAGCGAACCGTTGCAGCCCAACCAGAACATCCGCCCCCAAGGCCAGGAAACCACCGTCGGCGAGCGGGTGCTCACGGCCGGTACGCGCCTGGGCCCGATCGAGCTGGGCCTGGCGGCTTCCCTCGGTCGTGACCGTCTGGACGTAGTGCGGCGCCCGCGTGTCGCGGTGTTGTCCACCGGCGATGAGCTGATCGAGCCCGGTTTGCCCCTCGGTCCGGGCCAGATCTACAACAGCAATCGCCGCGTGTTGTGTTCCTGGCTTGAGCGCATGGGTTGCGAAGTCATCGACGCAGGCATCCTGCCGGACGACCTGGAGCAGACCCGTTCGCGACTGGCAGGCTTGAGGGCGGTTGATCTGATTTTGTCCACGGGCGGTGTGTCGGTGGGCGAGGCGGATTTCCTTGGTATTGCCCTGCGCGAAGAGGGTGAGCTGGCGTTATGGAAGCTGGCGATCAAGCCGGGCAAACCCCTGACTTTTGGTCATTTCCGTGGCGTGCCGGTGATCGGCCTGCCGGGCAATCCGGCCTCGACCCTGGTGACCTTTGCGCTGTTGGCGCGCCCCTACTTGCTGCGCCGCCAGGGTGTGGCGGACGTGGAACCGCTGCGTTTCGACGTGCCGGTGGGGTTCACCTGGCCCAAGCCGGGCAACCGCCGCGAGTATCTGCGCGGGCGCATCGAACAGGGCAAGGCGATCATCTACCGCAACCAGAGCTCCGGCGTGCTGCGCAGCGCGGCGTGGGCGGAGGGGTTTGTGGAGGTGTTGGAAGGGACGACGCTGGACATCGGCGATCGAGTCAATTTCATCCCTCTGAGTGAAGTCTTGAATTGACCCCCAATCCAAATGTGGAAGGGGGCTTGCCCTGATGCCAGTCAGTTAAGCGTACATCGCCTCCTGTAGGAGCGAGCTTGCTCGCGAAAAACGTCAACGATAACGCGTTCTTCCTGAATGAACGCGGCGCCTGTGAGTTTTTCGCGAGCAAGCTCGCTCCTACAAAAAGCCTTAGGGCAAGCCCCCTCCCACATTTGAACCTGTATATGCCTGTGGCTATTCAGTAATCGTCGCCACGCTCCGTGACATCCCGCTCCACCGGGCGCGCATCCGGGTCATAGCCCACCGGGAACTTGCCCTTCAACGTCCAGGCAAATGCAATGATCTCGGCGATGGTGCGGTACAACTCCTCCGGAATACTGTCGCCCAGTTCCATGCGTGCCAGCAGTTTCACCAGCTCGGCATTTTCATAGATCGGCACTTCATTTTCCCGCGCCAACTTGAGGATGGCTTCGGCCAGGGCATCGTCGCCCTTGGCGGTCAGGGTCGGCGCTTGCTGGCCGTCGTACTTGAGGGCAATCGCCTGGCGCGGCGGGTTGGCGTTGTTCATGCGGTTTCATCCACCCAGCGTTGTTCCAGTCCGGTTTTCGGCCCGCGTGGCGGGGTGCCGAGGTGGCAGTCCAGGTCGCCGACATTCAGCCCTGACGACACCAGGCGCTCGCGCAGGCTGCCCAAATGGCTTTCGATCAGGCTGGCAGTGAAAGGTCGGGTTGCCCACAGTTGGCTGGACAGCTTGCCCTGAGTCAGCTGCGCCTGGACCTGCAACGGCCCCAGGGGCTCCATGTCGAAGGCCAGTTCGACGCGCCAGAGCATCTGTTTGGGCTCCTTGGAATCCTTGCGTTCGGGCTGGTCCTTGTCCGGCGCCGGCTCTTCGCGCTGGAACTTGACCTGCAACGGCACGATGTCCTGCAGGGTGCGCATGGGGATCTCCAACTGCCAGGTGGTTTGCAGGCGGCCATCGGCGGTAGTGCCGGTTTGCTCCAGGCTCGACAGCTGGTGGCTCTGCAAGCGGGAAATGGCCCCGGCGGCCAGGCGCAGCAGGTTTTCCAGGTCGCCTTCGCCCTCCAGTTTTGCCATCAGCCGCTCCGGCAGTGGGAAGCTGACCGGTGCTTGCCGCGCGCCGACCTGCCCGAGGGTGCCCAACGGGCTGCGCACGAAGTTGGGCAGCACCTGGGCCAGGGTGTTGGCGGCAAGAATGGCATTCAGGTTGGTGCTGGCGGGCAAGGCAGGCAGCAGGTCGGCGACCAGGCGCAGCAGCGCGCCCTTCATATCCAGCGGTGGCACCTGCGGGTTTTGCCCGGCGAGTAACTTGGCTTCAAGAAAGGCGCCGCTGTTCTGGATCACCTGGGCCAGCACCTTGGGGTTGCTCACCTGTGCCAGGTCGGGCAAGGCCGCCAGCAAACGGTCGGCGGCGGCGCGCAGGTCGGCGGAGGTGCTGTCGCCGCGGGGCAGATTTTGCAACGCCTTGAACACCGCATCCAGGGAGCCCTGGCGACTTTGCTGGGTCGACAATTGCTGGGTGACGGCCAGTTGATCCTTGAGCCCGCTCAACGGCACAAAATTCAGGGTTTGCGCGTTCTGCACCACGGCGCTGAGCAAGCTGCCCACGCGCAACGGTTGCGGGCTTTCCAGTGTCAGGGTCGCGCCGGCCAGGGCGCTATTGAGTACGGTCACCAACGAACGGTAGATCGCCGGCTGCGCGGTGCCTTGGGGCAGGGCCTGGGTGGTCAGCACCTTGGCCTGCAGCAGGGTGCCTTCCGGCATCCTGGCCGTATCGATACGGGTGAGGGCGGCAACGTTGGCGCTCAGGGCTTGTTGCAGGCTGATGGCCAGGTTGCCTGCGGGCGTCTGGCTCACAGCCACATTGCTGCCCAACGGCAAGGGTTGTGGGCTGCTGGCTTGCACCAGCGTCTGGCGGCCGCCTTCAAGGGTCAGCTTGAGCAACAGCTGAAACGCCTCGCCGCCTTGTTTCAGGGCGAGCACCTCGGCATTCACGGTTTTGCCCGGGTCGATCAGCCCGATCTGCGGCTCCAGCAGTTTCAGCAGCGCCCCGGGCGCAGGCGCAGGGCTTTGCCCGGTTGCCGGGGTGGGAGGAAGCGTAGGAAGGTTGATCTCGCCGGTCATCGTGCGCATCGTCTCTGGGGAAATAGCCCTCTTTAGCGTAGGGCATCGCATGTATAATGCCGCGCGTCTGCAAAGAGAGCGGTAAAAACCTCACAACTATTTGATCCAGCTCTCTAAAATCGGTCGCCAAAGCCGTTATTGTGCTTCTTTCTATAACGGCCGCTGCACCGCCGACTTGAACCGTAAAGGCCCGCGATCTCTTGACCAGCCCTCTTCTTGAAGCCGTAGCGCTCTCCTGTGAACGCGACCTGCGCCTGCTGTTCGAGCACCTCGACCTGCGGGTGGCGGGCGGCGACATGGTGCAGATCAGCGGCCCCAACGGCAGCGGCAAGACCAGTTTGCTGCGCCTGCTGGCCGGCTTGATGCAGCCCACGGCCGGTGAAGTCCGACTGAACGGCAGGCCGCTCAACGAACAACGCACCGAACTGGCACGCAACCTGATCTGGATCGGCCACGCCGCCGGCATCAAGGACGTGCTCACCGCCGAAGAAAACCTCAGCTGGCTCAGCGCCCTGCATCATCCCGCGACCCGCGACGCCATCTGGCAGGCCCTGGCCGCCGTCGGCCTCAAGGGGTTCGAAGACGTGCCCTGCCACACCCTGTCCGCCGGCCAACAGCGCCGCGTGGCCCTGGCGCGCCTGTACCTGCCTGGCCCGCCGCTGTGGATTCTCGACGAACCCTTCACCGCCCTCGACAAACAAGGCGTCACCCAATTGGAACAGCACCTGGCGCAGCACTGCGAGCAGGGCGGCCAGGTGGTGCTCACCACCCACCACACCCTGGCGCGCATGCCCGTCGGTTACCGCGACCTCGACCTGGGGCGGTGGTCGGTATGAGTGTGTTTGCCCTGTTGGTCGCCCGCGAAGCGCGGTTGCTGTGCCGTCGCCCGGCCGAACTGGCCAACCCGCTGGTGTTCTTTGCCATCGTGATCGCATTGTTCCCGTTGGCGGTCGGCCCAGAGACTAAACTGTTGCAAACCTTGTCGCCGGGACTGGTGTGGGTCGCGGCGCTTTTGTCCGTCCTGCTCTCGCTGGACGGGCTGTTTCGCAGTGATTTCGAAGACGGTTCCCTCGAGCAGTGGGTCCTTTCGTCGCACCCCCTGCCACTTCTGGTCCTGGCCAAGGTACTGGCACACTGGGCTTTTTCCGGCCTGGCGCTAGTCTTGCTCTCGCCACTGCTGGCGATGATGCTCGGATTGCCCGGCGAATGCCTGCCGATCCTGCTGCTGAGCCTGCTGCTCGGCACCCCGGTACTCAGCCTGTTGGGGGCGGTGGGTGCCGCGTTGACCGTCGGCTTGAAACGGGGTGGCCTGTTACTGGCCCTGTTGATTCTGCCTTTGTACATCCCGGTACTGATCCTGGGCAGCGGCGCGTTGCAAGCCGCGCTCATGGGCATGCCGGCGACCGGTTACCTCCTGTGGCTTGGCAGCCTGACCGCCCTGGCGGTAACCCTGACACCCTTTGCTATAGCCGCCGGCCTGAAGATCAGCGTCGGTGAATAATGAGGTCTGACTGGGCGGTATACGCATAGTCAGTAAAGACCCTACGCTTCTTGCCAAGACAAGAAGCAACCGTGATGGAAACAGCAATGAACTGGACCTGGTTTCACAAGCTCGGCTCGCCCAAATGGTTCTACGGCATCAGTGGCAGACTGCTGCCCTGGTTCAGCCTCGCCGCCGTGTTGCTGATCGGCATCGGCCTGGTCTGGGGCCTGGCCTTTGCACCGCCGGACTACCAGCAAGGCAACAGCTTTCGCATCATCTACATCCACGTGCCTGCCGCGATGCTGGCCCAGTCCTGCTACGTGATGCTGGCGGTGTGCGGCGTCGTCGGCCTGGTGTGGAAGATGAAACTCGCGGACGTCGCCCTGCAATGCGCCGCGCCCATCGGGGCGTGGATGACCGCCGTGGCGCTGGTCACCGGTGCGATCTGGGGCAAACCCACCTGGGGCTCGTGGTGGGTGTGGGATGCGCGACTAACGTCGATGCTGATCCTGCTGTTCCTGTACTTCGGTCTTATTGCCCTGGGCAACGCGATCAGCAATCGTGACAGCGCCGCCAAGGCCTGCGCGGTGCTGGCGATTGTCGGCGTGATCAACATCCCGATCATCAAGTACTCGGTGGAGTGGTGGAACACCCTGCACCAGGGCGCCACCTTCACCCTCACCGAAAAACCGGCAATGCCCGTGGAAATGTGGGCACCGTTGCTGCTGATGGTGCTGGGGTTCTACTGCTTCTTCGGCGCCGTGCTGCTGATGCGCATGCGCCTCGAAGTGCTCAAGCGTGAAGCCCGCGCCAGCTGGGTCAAGGCCGAAGTGCAAAGCTGCCTGGGAGCGCGCGGATGAGTTTTGCTTCTTTCAGTGATTTTCTCGCCATGGGCCACCACGGCCTGTATGTCTGGACGGCCTATGGCATCTGCCTGGCCGTGCTGGCCCTCAACGTCGTCGCGCCGATCCTGGCCCGCAAGCGTTACCTGCAACAAGAGGCGCGTCGTCTGCGCCGGGAGACCGAAAAGTGAATCCGCTGCGTAGAAAGCGTCTGTTGATCATCCTTGCCATCCTGGCCGGCGTCAGTATTGCCGTGGGCCTTGCGATGAGCGCCCTGCGGGAGAACATCAACCTGTTCTACACCCCGACCCAGATCGCCAACGGCGAAGCGCCGCTGGACACGCGCATCCGTGCCGGCGGCATGGTGGAGAAGGGCTCGCTGAAGCGTTCCGGCGATTCCCTCGACGTCACCTTCGTGGTTACCGATTTCAACAAGGCCGTGACCATCACCTACCGCGGCATCCTCCCGGACCTGTTCCGCGAAGGCCAGGGCATCGTCGCCCTGGGCAAGCTCAACGCCGACGGCGTGGTGGTGGCCGATGAAGTGCTGGCCAAGCACGATGAGAAATACATGCCGCCGGAAGTCACCAAGGCCTTGAAAGACAGCGGCCAGTCCGCACCCACCCCCGCCAAGGAGGGCTAAGTGATGACGTCTGCATTGTTTATTCCGGAACTGGGCCAGTTGGCGATGATCCTCGCCCTGTGCTTTGCCATCGTCCAGGCGGTGGTGCCGTTGCTCGGTGCCTGGCGCGGTGACCGCCTGTGGATGAGCCTGGCGCAGCCGGCGGCCTGGGGCCAGTGTGCGTTCCTGGTGTTCGCGTTCGGCTGCCTGACCTACGCCTTTATGACCGACGACTTTTCCGTCGCCTATGTAGCCAATAACTCCAACAGCGCCTTGCCCTGGTACTACAAGTTCAGCGCGGTGTGGGGCGCCCACGAAGGCTCGCTGCTGCTGTGGGCGTTGATCCTCGGCGGCTGGACCTTCGCGGTGTCGGTGTTCTCGCGCCAGTTGCCGCAAGTCATGCTCGCACGGGTGTTGGCGGTGATGGGCATGATCAGCATCGGCTTCCTGCTGTTCCTGATCATGACCTCCAACCCGTTCACCCGCATCCTGCCGCAGATCCCTGCGGACGGTCACGACCTCAACCCGCTGCTGCAGGACATCGGCCTGATCGTGCACCCGCCGATGCTCTACATGGGCTACGTGGGTTTCTCCGTGGCCTTTGCCTTCGCCATTGCCGCCCTGCTTGGCGGGCGTCTCGATGCGGCCTGGGCGCGCTGGTCGCGGCCGTGGACCATCGTCGCCTGGGCGTTCCTCGGCATCGGCATCACCCTCGGTTCGTGGTGGGCCTACTACGAACTCGGCTGGGGCGGCTGGTGGTTCTGGGACCCGGTGGAAAACGCGTCCTTCATGCCATGGCTGGTCGGCACTGCACTGATTCACTCGTTGGCCGTCACCGAAAAACGCGGCGTGTTCAAGAGCTGGACCGTGTTGCTGGCCATCGCGGCATTTTCCCTCAGCCTGCTCGGCACCTTCCTCGTGCGTTCGGGCGTGTTGACCTCGGTGCATGCGTTTGCCTCCGACCCGGAGCGCGGTGTGTTCATCCTGATCTTCCTGCTGTTTGTGGTCGGCGGCTCCCTCACCCTGTTCGCCCTGCGCGCACCGGTGGTCAAGAGCCAGGTCGGCTTCAACCTGTGGTCGCGGGAAACCCTGCTGCTGGGCAATAACCTGGTGCTGGTGGTGGCCGCGTCGATGATCCTGCTCGGCACCTTGTACCCCTTGGTGCTGGATGCCCTGAGCGGCGCCAAGCTGTCCGTCGGCCCGCCGTACTTCAACGCGTTGTTTATTCCGTTGATGGGCCTGTTGATGGGGGTGATGGCGGTCGGTGTGCTGGTGCGCTGGAAGGACACCCCGGTCAAATGGCTGGCCGGCATGTTGATGCCGGTGCTGCTCGGCAGCGTGGCCCTGGCCGTGGTCGCCGGTATCGCCTATGGCGACTTCAACTGGGCGGTGCTCGCCACCTTCCTGCTCGCCGCCTGGGTACTGCTGGCCGGTGTGCGTGACATCGTCGACAAGACCCGCCACAAAGGCCTGGTCAAAGGCCTGCCGACCCTCACCCGCAGCTACTGGGGCATGCAGATCGCCCACATCGGCATCGCCGTGTGCGCCCTCGGCGTGGTGCTCTCCAGCCAGAACAGCGCCGAGCGCGACCTGCGTCTGGCGCCGGGCGAGTCCATGGACCTGGCCGGTTACCAGTTCATCTTCGAAGGCGCCAAGCACTTCGAAGGGCCGAACTTCACGTCAGACAAAGGCACCGTGCGCGTAGTGCGTAACGGTAAAGAGATCGCCGTGCTGCACCCGGAAAAACGCCTGTACACCGTGCAGAGTTCGATGATGACCGAAGCCGGTATCGACGCCGGTTTCACCCGTGACCTCTACGTGGCCCTGGGTGAACCCCTGGGCGAGGGCGCCTGGGCCGTGCGCGTGCATGTGAAACCGTTCGTGCGCTGGATCTGGTTCGGTGGTTTGCTCACCGGCTTTGGTGGTTTGCTCGCGGCACTGGATCGCCGGTATCGGGTCAAGGTCAAGAGCCGGGTGCGTGAAGCGCTGGGCCTGCAAGGAGCGGCGGTATGAAGCGTTGGTTGATGGTCGTGCCGCTGGCCCTGTTTCTGGTAGTGGCGGTATTCCTGTATCGCGGCTTGTACCTGGACCCGGCCGAGCTGCCCTCGGCGATGATCGGCAAGCCGTTCCCCGCGTTCAGCCTGCCGACCGTGCAGGGTGACAAGACCCTGACCCAGGCCGACCTGCTCGGCAAACCGGCGCTGGTCAACGTGTGGGGCACCTGGTGCATCTCCTGCCGCGTCGAGCACCCGGTGCTGAACAAGCTGGCCGAGAAGGGCGTCGTGATCTACGGCATAAACTACAAGGACGACAACGCGGCGGCCTTGAAGTGGCTGGCGGAATTCCACAATCCCTACCAGCTGGATATCCGTGATGAGGACGGCAACCTCGGTTTGAACCTCGGCGTGTATGGCGCCCCGGAAACCTTCTTTATCGATGCCAAGGGTGTGATCCGCGACAAATACGTCGGCGTGATCGACGAAGTGGTGTGGCGCGAGCAACTGGCCGCCAAGTATCAGGCGCTGGTCGACGAGGCCAAGCCATGAAGCGCCTGTTAGCCGCTGCCGTGCTGGCGCTGGGCTTGGCCGGGGTGGCCCACGCTGCCATCGACACTTACGAATTCGCCAAGGACAGTGACCGCGAGCGTTTCCGCGAACTGACCAAGGAGCTGCGCTGCCCCAAGTGCCAGAACCAGGACATCGCCGACTCCAACGCGCCCATCGCCGCCGACCTGCGCAAGGAAATCTTCCGCATGCTGGGGGAGGGCAAGGACAACCAGCAGATCATCGACTTCATGGTCGACCGCTACGGTGATTTCGTGCGCTACAAACCGGCCCTCACCGGCAAGACCGCGTTGCTCTGGTTCGGCCCCGCCGGGCTGCTGCTGGCCGGCGTGGTGGTGATGGCCGTGATCGTCCGCCGTCGCCGCGCCGCGCCTACCGATGGTTCCGACGCGCTATCCCCCGAAGAGCGTAAACGCCTCGACCAATTGCTGGACACCAAGACTGATGATTGATTTCTGGCTCGCAGCCGGCTTGCTGCTTCTGATTGCCCTGAGTTTCCTGTTGATCCCTGTGTTGCGTGGCCGCCGCGCCCAGCGTGAAGAGGATCGCACCGCGCTGAACGTGGCGCTTTACCAAGAACGTGTGGCCGAGCTGCAAGTGCAGCAGGACGAAGGTGTGCTCGACGCCGCGCAGCTCGACAGCGGCCGCGCCGAAGCCGCCCGCGAGCTGCTGGCCGACACCGAAGGCGTGGAAAAGCCCCGCGAATCGCGCCTGGGCAAGCCGCTGCCGTTGCTCGCCGCCATCCTTGTGCCGGTGCTCGGCCTTGGCCTGTATATGCATTTCGGTGCCAGCGACAAGGTTGAACTGACCCGCGAGTTTTCCCAACCGCCGGTGTCCATGGAAGACATGACCCAGCGCCTGGAACGCGCCGCCGCCGCCCAACCGGACTCGGCGGAAGGCCTGTACTTCCTCGGTCGCGCCTATATGGCCCAGGATCGTTCCGCCGATGCCGCCAAGGTCTTCGAGCGTACCGTGGCGCTGGCCGGGCGCCAGCCGGAACTGCTCGGCCAGTGGGCCCAGGCGCAGTACTTTGCCGACAACAAACAGTGGTCGCCCAAGGTCCAGGCGCTGACCGACGAAGCCTTGAAGCTTGACCCGAAGGAAGTCACCAGCCTCGGCCTGCTCGGTATCGCCGCGTTCGAAGGCCAGCGTTATCAAGAGGCAATCGACTACTGGAAGCGTCTGCTGGCCCAACTGCCGGCGCAAGACAATTCTCGTGTCGCGCTGCAAGGTGGCATCGACCGCGCAGCCGAGAAGTTGAAAGAGAGCGGCGGCACCGTCGCCCCGGCGCCTGGGGCGGTTCTTAAAGTGCGCGTGGATTTGTCCGCGGATGTTAAGGCCAAATCCCTGCCTACCGACAGCGTATTTATCTTCGCCCGCGCCGTCAGCGGCCCGCCGGCACCCTTGGCGGCCAAGCGCGTCACCGTTGCCGAGTTGCCTGTCACCGTCGAACTCGGCGATGCCGACGCGATGATGCCGCAGTTGAAACTGTCCAACTTCCCCGAAGTCCAACTGGTTGCGCGCATATCCCGGGCCGGTCAACCGACCACCGGCGAGTGGATCGGCCGCAGCCAACCCCTGGCCAGCACCACCACTGCGCTGCAGCAGCTGACCATCGACAGTCCGGACAAGTAATTTCGAGGAAACGCCCATGACCGCATTTGCACGCATCACCCTGCTCAGCCTGGTACTGGGCCTGAGCGCCTGTGCGGTCCACCGCCCACCGCCTGCGCCGACCGGCCCGACCATCCCGCCGTCAGGCCCTTCGACCCAGCCGAGCACCAAGCCCTCTGGCCCGGTGACCCCGCCGCCGAAGCCACTGCCGACCAAATCACCCACCTTCGCCCCACCACCGGGCGCCGCCAGCCACTGGGACGGCAAGATGCAGGTGTACGTGCTGGACGACCAGCCCGACACCTTCTACCGCCAGCGCACCTACTACCGCTGGAGCAACGGCTGGAGCCGCTCCATCAGCCCCAACGGCCCATGGGAAGACACCGACGTGCAAGGCGTGCCGCCGGGATTGAGCAAGCAGTACGCGCAATGACAAAAGGCGATCTTCGAGTCGCCTTCTTCATGCCTGTGAAACCCATTCTTCCAGACACTGGAGGGCAAATGTAGGAGGGGGGCTTGCCCCCGATAGCGGTCTTTAAGTTGATTAATGCCTGACTGACCTCCCGCTATCGGGAGCAAGCCCCCTCCCACAGGAGATCTCCTCGGCCATCAAGCCACAGTACACTCCCGCTCCAGTGCCGCACCCCCTAACAACTGCGCAATCTCAACCATCCGTACCACCGCTAGCACCTGCTTGCGGCTTGAATCATCTTCAAATGGGGCGATGTTGGCTCTGGAAGATTTTGAATTGAAGATACTTCCGGCTGTCTCGCCCTTTGAAACGGACTGAATCACCGCCACAGGCGACTTTCAAAAAACTCACCAACCCATCAGGGTTGAGCAAGCACTACGCCCAGCAAATATTGAGGCGGCGCGCACTTCAGTAACGTGGTCGCTGCCGAGGGATTGCTGGATATACTTTCCAGTGCGGGGAAAATCGCCATTGGCCTGCGCGCCGACCTGGTCCAAGCCAGGAGTCGCGCAGGGCTACCCGTGGTGCAACCAATCTGGCAACAAGCGAAGAGGATGTTTTGATGGCGGGCAGGTTGATCTATCTCATCGGGCCATCGGGTTCGGGCAAGGACAGCCTGCTGGAGGCTGCACGCCCGCGGTTGGCCGAGCGCGGTTGCCGGATTGTGCGCCGCGTGATCACGCGCTCGGCGGAAGCGGTGGGCGAGGCGGCCCAGGGCGTCAGCCCGGAGCAATTCGCCGTGATGCAGGCCGAGGGTGCGTTTGCCCTCAGCTGGCACGCCAACGGGTTGTCCTACGGCATCCCCAAGGTCATCGACGAATGGCTGGCAGCGGGGGAGGACGTGCTGGTCAATGGTTCTCGCGCGCACCTGGCGCAGACCCGCGAGCGCTACCCGGATGTGTGGGTGCTGTTGCTGGCGGTGGATCAAGCCGTATTGCGCCAGCGCCTGGTGGCGCGGGGGCGTGAGGCCCAGGCGGATATCGAGGAGCGTCTGGCGCGCAATGCACGGTTCACCGCCGAACTGATCGCCGGCAATGGCTCGGGGTTGTTTGTGCTGGATAACTCCGGGCCACTGGAACACACGGTCGAGCGCCTGCTGTGTTGCCTGAACCAGGGGCATTGCGTATGGGCCTGACCCTGCCTGCACCGGTGACGTGCGGGGCATGTCAAGCGGCGAGATCCTGACATGCAGCGAATTCGGCGGAAAACCTTAAGTGCATGTATCTGGGTGAGGCCGGATTTGGTGTAGTCAAATCAGCACGGTTTTGTAGGATTATGTTTTTTTCCTGAAAATCCAATAAGTTTTTTTGCGCGAAAGTGTGTGTTCAGTTGTTTAAATTGCAAGTGGTTTAGTGCCTGTCTTAGCGCATGTTGCGCCGCCTTAGTGTGTTTCAGTACGAACTAAATCAGCGCTGTCCTGAGCGTTTTCTGCATGGGAGTTTATTGCGTCGATTCTGATTGACTCGACTCATTAACTTACTATAGGGAGCGCACTGCCCATGATTTGCTCTGAACGTTCTCGGCTCAACTTCTCACTTGAAAACCTGCCGCCTTCCGATCCTGGCCCCTATGGTGTGGGCGCCGGTCGCAAACCAACCTTCACGACGGAACAGGCCGGAAAGTACATCACCCGCAATAATCTGCATTTCCACGACCGTAATGGCGACAAGCGGATCGACCTCTCCTATACGGTAGACCCGACGTTCAGCGTCGCGCAGCAACGCCGAGTGCGCCAGGCGGTGCAATATTGGGAGGACGTGGCCAACATCAGTTTCAAGGAACGGGCAGCCGGCGCCGACGGCACGGTCCACATCAAAAACAACCCGCGCGGTGACCGTGGCGTCGCCAGCTCACCCTCCCGCGGCATTACCACCACCACGGCCACGGTCGGCACACTGCGAGAAAGTAGTTCGCCGGCGCAGGGCAGTCACTTTTCAGTCACTACCGTGCATGAAATCGGCCACGCCATCGGCCTGCAGCATCCGGGTGACTACAATGGCGGCGGTGCTGATTACAACAATGGTGCCAGGTATGCCGGCGATACAAAGGCACGCAGTGTGATGAGCTACTGGTCGGAGACGAACCAGGCCGGCCATGATTTTCGGTATTCGAATCCCTCTGCCCCGATGATGGATGACATCGCAGCCGTTCAGCGGCTCTATGGGGCCAATCACAAAACCCGCAACACCGACACCACCTACGGTTTCAATTCCAATACCGGCCGCGACGCCATGACCCTCACCAGTGCCAGGGATAAAGCTATCTTTTGCATATGGGATGGGGGCGGTAACGACACCCTGGATTGTTCCGGGTTTTCCCAGAACCAGAACATCAATTTGAACGCCGAGTCGTTTTCCGATGTGGGCGGCTTGAAGGGCAATGTTTCCATCGCCAAGGGCTGCGTGGTTGAAAACGCCATCGGTGGGGCCGGACGTGATGTCTTGACGGGGAATGAGGCGGACAATCGGCTCAAGGGCGGCTTGGGTGCAGACAGGCTGCGGGGCGGCGGCGGGGCGGATATTTTTGACTACGACAAGGCCAGCGACTCCACACCGCAGCATCCTGATCTGATCGAGGACTTTACCAGCGGGACGGACAAGATTGACGTCTCGGGTGCATTGAAAGAGGCGCGCGTCGGTGCCCTGACGTTCACTGATCGATTCTCTGGTCGCGCCGGCGAGGCATTGCTCAGGCACGACGCGGCCACCGGGCGTTCAAGCCTGGAGATAGATCTGAAGGGGAGCGGCAGCGCCGACCTGGTGGTCAAGAGCATTGGCCAGATCAAACCCGGCGATGTGCAGTGGCAGGGGCAAAAGCCGGAGGTTAAACCCGCACCGAAGGTTGTCCCCACACCGGCCCCTGCGCCGCCGCCGGATAGCAGCACGGACCCGCTTGCAGCGTTACGCGAGGTGATGATCAAGGCGTTCTCAGCCTTGTTGCAGTGGATACAAAACACTGTCCAGCCGTCGGATGCCCGCAGATAACACTGCCATGACGAGGCGCTGACAGGCTCAAGCCTTGATCAGCGCCTGCCATGGTCGGCAAACGCCAGGGCCTTGGCCCTTGCAACGCACAGACAAGCCTGTGGGGAATGCCCATGGCATGTCACTCGGTTGGCGGTTTTCAACATCGCGCAAAACAACCATCAGTCAGCCTGACCTATTTTGTGCTTGAGTAAAGATAACTCTAGGGTTACTTTTATTTAGGCCGAGCCAAGGAGGCTGGTGTGCAAAGCAGGCTATTGATCAAGGAGCTGCAAGAGGCGGGTTGGGTGCTGGATCGGGTCACGGGCAGTCATCATATTTTTACCCACCGCTATAACCCGTACACGATCCCGGTGCCGCATCCGAAGAAGGATCTGCCGCTGGGCACCATCAGAAGCATCAGGAAACGTGCCGGGCTGTTTCAGTTTTAAGGAGAGCATTCATGCAATACCCAATCTGTATCGAATGGGGCGATGACTTCACCGCCACCGGAATCCAGATCCCCGATATTCCAGGCGCAGTCACCGCCGGGGACAGTTTCGAAGAGGCCTACAACGCCGCTGTGGAAGTCGCGCACATCCTGCTGCAGGAGATCGCCGCAGAGGGCGGGGTGATTCCGATGCCAACGTCGGTGGCCGATCATCACACCCACGAAGACTACGCCGGGATGGGCTGGGGCATGCTGGAGCTGGACATCTCGCCGTATCTGGGCAAGACCGAGAAGGTCAATGTGACCTTGCCCGGCTATGTCATCCAGCGAATCGACCGGTATGTGCGCGAGCACAAGGTCAAAAGCCGCTCGTCATTTCTGGCGGATGCGGCTTTGGAGAAGTTGGTGCGTTCCTAGGCGGTGGCGACAGCCGTTTGCCGCGACGCACTGAGGAACCGCAACAACGCCACCAGCGGGAACGCACTGCCCACCAGCATCACACCCAGCCAGCCAGCGTGTTCGTACACGCTGCTGGCAATCGCCGAGCCGAAGGCGCCGCCGATGAAGATGCTGGTCATGTACAGCGCGTTCAAACGGCTGCGGCTGTTGGCGTCGAGGGCGTAGATGGCGCGTTGGCCGAGGACCATGTTCATCTGCACGCAGAAGTCCAGGACCACGCCGGTCACCGCCAGGCCGATGACGCTGTACAGCGGGTGCACGAAGGCCGGCAGGAAGCTCAACACCGCAAAGACCATGGCCAGCAGCGACGCGCGGTGGGTGTGGCCGGCATCGGCCAGGCGCCCGGCGATGGGTGCGGCAATGGCGCCGATGGCACCGACCAGGGCGAAGATCGCGATCTGGGTCTGGCTCAGGCCGTGGTTGCGCACCAGCTCCAGCGGGGCGGCGGTCCAGAACAGGCTGAACGTGGCGAACATGCAGCCTTGGTAAAACGCACGTTGGCGCAGCAGCGGTTGTTCTCGCAACAGGGTGCCCAGGGAGCGCAGTAATTGGCCATAGCTGGCGCTGTGGTCCGGCTGGCGCTTGGGGATGGTCAGCATCAGCACCACGCTGATAAACGCCATTAACGCGGCGGCGGCCATGAACATCGCGCGCCAGCCAAAATGGTCAGCCACGACGCTGGACACTGGCCGCGCCAGCAGGATGCCCAGCAGCAGGCCACCCATGATGCTGCCGACCACCCGGCCCCGAGACTCGGCAGGCGCCAGGTGTGCGGCCAGGGGGATCAGGATCTGTACCGACACCGAACTGAAGCCGATCAGCAACGACACCAGCAGGAACAGGTTCGGTTGTTCGGTAAAGGCCGCGCCCAACAGGCTGGCAATCGCCACCACGGTCGTGATGATCATCAGCTTGCGGTTTTCCAGCAGGTCGCCCAGGGGGACCAGGAAAAACAGGCCGAGGGCATAGCCGATCTGCGTCAGGGACACAATCAGGCTGGCCATCGCGGGGGTGAGGCCGATGTCGGGGGCGATCAGTTCGATGATCGGCTGGGCGTAGTAGATGTTGGCGACGATGGCGCCGCAGCAAAACGCAAACAGCATCACCATTGCGCGGGTCATGGTGCTCGTAGCGTGGGGGGTAGCATTCATGGTGTTCTCATAAAAGCGAAGGTAGATGGCGAGCGAGAGTAAAGACAAGGCTCAACGGCGAGTAGGCCGTTTGTGGTGATATCACTTATGCCGGGTGATGATACATTCAGAAACAACTGCTGAAACAGGAAATCCAGCGCCATGAAAATCACGTTCAACAAGATACTCCTGGTTTCAAGCCTCGCTGCTGCAATGGCCCTGGGCCTGGCCAATGCCGCCGATGCCCCGCGCGTAGGCGTACGCGGGGCAATCACCGCGATGGACGGGGATGCGATGCAGGTCAAGGTCAACAGCGGTGAAGACGTCACCGTGCACCTGACCAAGGATACCCAGGTGCGCGCCGTTACCCTGGCCAGGATCGACGAAATAAAACCCGGCAGCTACATCGGCTCGGCCGCCATGCCCAACGCCGACGGTACTCTCACGGCGCTGGAAGTGCATGTGTTCCCGCCAGCCATGGCTGGCACGGGGGACGGGCATCGGGCGTTTGACCTGAAGGAAGGCAGCAGCATGACCAACGGCACCGTCGGCGACCTGGTGGTCAGCAAAGGGCGGACGTTGATCGTGAAATACAAAGGCGGCGAATAGAAGATCGTGGTGCCGGAGGATGTGCCGATCGTCAACCTGGAACCGGGGGACCGCAGCTTGCTCAAGCCGGGGGTGAAGGTGGTGTTGTTTGCCGCGCAGGGGGCGGATGGGAAAATCACGGCCCAAGCCATCTCAGCCGGCAAGGATGGCGTGACACCGCCGATGTAGCTGCAAAACCCAGATCTAAATGTGGGAGGGGCGAGCCTCCTCCCACATTTGTCAGTTACTGACCGGAGTAGATCTGGTCGAAAACCCCACCATCATTGAAGTGGGTTTTCTGCACGGTGCGCCAGTCACCAAAGGTCTTCTCCACCGACAGGAAGTCGACTTTCGGGAAGCGGTCGGTGTACTTGGCCAGCACCTTCGGGTCACGCGGGCGCAGGTAGTTGTTGGCGGCGATTTCCTGGCCTTGCGGCGACCACAGGTACTTCAGGTAGTCTTCAGCCGCCACGCGGGTGCCTTTCTTCTCGACCACTTTATCCACCACCGACACCGGCGGCTCGGCTTCGGCGGAGACGCTTGGGTAGATCACTTCGAACTGGTCACGGCCGAATTCACGCGCGATCATTTCCGCTTCGTTCTCGAAGGTCACCAGCACGTCGCCGATCTGGTTGGTCATGAACGTGGTGGTGGCGGCGCGGCCACCGGTGTCCAGCACGGGCGCCTGTTTGAACAGCTTGCCGACAAAGGCCTTGGCCTTGTCTTCATCGCCGCCGTTCTTGAGCACATAACCCCAGGCCGACAGGTAGGTGTAGCGGCCGTTACCCGAGGTTTTCGGGTTGGGCACGATCACCTGCACGCCATCTTTCAACAGGTCAGGCCAGTCTTTCAGGGCTTTCGGGTTGCCCTTGCGCACGATGAACACGGTGGCCGAGGTAAACGGCGCGCTGTTGTTCGGCAGGCGGGTGACCCAGTCGTCCGGCACCAGTTTGCCGTTGTCGACCAGAGCGTTGATGTCGGTGGCCATGTTCATGGTAATCACGTCAGCCGGCAGGCCGTCGATCACCGAGCGCGCTTGTTTGCTGGAACCGCCGAAGGACATCTGCAGGGTCAGCTTGTCGTTCGGGTGCTCGGCCTCCCAGTGCTTCTGGAAGGCGGCGTTGTAGTCCTTGTAGAAATCGCGCATCACGTCGTAGGAGACGTTGAGCAGAGTGACCGGGGCGGCCTGGACGGCGCCCGCCAGGGCAAGGCCGGCGGCCAGGAGAGAGGCGCTTACGAGTTTTTTCACTGCTCATTCCTTGTTGTTCGGGAGAAGAGGGGAGGCACATTGCCAGCGACTATAGCCGGGGGCACTTAGTCGCTTAAAGATTAAAAAGAACTTTGCTTATTCCACTTTCTTAAAAAGATTGCTGCCGCAGCGCGAACAGAACGCCGCGTTGGGCTCGTGGCTGTTTTTCCTGCAGACCGGGCAGTCGTGTTGCAGTTGCTCACCGCGCATGGCACTGGCCAGCTCGGCAGTAAAAATCCCCGTGGGCACGGCGATGATCGAGTAACCGGTGATCATCACCAGCGACGAAATCACCTGGCCCAACGGCGTCTTGGGCACGATATCGCCAAAGCCCACGGTGGTCAGCGTCACGATCGCCCAATAGATGCCCTTGGGGATACTGGTGAAGCCGTGCTCCGGGCCTTCGATCACATACATCAAGGTACCGAACACCGTGACCAGGGTGCACACGCTCACCAGGAACACCACGATCTTCTGCTTGCTGCCGCGCAGCGCCGCCATCAGGTAGTTGGCCTGCTTGAGGTACGGGCTGAGCTTGAGCACGCGGAAAATCCGCAGCATCCGGATGATGCGGATGATCAGCAGGTACTGCGCGTCGCTGTAGTACAGCGCAAGGATGCCGGGCACGATGGCGAGCAGATCCACCAGCCCGTAAAAGCTGAAGGCGTAGCGCAACGGCTTGGGCGAGCAGTACAGGCGCAACCCGTACTCGATCAGGAAGATCAGGGTGAAGCCCCATTCAATGTAGGCCAGCACATCGGCGTAGTTCTGGTGGACCTGGTCGATGCTGTCGAGCATCACGATCACCAGGCTGGCGAGGATGATCAACAGCAGGATGCCGTCAAAGCGCCGCCCGGCGACGGTGTCGCTTTGAAAAACCATGACGTAGAGCCGCTGACGCCAGTCGTTGTTGCTGTCCATAAAGCCCGCCTGAATCGAATATCGAGCAAGCCTAGGGGGATTCGAAGGGGCTGTCCATGCGGGGTTTCCTGAGTATTCGGGCGCCGGCGAGTACCAGCCAGCAGGCAAGGACAAACGGCGCGGTGAGTGCCGGCAGATGCAGGGCAGCAAAGCCCGGTGTGAGAAGGATCGCCAGCAGGATGCCGAGCAGCGGCAGCCAGGGTTGGCGCCGTGCCTGGCTCAGCGCCAGGGCCGCGAGAGCCGGGTTGTAGCTGTGCAGGCCGAGGAGGGCGGCGCTGGTGTCGTCCAGCAACAAGGCGATCATTACGCCGCTGCTGGCGCCGATCACGGCCCAGACCGCGGCACGTCGGTTCGCCAGCCACAGGCCGAGGGCAATCAGCGCGCCCGCCAGCGGCTGGTCCAGCAGCATGATTTGCGCGAGGCCGGTGAACGGCGCGCCGAGCACCGCCAGGGTATCGGGCTCGCCGAGGGCGAAGGCACTGTGTGGGACGCTGCCCAGCAGCAGCCAGCCCAGGCCGACAAAGGGCGCGGTGTAGGCGGGCAGGTCGTGCGGCCGACTGGCGTGTTTCAGCCACTGCCGCGTGAGGATCGCGCTCAAGCCGCCGCACGCGAGGATCAGCGGTGGCAACAAGGCCGACCAGGCGAAATGCTGGCTGATCAGCAAACCAAGCAGCACGCCGTTGTAGCTATAGAGTCCAGCCTGGCGCTCGGCCTTGGGATAGTCGCGACGCTGGGCCGTGAGCAACCCGGCGACCCCACCCAGCAGCGCACCGCCGAGCAAGGCCGGGGCGCCGATCAGGATCGCCAACAGGCACAGCAGGCCGCACAACGGATGGCGTTGCAGGAAGATCTGGCTGAAGCCGTTGAGCAGGGCTTCGGCCCAGTCGGGGCAGGTTGGGGTGTGCATTTTTAGTGAGTCAGTGGGACCGAGTTGGGCCCATCGGGGGGCAAGCCCTCTTCCACACTTGATTGGGTTCACATAGTTAAATGTGTGAATGCTGTCCAATGTGGTAGGGGGCTTGCCCCGATGGGGCCTCTACAGGCGCTAGATCAGCGTCTCTATACGCAAGGAGTTGGTCGACCCCGTCTGCCCGCGCTGCGCCATGCCCTGGGCCTGGGCAATCTCCAGCGCCGTGGAACCACTTCATCCACCTGGCGAATCCAGTGGTAACGCCGGGCGTGATCGGCATGCTCACCGTGGCTGAAGTTGAGGCGAAAGATATTCACC
This sequence comes from Pseudomonas marginalis, assembly GCF_900105325.1. NCBI lineage: Bacteria > Pseudomonadati > Pseudomonadota > Gammaproteobacteria > Pseudomonadales > Pseudomonadaceae > Pseudomonas > Pseudomonas marginalis. The sequence goes on from NZ_FNSU01000001.1 coordinate 1,280,411, forward strand.
CCGGCTTGCACCAGCTCGCGGATGTCGTCGATACCGTCGGTGGCCGGGCCCAGGGTGGCGAGGATCTTGACCTTCTTGTCAGGCGTCATGGCGGGCAGTCTCAAGGATCAGGATGGCGCGCACGTCATTGACATTGGTGCGGGTCGGCTCGGTAACGATCAAGCCGTCGAGGGCGGCGAAGTAGCCATAACCGTTGTTGTTATCCAGCTCGTCGCTGGCCGACAGGCCCAGAGCTTCGGCGCGCGCATAGCTGCACGGGGTCATGATTGCGCCGGCGTTGTCTTCCGAGCCGTCGATGCCGTCGGTGTCGCCGGCCAGGGCGTACACGCCCGGCAGGCCTTTGAGGCTGTCGGTAAGGCTCAACAGGAATTCGGCGTTGCGCCCGCCACGGCCGTTGCCGCGCACGGTGACGGTGGTTTCACCGCCGGAAAGGATCACGCACGGCGCCGCCAGCGGCTGGCCGTGCTGCACGATTTGCCGCGCGATGCCGGCGTGCACTTTGGCCACGTCCCGCGCTTCGCCTTCCAGGTCGCCGAGGATCAGTGGGCTGAAACCGGCCTGGCGCGCTTTCACCGCCACCGCTTCCAGGGATTGTTGCGGGCGCGCGATCAGTTGGAAGTGGCTGCGGACGAGTACCGGGTCGCCGGGCTTGACGGTTTCCGAGGCTGGATTCTGCAACCAGCTGCGCACGGCGGCCGGTGCGTCGATGCCATAGCGCTTGAGGATCGCCAGGGCCTGTTGCGAGGTGCTGGGGTCGCCGACCGTGGGGCCGGAGGCGATGACCGTGGCCTGGTCGCCCGGCACATCGGAAATCGCGTAGGTGTAGACCGTGGCCGGCCAGGCCGCCTTTGCCAGCCGACCGCCCTTGATTGCCGAGAGGTGCTTGCGTACGCAATTCATCTCGCCAATGGTGGCGCCGGATTTGAGCAGGGCTTTGTTGATGGCCTGCTTGTCGGCCAGGCTGATGCCTTCGGCAGGCAGTGCCAGGAGTGCCGAGCCGCCGCCGGAGAGCAGGAAGATCACCCGGTCGTCTTCGCCCAGGTTGCTGATCAATTCCAGCACGCGCTTGGCCACCGCCAGGCCGGCGGCATCGGGCACCGGGTGGGCGGCTTCGACCACTTCGATTTTCTGGCAAGGGGCGCCGTGGCCGTAGCGGGTCACCACCAGGCCCGAGACTTCGCCTTGCCAGCAATTCTCGACGACCAGCGCCATGGCGGCCGCCGCCTTGCCGGCGCCGATCACGATCACGCGGCCGCTGCGGTCGGCGGGCAGGCAGGGTTCGAGGACGTGCCGGGGGTGGGCGGCGTCGATGGCTGTGGCAAACAGCTCGCGAAGCAGGTGTTGCGGATCGACCGACATAAGCGGGCTCCCGGGGGATTTTTGTTATTAGAGGTGCAGCCCTTTCAAAGGGGGGTTACTTATCGCGAATCGAGAAGTTCGCCATATGCTCCAATCCCTTGATCAGCGCCGAGTGGTCCCAATTCCCGCCACCAAGCGCCGCGCAGGTGCTGAACACCTGCTGGGTGCCGGCGGTGTTCGGCAGGTTGATCCCCAGTTCCCTGGCACCGGCCAGGGCCAGGTTCAGGTCCTTCTGGTGCAGGTTGATGCGGAAACCCGGATCGAAGGTGCCCTTGATCATGCGTTCGCCATGCACTTCGAGGATCTTCGACGAGGCAAAGCCGCCCATCAGCGCTTCACGCACCTTGGCCGGGTCGGCGCCGTTCCTGGAGGCGAACAGCAGCGCTTCGGCCACCGCCTGGATATTCAGCGCGACGATGATCTGGTTGGCCACTTTGGCGGTCTGGCCATCGCCATTGCCGCCCACCAGGGTGATGTTCTTGCCCATGCTCTGGAACAGCGGCAGGGCGCGTTCGAAGGCCTGTGGTTCGCCACCGACCATGATGCTCAAGGTCCCGGCCTTGGCGCCGACTTCACCGCCGGACACCGGGGCGTCGAGGTACTGCGCGCCGTGCTCGTTGATCTTCGCCGCAAACGCCTTGGTGGCCGTGGGAGAGATCGAACTCATGTCGATCACCACCTTGTTCGGCGACAGGCCCGCCGCCACACCGTCGGCACGGAACAGCACGTCGTCGACCTGCGGCGTGTCGGGGACCATGACGATAATGAACTCGGCTTCCTGGGCCACTTGCTGCGGGGTGGCCAGGGCCACGGCGCCGGCGCTGATCAGCTCGGCCGGCGCCTTGCCGTGGTGTTCGGAAAGAAACAGTTGATGACCGGCTTTCTGCAGGTTCGCGGCCATGGGCTGGCCCATGATGCCGGTGCCGATAAATCCGATTTTAGCCATGATGAAGTCCTCTTTTTATTCTCTGTGGGCGCTGGGCTTGTTGTGGTGAGCGGGCTTGTCCCGCGCTGGCTGCGTAGCAGCCCCATGGGGTCAGTGGTGAACCCGTCGGGGGACAAGCCCCCTCACTACAGCAAACCCCCTCCCACAAGGTTTTGTGTGGTGTCGGTTAGATGGTGTTGTGGGCTTTAAGCCAGCCCAAACCCGCTTCGGTGGTGGTCAGCGGCTTGTATTCACAGCCGACCCAACCCGCGTACCCGATGCGGTCCAGATGTTCGAACAGGAAGCGGTAGTTGATCTCCCCGGTTCCCGGCTCATTGCGCCCAGGGTTGTCCGCGAGCTGGATGTGATTGATCTCCTCCAGGTGCGCCGCCATGGTCCGGGCCAGGTCGCCTTCCATGATTTGCATGTGGTAGATGTCGTACTGCAGGAACAGGTTGTCACTGCCCACCTGTTCGCGAATCGACAGGGCCTGTGCAGTGTTGTTGAGGTAGAAACCCGGAATGTCGCGGGTGTTGATCGCTTCCATCACCAGCTTGATGCCCGCCGCCTGCAGCTTGTCGGCGGCGTACTTGAGGTTGGCGACAAAGGTCTTTTCCACGGTTTCATCATCCACACCCTGGGGCCGAATCCCCGCCAGGCAGTTGATCTGGGTATTGCCCAGCACCTGGGCGTAGGCGATGGCCAGCGTGACCCCAGCACGGAATTCCTCGACCCGGTCCGGGTGGCACGCCAGGCCGCGTTCGCCCTTGGCCCAGTCACCGGCCGGCAGGTTGAACAGCACCTGGGTCAGACCGTGGGCGTCGAGCTGGGCCTTGATGTCAGCCGAGCTGAATTCGTAGGGGAACAGGTACTCGACACCCTGGAAACCGGCATCGGCAGCGGCTTTGAAGCGAGCGAGAAAGTCCTGCTCGGTAAACAGCATGGACAGGTTGGCGGCAAAGCGCGGCATAGGGTTCTCCTTAATCGAGCAGGGAAATGGCAGTCGGTGCATCGTTGCCGACCAGGGCCAGGTCTTCGAATTCGTTGACGGCGTTGATTTCGGTGCCCATGGAAATATTGGTCACGCGCTCCAGAATGATCTCGACGATCACCGGTACCTTGAACTCCTCGATCATTTGTTCGGCCTTGCGCAACGCCGGCGCGATCTGTCCCGGTTCGAACACGCGCAGGGCCTTGCAACCCAGGCCTTCGGCAACTGCGACGTGGTCGACGCCATAGCCGTTCAGCTCGGGAGCGTTGAGGTTGTCGAAAGACAACTGCACGCAGTAGTCCATTTCAAACCCGCGCTGGGCCTGGCGGATCAGCCCCAGGTAGGAGTTGTTCACCACTACATGGATGTACGGCAGCTTGAACTGTGCGCCCACCGCCAGCTCTTCGATCATGAACTGGAAGTCATAGTCGCCGGACAGCGCCACCACCTTGCGGCTCGGGTCGGCCTTGACCACGCCCAGCGCCGCCGGAATGGTCCAGCCCAACGGGCCGGCCTGGCCGCAGTTGATCCAGTGGCGGGGCTTGTACACATGCAGGAACTGCGCGCCGGCAATCTGCGACAGGCCGATGGTGCTGACGTAGCAGGTGTCTTTGCCGAACACCAGGTTCATCTCTTCGTACACCCGTTGCGGCTTGACCGGCACGTTGTCGAAGTGGGTCTTGCGCTGCAGGGTCGCCTTGCGCTGCTGGCAGTCATGCAGCCAGGCACTGCGGTCCTTGAGCTTGCCGGCGGCTTTCCACTCGCGGGCCACTTCAATGAACATCGTCAGCGCGGAGCCGGCGTCGGACACGATGCCCAGGTCCGGGGTGAATACGCGACCAATCTGGGTTGGTTCGATGTCGACGTGAATGAATTTACGCCCTTCGGTGTATACCTCCACTGAACCGGTGTGGCGGTTGGCCCAACGGTTACCGATCCCCAGCACCACGTCGGACTTGAGCAGCGTTGCGTTGCCGTAGCGGTGGGACGTCTGCAGGCCGACCATGCCGACCATCTGGGGGTGATCGTCGGGAATGGTGCCCCAGCCCATCAGCGTCGGGATCACCGGGATGCCGGTCAGTTCGGCGAACTCCACCAGCAGCTCGCTGGCATCGGCGTTGATCACGCCACCGCCGCTCACCAGCAACGGGCGTTCCGCCTGATCCAGCAGGGCCAGGGCCTTTTCGACCTGGATGCGCGTGGCCAGTGGCTTGGCCAGTGGCAGCGGCTGGTAGGCGTCGATGTCGAATTCGATCTCGGCCATCTGCACATCGAACGGCAGGTCGATCAGCACCGGGCCAGGGCGGCCGGAGCGCATTTCATAGAAAGCTTTCTGGAACGCGTACGGCACTTGGCCCGGCTCGAGGACGGTGGTCGCCCACTTGGTCACCGGCTTGACGATGCTGGTGATGTCCACGGCCTGGAAGTCTTCCTTGTGCATGCGGGCCCGTGGCGCCTGGCCGGTGATGCACAGGATCGGGATCGAGTCGGCCGAGGCGCTGTAGAGGCCGGTGACCATGTCGGTGCCCGCCGGGCCCGAGGTGCCGATGCACACGCCGATATTGCCGGCCTTGGTGCGGGTGTAACCTTCGGCCATGTGCGAGGCGCCTTCAACGTGGCGAGCAAGGACGTGATCGATGCCACCCACCTTCTGCAAGGCTGAGTACAGCGGGTTGATCGCAGCGCCTGGGATACCGAAGGCGGTGTCCACGCCTTCACGGCGCATGACGAGGACGGCGGCTTCGATTGCTCTCATTTTGCTCATAATTTTGGTGCCTCTTGCGTTTTGTAATTGTATACAAGTGGTGTCTGTCCAAAGTGTATTCACGGCGGGCTGCGCAGGTCAATCCATTTTATTGATTGGTCTTTGCGTTCGTCGGAACGGCTTTTTTCGACGTATGGAGTCTTTGTTTGAAAATATTGTATACAAAAATAAATGTCATTGTGTTCTATTTGTTTGGTCGAGCATCTGATCAAACAGACTTCCACCGCTTTCCCAATAACAAAAGAAGGACGGCACCATGAGCGCTTTAACCTTGAAGATTGCCACCCAACTGGCCGGCCAGGCCCTCAGCGCAGGGCGCACGATCTCAGCCGCACCGCTGACCGTTGCGGTCCTCGACAGCGGCGGCCACTTGATCACTCTGCAGCGCGAAGACGGCGCCAGCCTGCTGCGCCCGCAGATCGCCATCGGCAAGGCCTGGGGTGCGATTGCGCTGGGCAAGGGCTCGCGCTTGCTGGCGCTGGACGCACAGCAACGGCCGGCGTTTATCGCAGCGTTGAACAGCCTGGGGCAGGGCAGCGTGGTGCCGGCGCCGGGTGGGGTGTTGATTCGGGATCAGGCGGGGGCGGTACTGGGGGCGATCGGGATCAGCGGGGATACGTCGGATATTGATGAGCAGTGTGCGATCACGGCGATCGAGGGGCTGGGGTTGAGGGCGGATGCGGGGGTGTCAGCTTAAGCATTGAGTGACTATCAGGGCCTCATCGGGGCATAGGTATCTACACATCTTGAGCCGAGCCCCCTGCGTAGCAGCTGTCGAGCCTTGGCGAGGCTGCGTCGGCGGTGTGTCAGACGCGCCGCAAACGCAGCCTCGCCAAGGCTCGACAGCTGCTACGCGTTATCCTACTGAAGTTGTGTAGATACTTATGCTCATCGGGGGCACCTCAGTGTGTCAGTCGGGTTCACAGCCCTTGAGCACCAACCGGATAATCGTCTGCGCCGCCGCTTCATAATCGGCCTCATCCAGCTTGGCTTTGCCGGTCACCGCGGAAATCTGCCAGTCGAAATCCGCATAGGTCTGCGTCGCCGCCCAGATGCTGAACATCAGGTGATGAGGGTCGATAGCTGCAATCAACCCGCGATCCACCCAGCTCTGGATGCAGTCGATATTGTGCTTGGCCTGGGCATTGAGTTGTTGGACCTGCTCGGCACTCAGGTGCGGTGCGCCATGCATGATTTCGCTGGCGAACACCTTGGAGGCGAAGGGCAGGTCGCGGGAGATGCGGATTTTCGAGCGGATGTAGTTGCTCAGCACCGCTGAAGGCTCGCCCTCGGGGTTGAACGGCGTGGACGCCGCCAGGATCGGCTCGATAATGCTTTCGAGCACCTCGCGGTAGAGGTTGTCCTTGGACTTGAAGTAGTAATAGACGTTGGGCTTGGGCAGCCCGGCCTTGGCGGCGATGTCGCTGGTTTTGGTCGCGGCGAAGCCCTTGTCGGCAAACTCCTCGCTCGCCGCCCGCAGGATCTTTTCTTTGTTGCGCTCGCGAATGGTGCTCATAAAGTGCTCAGTCTCACAGATACTGTTTCTTTTTGACGGCGTCTGTTGCCGCCATTCTGCGTCGCCGCTCCTCCCCATAGCGAGCTATGAGTCGTCGCGGCTCCTTGCCTGACGACAACAGCCACTCGCCAAAAGAGAAACGTATCTATGAAACTGAGCACGGGGAGTTTCCTTGCCAGGACAGGCGGTTGCGCATGGTAGCACCGGCTATCCGCGGGCCTCAACAATGTGCCCGCAAAGCCCTGCGCCGCGTTATGCTCCGCCCATCCCTCTCTTAAGGAAGCCCGATTCATGGCAGGAAGCAGCTTGTTGGTGTTGATCGACGACATCGCCGCAGTACTCGATGACGTTGCCCTGATGACAAAAGTAGCGGCAAAAAAAAGGTTCATCACGGAATCCCGGGAAACACAGAAACAAGAACGCCGATTTGATTGATGATGTTCGTGCGAGCAAACACATCTAAAAAACCGGCGTTCTTATGCGTGATATTAATACTTTCCTTCCTTTTTGGGAGGGCTTTTCTGTCGTCACGATCAAGCCCGATGGTGACGCTCTAAAGATCGATCTGATTCCCCACGCCACCCGATTCCCTTCCTGCGGCGGCTGCCAAAAACCTTGTTCAACCACTCATGAGTATTGTGAGCGAACCGTTCGTGATCTGCCCATTCTCGGTCGCGCGGTGCGCCTCAGCATTTTGCTCAGGCGTGTTGGCTGCCGCGACTGTGGAAAACGCATGGAGGCCGTCAGTTGGCTGGATCGCTATGCCCGCATGACGCGCCGCTTGGCCGAGGCGGTCATTCAGGCCTGCGAGCGCCTTCCCACCCTGCACGTGGCCCAGATGTTTGGACTGCATTGGGACACTGTTCGGTTGCTGGAGCGTCGAGCCTTGCAGGCGGTGTTGAGTGAGTTGCCGAAGGCGCAACCACGACGCCTGATCATGGACGAGTTCGCGTTATTCAAAGGTCATCGTTACGCCAGCGTTGTGCTGGATGCCGATACACGACGAGTGCTGTGGATCGGTGAAGGCCGTAGCCGAGCGGCAGTCAGGCCGTTCTTCGAGGAACTGGGGCCGGAGGGCTGCGCTCGAATCGAAGCGGTGGCGATGGACATGAATACTGCTTTTGATCTGGAGGTTCGCCAGCATTGCCCGAAAGCGCGAGTGGTCTACGACCTTTTCCATGTGGTGGCCAAATATGGCCGAGAGGTGATTGATCGGGTCCGCGTCGACGAAGCTAATCGGCTGCGTCATAACAAGCCGGCTCGCAAGGTCATCAAGCAGGCACGATGGCTGTTGCTGCGTAACCCACAGAACCTGAAAACGCCGGAACAACAGGTCCATTTGCAGGATTTATTGGAGGCCAACCAATCGCTGATGACAGTTTATTTGATGAAGGCTGAACTCAAAACGCTCTGGACACCGAGCACTGCCTGGACCTGGAGATCGGCCTGGAAGCAATGGCTGCGCCATGCATATGAAAGCGAAATACCGGCTCTGATCCAGTTTGCCAAACGGCTAAAGGGTTATTGGCGGGGCATCGTCAGTCGGGTTCGCTGGCCGATGCACACCGGTCAGTTGGAAGGAATAAACAATCGAATAAAGGTCATCAAACGGATGGCGTACGGTTACCGGGATAGCGAATTCTTCTTCATGAAGATCAAGAGCGTCTTTCCCGGTAATCCGTGATGAACCAAAAAAAACCGCCGGAGTGCTCGGCGATGACCTGGCGCTCAACGCCCAGCAGGTTTCCGGCGTGCGTGCCGAGCGGGAAATCCCGGTGGTATGGGCCGTTGCCAAGGGGTCCTTCATCAACAAGTTGATCCTGGTGCCCACTGCGCTGTTGATCAGCGCCTTTGCCCCTTGGGCCGTCACACCGTTGTTGATGCTCGGCGGCGCCTACCTGTGTTTCGAAGGCTTCGAGAAGCTCGCGCATAAATTCCTGCACAGCAAGGCTGAAGTCCAGGCCGACCATGCGCAGCTGGTTGAAGCGGTGGCTAACCCGGCTACTGATCTGGTGGCCTTTGAAAAGGACAAGATCAAAGGCGCTATTCGTACCGACTTCATCCTCTCTGCGGAAATCATCGCCATCACCCTCGGCACCGTGGCCGATGCGCCGTTGATGCAGCAAGTGATTGTCCTGTCGGGCATCGCCATCGTCATGACCATCGGCGTCTACGGGCTGGTGGCCGGTATCGTCAAGCTGGATGACCTGGGCCTGTGGCTTACCCAGAAGCCTGGCCAGATGGCTCGCAGTATCGGTGGCGGCATCCTGCGCGCGGCGCCGTACATGATGAAGAGCCTGTCGGTGATCGGCACGGCGGCGATGTTCATGGTCGGCGGTGGCATCCTTACCCATGGCGTGCCGGTGGTGCATCACTGGATCGAGGGTGTGAGCCAGGGCACAGGTGCATTGGCGTGGTTGATGCCGACGTTACTGAATGCGGTGGCGGGGATTATTGCCGGGGCGGTGGTATTGGCAGTGGTCAGCGTGGTGGGCAAGAGCTGGAAAGCGCTCAGGGCATAAATCGCCGCCACAAAAAAAGGCCATTCAATCGAATGGCCTTTTTTACGGGCGTTATTTACTCGGCAATCTGCAACTTGCGTGATTCCGTATAGATATACCGCACCTTCTCATACTCGAACGGCGAGTTCATCTGACCGTAGCGGAAGCTGGTCTGGTAGCGCTTGTCCACCGCACGCAGGGCCCAGATTTCCGGGTGGTTGGAGCTGACTTCGGAGACGTTGAGGAAGTTGATCTGGGACTCGGCGGTGTAGTCCACCAGCAGGCCGCCGGTGTCGCGCAGGTTCGACGGACCGAAGATCGGCAGCACCAGGTAGGCACCGCCGGGCACGCCGTAGAAGCCCAGGGTCTGGCCGAAGTCTTCGCTCTGGCGCGGCAGGCCCATGGCGGTCGCCGGGTCCCACAGGCCGGCTACGCCGACGGTGGTGTTGAGCAGCAGGCGCCCGGTGGTTTCCAGGGAGCGGTGGCCCTTGAGTTGCAAGAGGCTGTTCAACAGGTTGGGCACGTCGCCCAGGTTGTTGAAGAAGTTGCTCACGCCGGTGCGCAGGAAGCTTGGCGTGACGTAGCGGTAACCGTCGACCACCGGCAGGAACACCCATTGGTCAAAGCGATAGTTGAAGTGGTACACGCGGCGGTTCCACGATTCGAGCGGGTCATACACGTTGAGGGCGTTGACCGACGAGCGTTCGAATTCACGCTGGTCCAGGCCCGGGTTGAACTTGAGTTTGCTCAACGGCTCCTTGAAACCGTCGGAGTCCATCACCACAGGCGCGTGAGCCTTGCTGTTGTCGGCATTGGCAACGCCTGCGCACATCAGGGCGGCAAGCAGCAGAAGATATTTAGCCACGGAAGAACTCCAGCATGGCGTCGGCGTTGACGCGGTAATTGAGGTTGCCGCAGTGGCCGCCCAAGGGGTAGACGGTCAAGCGATCGCCGAAGGTCTTGCGCAGGAAGCCGAGGTCGCCCGGGCCGAGGATCACGTCGTCGGCGTTGTGCATGACGGCGATTTTCGGGCTGGCGTGCAGGTAGTCCTTGAGGGCGTACAGGCTGACCTGGTCAACCAGTTGCAACAGGCTGCCGCCGTCGGAGCGGGCGCGCCACATCGGGATTACCTGTTCGGTGAGGTAGCAATCGAAGTCGCATTGCAGTGCACGCTTGAGAAACGGCGTGAGGCTGGTGCCTTCGCTGATCGGGTACTTCGGCGGGATGATCAGGCCGCGGCGGTTGATCAGGTCCGAAGTAAAGGCGATGTCGGCCGCCGAGAAGCGGAACGAGGTGCCGATCAGCATGGCCATCTGTTCGTTGGTCAGGTGCTGCTTGGATTGCTGGAAGTCGTAGAGCAGGGCGTCGTTGAGGTCGATGTAGCCCTTTTGCTGGAAGTAACGGGTCAGCTTGTTCAACACCAGTTCATAGAAGGTGGTGGTGTTGTTGATGCCCTTGACCTCGGTCTGTACCAGCTTGTCGAGGTTGGTGATCGAGGTGTAGAGGTTGACCGGCGGGTTGAGCAGCAGCACTTTCTTGAAGTTGAAGCTGCGGCGGGTCTCGTCGAGCTTGCTGACAAACGCCGCATCCAGCGCGCCGAGGCTGTAGCCGGTGAGGTAGAAGTCGGTCACCGGCAGCGAGGCATTCTGGGCACGCACGGCCTGCATCACGCGGTACATGTCTTCGGCATCTTCCTGGCTGATGCCGGGGGTGGCGAAGCGCGAAGCCGAGGCGATGAAGTCGAAGCTGGTGGGCGACGACAGTTGCACCACGTGGTAGCCGGCCTGGTAATACAGTTTTTTCAGGTATTCGTTGATGCTGCTGTCAAACCGCGCACCGGTGCCCGCGATCAGGAAGATCAGCGGCGCGGCGCGATCCTGCTTGGCGATGCGGTAAGTGAGCTTCTTCACTGCCCAGAAGTTGTCCGGCAGGCTGAACTCGCGCTCGGGGCGCATATTCAGGGTGTAGTCGGACTGGTTGATCTCGTCATCGGTCGGCAATGTAGGCCGAAGGTCAGGCGGTGTGGTGGCGATGGTCGCTTCGAACGGATTGGTCAAAGGGTAGCCATAGCTGGCTTGGTCGATATCGACGGCCAGTGCTGACGCACTCAAAAAAAGGCTGCCCAGTAAGGCAGCACAGCGCAAGGAACGGAGCATGACTTAATCCCTAAGAGGAAACGTGCTTAATGAAGTTCGCAGGCTATGACCACCGCGTTGCCACCGAAGTGCCAGCTCTCGGCACGAAAAGTCGGAAAATAACGTCGGAATCGGGGTAATAGTAGCGAGACGATACACTTTGCCATGCATTAGTGAACACTAATTGTGTGTACGCACCTTGCTAACGGCCGCCGGCGCATTAAGCTGAGCGCCGTTTTTGCCTATCGGAGTGCTCCATGTCCCGCCGCTTGCCGTTGATTTTGCTGCTTATTGCCCTGCCGTTATGGCTGGCTGCCAGTTATGGCGCGCGTTACGGCTTTATGGAAGATGGCCAGTGGGTCGGCATCTGTGCCGACGAGGCCAGCCGCTGGGAATGCCAGGTACGTTCGAACCTGGGTTTGATGATTCACTTCAAAGTGCTGGGCTGGGCCGCGCTGGTGACCTCGGTGCTGGCGTTTTTCGTGCCGGGCCGTGCGGGATGGGGCTTGGCGGTACTTGGGCTGGTGTTCGGGCTGCCGGCCCTGGCGTTGTACAACACCTCGTTTGCGGTGTTTGCGGTGGTGATTGCGGGGTTGCGGTTGGTCAGGCAGTCGCGGCGCGCCTGATAAGGCCAATCGGGGGCTTGCCCCCGATGGCGCTTTTAAGCCTTGCGCATCCGCAAGCACCGCCACAAAGCCGCAACCATTAACCCGCTTACCAATGCCCAACCCCATGCCTGCTGGTTCAGCAGACCTTCACGGTAAAGCTGTGGCGCGATGCCGGCCCCGATGATAAAGGTCAGCAAGGCAATCTCCCGGCGTGGCCCGGTCACCGGACGAACCAGGTACACCAACGCCGGCAGCAGCAGCGCCGCACTCGGGAAGCTGCGGTAGCGTGGGTCAAACACCAGTGCCAGCATCATCACGGCGCCCGCGAACCCGGCGATTGCCACCAGCCAGCCGGCACGGTGTTCCAGCCAGTTGAACAGGCGTTCGCGCCAGCCTTCACGGGCACTCAAGGCCAGTGCAGCGTGGGCCAGCACCAGCACGTTCAGCGCCACGAGCAAACCGGCCCATGCCCATTCATCGTTGAAGCGCGCAGTCACGCGGGTCAGTTCAGCCCAGGTGCCGATGGAACAGGCCGCCACTGCACCCAGCAGCGGCAGGGCCATCGCGGCACGAGTGCTGCGAACGCGGCCACCGAGCACCAGCGTGCCCAGCAGGATAATCCCGCCCACCCCGAGCCAGAGCGGCCAGTGCGGCACGTTGGTCACCGGTCCGGCGAGGACGCCCTTGTCCTGGCGGTCGGCATCGAACAGGCCCCAGTAGCCGCCCACGGCACCTTCACTGGCGCGCTTCCACGGCTGGTCAAACGCTTCGATCAGGTTGTAGTGCCAGCCATTGGCTTCGGCCATGGCCACGAAACCGCGCATGAACCTGGCTTCATTGACCCGGCTTGGCACTGCGGTTTCGCGCTGGCGACCTTCGCTGGGCCAGCCGGTCTCGCCGATCAATATGTCCTTGGGCGCGAATTTGTTGCCAAAGGTCTGGCGTACATCGCCCACATGCTTGAGGGCCTGGTCGATGCCGGAGGGGTCATCTTCCCAGTAGGGCAGCAGGTGGATGGTCAGGAAGTCCACCGCCGGAGCGATTTCCGGGTGCTGCAGCCAAAACTCCCAGACGTCGGCGTAGGTGACCGGCTGCTTGATCTGGCTTTTGACTTTATGGATCAGCGTCACCAGCTGTTTGGCGGTGACTTCCTTGCGCAGCAGCGCTTCGTTGCCGACGATCACCGAGGTGACCACATCGGGGTTGGCGTTAGCCGAGGCGATCAGTTGGTCGACTTCTTTTTCGGTCGCGACCGGGTCGCTGCTGACCCAGGCGCCCGCCATCACCTTTAACCCATGCTTGCGCGCCAGGTCCGGCAAGGCTTCCAGGCCGGTCATGGAGTAGGTGCGGATGCATTCGAAGCGGGTGGCCAGCAGGGCCAGGTCGGCGTCCATGCGCGCGGGGCGCAGTGTGAACGGTTGGTCGAAGGGCGATTGGTCCTTGTCGAACGGTGTGTACGACGCGCATTGCAGCTTGTGACTGGCACTGGCCACATCCGGCAGCACCACCGGCCGGCCGAGGCCATACCAGTAGCCGACAAGGGCCAGCAGGCCGAGGATCAAAGCGAAGCAATAGGGCAGGGCAGGGAAGCGGGCAGTGGCGGGCATGGTCGGCTTATCTGGGGGAGCAAAGGCGCGCATCTTACCCGGATTTGCGCTATCCCAGTGGGGCTGCATAATTTTGACATGCAAAGTTCAGGCGGGATCGTGGGGTTAAGTCCTACAAAAAGTCCTACTGGCGATGTGATGTCGTTTCTTGCTTGCATGAGGTCGCTGACAGAGCAGGTCGAAGGCTGCGGCAGGTTGATGATCGACGTGTCAGCACTCCACTGATGTCGCAGCAGCCGGATCGATGCGCGTGAAGGGGGCGCGGCGCACCACATAACAACAGGTTGACGTCGCTCGACATCCGTCGGGCGCAGCACTTTCGGGGAAGTACGATGAAGATGCGACGACTCTTGGGCGCAGCTGCCACTCTGGTAGTTGCGATGAGCTCCACACTGGCCAGCGCCGACAGCAAAACCCTGAGCATCGGTTATGTAGATGGTTGGTCCGACAGCGTTGCCACCACGCATGTGGCGGCAGAGGTGATCAGGGAAAAGCTCGGTTATGACGTCAAACTGCAAGCGGTCGCCACCGGGATCATGTGGCAGGGCGTGGCCACCGGCAAGCTCGATGCCATGCTCTCCGCCTGGCTGCCGGTAACCCATGGCGAGTATTGGACCAAGAACAAGGACAAGGTGGTCGACTACGGCCCCAACTTCAAGGATGCGAAGATCGGCTTGATCGTGCCGGAGTACGTCAAGGCCAAGTCCATCGAAGACCTCAAGACCGACACCACCTTCAAGAACAAGATCGTCGGCATCGACGCCGGTTCAGGCGTGATGCTCAAGACCGACGAAGCCATCAAGCAGTACGGCCTCGACTACAAACTGCAAGCCAGTTCGGGTGCGGCGATGATCGCCGAGCTGACCCGTGCCGAAGACAAACAGGAATCCATTGCGGTCACCGGCTGGGTGCCACACTGGATGTTCGCCAAGTGGAAACTGCGTTTCCTGGACGATCCAAAAGGGATTTATGGTGCTGCTGAAACCGTCAACAGCATCGGCAGCAAGGGCCTGGAGAAGAAAGCGCCGGAAGTCGCGGCGTTCCTGAAGAAATTCCAGTGGGCCTCCAAGGATGAGATCGGCGAAGTCATGCTCGCTATCCAGGAAGGCGCCAAGCCTGATGCAGCGGCCAAGGACTGGGTGGCCAAGCACCCTGAGCGCGTAGCCGAGTGGACCGGTAAATAACCCCCCAATGCCTTGATACAACCCCTGTGGGAGGGGGCTTGCTCGCGATTGCGGTGTGTCAGTCGTCAATGATCTGACTGGTTCACCGCTATCGAGAGCAAGCCCCCTCCCACATTATTTTCGTCACCCGCAAATGTTTCTGCGCCCTCTCAATCCCTCGCTACACTCCGTCTAATACTAAGGTCGTCTGGAACCTGTTCCGTAGCCGCATACAGTGGATACGTACCAATAATAAAAAAGCTGTGCTGCGAGGATAAAAACAATGAACGACAGCATTTACCTCTCGATTCAAAACAGCCCGCGTTTCAAGGAGCTGGTAAGAAAAAGGGAAAGGTTCGCCTGGATTCTCTCGGCGATCATGCTAGGGCTGTACTCCGGCTTCATCCTGTTGATCGCCTACGGGCCACAAGTACTGGGGGCCAAGCTCAGTCCCGGTTCGTCCATCACCTGGGGCATCCCCATCGGTGTCGGGCTGATTGTCTCGGCCTTTGTCCTCACCGGCATCTATGTGCGACGCGCCAACGGCGAATTCGACGACCTGAACAATGCGATTCTCAAGGAGGCTGCGCAATGATCCGTCGTCTATTGGCTGTATTCGGCGCTTCGGTCTTTGCACCCGCTGTTTGGGCGGCGGATGCATTGACCGGTGAAGTGCACAAACAACCGCTGAATATCGCAGCGATCCTGATGTTCGTGGCCTTTGTCGGCGCGACGTTGTGCATTACCTACTGGGCGTCCAAGCGCAACAAGTCGGCGGCCGACTACTATGCGGCCGGCGGCAAGATCACCGGTTTCCAGAACGGCCTGGCGATTGCCGGCGACTACATGTCGGCCGCGTCGTTCCTGGGTATTTCCGCACTGGTGTTCACCTCCGGCTACGACGGCCTGATCTACTCGATCGGCTTCCTGGTGGGCTGGCCGATCATTCTGTTCCTGATCGCCGAGCGCCTGCGTAACCTGGGCAAGTACACCTTTGCCGACGTGGCGTCCTATCGCCTCGGGCAAACCCAGATCCGCAGCCTGTCGGCCTGTGGTTCCCTGGTCGTGGTGGCGTTCTACCTGATCGCGCAAATGGTGGGGGCGGGCAAGCTGATCCAGCTGCTGTTCGGCCTCGACTACCACGTGGCGGTGATCCTGGTCGGGATCCTGATGTGCCTGTACGTGCTGTTCGGCGGCATGCTGGCGACCACTTGGGTGCAGATCATCAAGGCGGTGCTGTTGCTGTCCGGTGCCTCATTCATGGCGCTGATGGTGATGAAGCACGTCAACTTCGACTTCAACATGCTGTTCTCCGAGGCGATCAAGGTTCACCCTAAAGGTGAAGCGATCATGAGCCCCGGCGGCCTGGTGAAAGACCCGATCTCCGCGTTCTCCCTGGGCCTGGCACTGATGTTCGGTACCGCCGGCCTGCCGCACATCCTGATGCGCTTCTTCACTGTAAGTGACGCCAAGGAAGCGCGTAAGAGCGTGCTGTATGCCACGGGCTTCATCGGCTACTTCTACATCCTGACCTTTATCATCGGCTTCGGCGCGATCCTGCTGGTCAGCACCAACCCGGCGTTCAAGGATGCTGCAGGCGCCTTGCTGGGCGGTAACAACATGGCGGCGGTGCACCTGGCCAACGCGGTGGGCGGCAGCATCTTCCTGGGCTTCATCTCGGCTGTGGCCTTCGCCACCATCCTGGCAGTGGTTGCCGGCTTGACCCTGGCCGGTGCTTCGGCGGTGTCCCATGACCTGTACGCCAGCGTGATCAAGAAAGGCAAGGCCAACGAAAAGGATGAGATTCGCGTATCGAAGATCACCACTATCGCCCTGGCAGTGCTGGCGATTGGCCTGGGCATCCTGTTCGAAAGCCAGAACATCGCGTTCATGGTTGGCCTGGCGTTCTCGATTGCCGCCAGCTGTAACTTCCCGGTACTGCTGCTTTCCATGTACTGGAAAAACCTCACCACTCGTGGCGCGATGATTGGCGGCTGGCTGGGCCTGATCAGTGCTGTTGGCCTGATGATCCTGGGTCCGACCATCTGGGTCTCGATCCTGCATCATGAAAAAGCCATCTTCCCGTACGAATACCCGGCGCTGTTCTCGATGATCATTGCGTTCATCGGTATCTGGTTCTTCTCCATCACCGACAAGTCGGCGGCGGCAGAGAAAGAGCGTGCGCTGTACTTCCCGCAGTTTGTGCGTTCGCAGACTGGCCTGGGGGCGAGTGGGGCGGTTAATCACTAAGGTTGTAGCTGGATAAAGAAATGCCCCGGTCGAAAGGCCGGGGTATTTTTTTGCCTGGGGTTTATGGGGGGCTGCTACTGGCCTCATCGGGGGCAAGCCGCCGATGGTGGTAGATCAGTCGACACAAATAAAAACGGCCTCCACTGAGGGAGGCCGTTTTCGGTGCTGCTGAAAGGTGCTTACTTGCGATCTTCCAGCTTGGTGATGTCACGCGACTCGTAGCCGGTGTACAGCTGGCGCGGGCGGCCAATCTTGTACGGGCTGGAGAGCATTTCTTTCCAGTGGGAGATCCAGCCCACGGTCCGTGCCAGGGCGAAGATCACGGTGAACATGCTGGTTGGAATGCCGATCGCCTTGAGGATGATCCCCGAGTAGAAGTCGACGTTCGGGTACAGCGAGCGTTCGATGAAGTACGGGTCGGTCAGGGCGATCTCTTCCAGGCGCATGGCCAGTTCGAGTTGCGGATCGTTGTTGATGCCCAGTTCCTTCAGCACTTCGTCGCAGGTCTGCTTCATGACGGTGGCGCGTGGGTCGCGGTTCTTGTAGACCCGGTGACCGAAGCCCATCAACTTGAACGGATCGTTCTTGTCCTTGGCCTTGGCAATGAACTTGTCGATGTTGGACACATCGCCGATTTCATCGAGCATGGTCAATACGGCTTCGTTCGCACCGCCGTGGGCAGGGCCCCACAGCGCGGCGATGCCGGCGGCGATACAGGCGAACGGGTTGGCACCCGAAGAGCCTGCCAGGCGCACGGTGGAGGTGGAGGCGTTTTGCTCGTGGTCGGCGTGGAGGATGAAGATCCGGTCCATTGCCTTGGCCAGCACCGGGCTGATCGGTTTGATCTCGCACGGGGTGTTGAACATCATGTGCAGGAAGTTTTCCGCGTACGTCAGGTCGTTGCGCGGGTACATCATGGGTTGGCCCATGGAGTACTTGTAAACCATTGCGGCCAGGGTCGGCATCTTGGCAACCAGGCGGATCGCGGAAATTTCGCGATGCTGCGGGTTATTGATGTCGAGGGAGTCGTGATAGAAGGCCGACAGGGCGCCGACCACGCCGCACATGACGGCCATCGGGTGGGCGTCGCGACGGAAGCCGTTGAAGAAGGTCTTCAACTGCTCGTGAACCATGGTGTGGTTCTTCACGGTGCTGACGAACTGGGCTTTTTGCTCGGCTGTTGGCAATTCGCCATTTAGCAGCAGGTAGCAGGTTTCCAGGTAGTCCGATTTTTCCGCCAGTTGCTCGATCGGGTAGCCCCGGTGCAGCAGGATGCCATTGTCGCCGTCGATATAGGTGATCTTCGACTCGCAAGAGGCGGTCGACATGAAGCCTGGGTCGAAAGTGAAACGGCCCGTGGCCGTCAGGCCCCGTACGTCGATAACATCGGGACCAACGGTGCCGGTTAAAATGGGCAGCTCGACGGGGGCTGCGCCCTCGATGATCAACTGCGCTTTTTTGTCAGCCATGTGGCCTCCTATTTATGCTTCAAATCATCAGACAGACCCCCCACGCAGGGCCCGCACCACTATAGTGAGATAAATTCAGATGTCAATTTGCCTAAAGTCTTGCCCCAGAAGGCTTTAACCGTACTTTTTCCTCGAAATTGCCCGCCATTTACGCCTTTTATCCCGCCAGCGCAATCCGCTATTGGGGTGAGGTGCGCGCGTTGTCATTAGTAACCTAACTGTCTATACTCGGCCACCGACCGCCAAGGGCTTTTGGGCTTGCTTTCATTGGGGGTCGCACTCCCTGGGTGGTGCTTACCTGACCAGTCGCACTCCCCAACAACTTTGCCCTGATTGTTAGGGGCTCTTCAGTGTGAAAAAAAGCCGTGAATAGCCAACGACCTGTAAACCTAGACCTAAGGACCATCAAACTCCCCATCACCGGCGTTACGTCGTTCCTGCACCGTGTTTCCGGCATCATCCTGTTCCTGGGCTTGGGCATCATGCTTTATGCATTGAGCAAATCCCTGGGTTCCGAGGAAGGATACGCCGAGGTGAAGGCATGCTTGACCAGCCCGCTGGCCAAGTTCGTAGCATGGGGCCTCCTGTCCGCTCTGCTGTATCACCTGGTAGCCGGTGTGCGCCACTTGATCATGGACATGGGCATCGGTGAGACGCTGGAAGGCGGCCGCCTGGGCTCGAAAATCATCATCGCCATTTCCGTGGTGCTGATCGTTCTGGCAGGAGTTTGGATATGGTAACCAGCGTTACGAACCTATCGCGTTCGGGCCTCTATGACTGGATGGCGCAGCGTGTGTCTGCGGTCGTTCTCGCGGCTTATTTCATTTTCCTGATCGGATACCTCGTCGCAAACCCGGGCATCGGCTACGAGCAATGGCACGGGCTGTTTTCCCACAATGCGATGCGAATCTTCAGCCTGCTGGCCCTTGTAGCCCTGGGCGCTCACGCCTGGGTCGGCATGTGGACCATCGCGACCGACTACCTGACGCCGATGGCGCTGGGCAAGTCCGCGACCGCAGTCCGTTTCCTCTTCCAGGCAGTATGCGGCGTCGCGATGTTCGCTTACTTCGTCTGGGGTGTGCAGATTCTTTGGGGTATCTGATTCATGGCTAACATTCCAACTATTTCCTTCGACGCCATCATCATTGGTGGCGGCGGTGCCGGCATGCGCGCAGCGCTGCAGCTGGCTCAGGGCGGTCACAAGACTGCCGTGATCACCAAGGTATTCCCGACGCGCTCCCACACCGTGTCGGCCCAGGGTGGCATCACCTGCGCCATCGCTTCCGCCGACCCGAACGATGACTGGCGCTGGCACATGTACGATACCGTCAAGGGTTCCGACTACATCGGTGACCAGGACGCTATCGAATACATGTGTCAGGAAGGCCCGGCCGCGGTGTTCGAGCTGGACCACATGGGCCTGCCGTTCTCCCGTACCGAACAAGGTCGTATCTACCAGCGTCCATTCGGCGGCCAGTCGAAGGACTACGGTAAAGGCGGCCAGGCTGCCCGTACCTGCGCTGCGTCCGACCGTACCGGTCACGCGCTGCTGCACACCCTTTATCAGGGCAACCTGAAAGCCGGCACCACGTTCCTGAACGAATACTACGCAGTGGATCTGGTGAAGAACGCCGACGGTGCATTCGTTGGCGTGATCGCCATCTGCATCGAAACCGGTGAAACTACCTACATCCGCGCCAAGGCTACCGTTCTGGCGACCGGCGGTGCAGGTCGTATCTACGCTTCCACCACCAATGCCCTGATCAACACCGGTGACGGCGTCGGCATGGCACTGCGTGCCGGCGTGCCGGTGCAGGACATCGAAATGTGGCAGTTCCACCCGACCGGCATCGCCGGCGCCGGTGTACTGGTCACCGAAGGTTGCCGTGGTGAAGGTGGTTACCTGATCAACAAGCACGGCGAGCGTTTCATGGAGCGTTATGCTCCGAACGCGAAAGACCTGGCGGGTCGTGACGTCGTTGCCCGTTCGATGGTCAAGGAAATCATCGCCGGTAACGGCTGTGGCCCGAATGGCGACCACGTACTGCTGAAGCTCGATCACCTGGGCGAAGAAGTGCTGCACAGCCGCCTGCCGGGTATCTGTGAGCTGTCCAAGACCTTTGCCCACGTTGACCCGGTTGTTGCTCCGGTTCCGGTTGTCCCAACCTGCCACTACATGATGGGCGGTGTTCCGACCAACATTCATGGCCAGGCGATCACCCAGAACGCCGAAGGCGTGGACGAGATCATCCACGGTCTGTTCGCGGTAGGCGAAGTGGCCTGCGTATCGGTACACGGTGCCAACCGTCTGGGCGGCAACTCGCTGCTCGACCTGGTGGTATTCGGCCGCGCGGCTGGCCTGCACCTGGAAAAAGCCCTGACCGACGGCATCGAATACGATGACGCCACCGACGCCAACATCGAGGCCGCCCTGTCGCGCCTGAACGCTCTGAACGAGCGCACTGATGGCGAAGACGTGGCAACCCTGCGTCGCGAGCTGCAAAGCTGCATGCAGAACTACTTCGGTGTATTCCGTACCGGCGAATACATGCAGAAGGGTATTGCCCAGCTGGCCGATCTGCGCAAGCGCATCGCCAACGTCAAGATCAACGATAAGAGCCAGGCGTTCAACACCGCTCGTATCGAAGCCCTTGAACTGCAAAACCTGCTGGAAGTGGCTGAAGCGACTGCGATCGCCGCCGAGGTTCGTAAGGAATCCCGTGGTGCCCACGCTCGTGAAGACTTTGAAGATCGCGATGACGAAAACTGGTTGTGCCACACCCTGTACTTCCCGGGTGACAAGCGCGTAACCAAGCGTGCCGTGAACTTCTCGCCGAAGACGGTTCCGACGTTTGAACCGAAGATTCGGACTTACTAAGGGTGGCTGCCATGTTGAAAGTCAGTGTTTATCGCTACAACCCTGATCAGGACGCTGCGCCGTTCATGCAGGAGTTCCAGGTCGATACCGGTGGTAAAGACCTGATGGTGCTGGATGTATTGGCACTGATCAAAGAGCAGGACGAGGGTTTCTCCTATCGTCGCTCTTGCCGTGAAGGTGTTTGCGGTTCCGACGGCATGAACATCAACGGCAAAAACGGCCTGGCGTGCATCACGCCGCTGTCCGCTGTTGTCAAAGGCAACAAGCTGATCGTTCGTCCTCTGCCAGGTTTGCCGGTTATCCGTGACCTGGTCGTCGATATGAGCATCTTCTACAAGCAATACGAGAAAGTTAAGCCGTTCCTGCAGAACGACACGCCGGCTCCGGCCATCGAGCGTCTGCAGTCCCCAGAAGAGCGTGAAAAGCTCGACGGTCTGTACGAGTGCATCCTGTGCGCCTGCTGCTCGACCTCGTGCCCGTCCTTCTGGTGGAACCCGGACAAGTTCCTGGGTCCAGCTGCCCTGCTGCAAGCGTATCGCTTCCTGGCAGACAGCCGTGACACCAAGACGTCCGAGCGCCTGGCTTCGCTGGATGACCCGTTCAGCGTATTCCGCTGCCGCGGGATCATGAACTGCGTCAACGTATGTCCCAAAGGCCTGAACCCGACTAAGGCCATTGGTCACATCCGTAACATGCTGCTGCAAAGCGGCGTGTAACTGACGTTGTAACAAGGCAGGACCGTTGTGCCCGTAAATGCTACGGCGCAGGCTTCAACCGGCGCCGTAGTTTTAACTTGAGCAGCGACTTACAAAGCCGCGGCTCTTATTTTGAAGAAATGAGACAAGCAGGGGCATTCGGGTTGGTACCCGAACTATCAGCGTGATCCTAAGTGGCTTGTTTTGGTCGCTGCACTTGGCCTTTTGCAAGCAAACTCGGTGTTTTCGCCGGTGGTGTCCCCAAATCGAGGGTGACCAAGCATGCAAGAAAGCGTGATGCAGCGCATGTGGAACAGCGGCTATCTTTCAGGTGGTAACGCTGCCTATGTGGAAGAGCTTTATGAGCTCTACCTGCACGACCCTAACGCTGTGCCAGAAGAATGGCGCACCAAATTTCAGACGTTGTCTTCAGACGGCAACGCTGCCACCGATGTATCGCACGCAACAATTCGCGATCAGTTCGTGCTGCTGGCAAAGAACCAGCGCCGCGCCCAGCCGGTTTCCGCCGGCAGCGTGAGCAGTGAGCACGAGAAGAAGCAAGTTGAAGTACTGCGACTGATCCAGGCCTACCGGATGCGTGGCCACCAGGCGGCCCAGCTTGACCCGCTGGGGCTCTGGCAGCGTCCTGCACCTGCAGACCTGTCGATCAATCATTACGGCTTGACCAATGCCGATCTTGATACGACCTTCCGTGCCGGCGACCTGTTCATCGGCAAAGAGGAAGCGAGCCTACGCGAAATTCACGAAGCGTTGCAGCAGACATATTGCCGCACCATCGGCGCCGAGTTCACGCACATCACCGATTCCGAGCAACGCCACTGGTTCCAGCATCGCCTGGAAGGCGTGCGTGGCCGTCCGGTATTGTCCGCCGACGTGCGCAGCCACCTGCTTGAGCGCGTGACCGCAGCCGAGGGCCTGGAAAAATACCTGGGTACCAAATACCCGGGCACCAAGCGTTTCGGCCTGGAAGGCGGCGAGAGCCTGATTCCGATGCTCGACGAGCTGATCCAGCGTTCCGGTTCCTACGGCACCAAGGAAATCGTGATCGGCATGGCCCACCGTGGTCGCCTGAACGTGTTGGTCAACACCTTCGGCAAGAACCCGCGTGAGCTGTTCGACGAGTTCGAAGGCAAGAAGAAGGTCGAGCTGGGTTCCGGTGACGTTAAATACCACCAGGGCTTCTCGTCCAACGTGATGACCACCGGCGGTGAAGTTCACCTGGCCATGGCGTTCAACCCATCCCACCTGGAAATCGTTTCTCCAGTGGTCGAGGGTTCGGTCCGTGCTCGCCAGGATCGTCGTAACGACACTACCGGTGAAAAGGTCCTGCCGATTTCCATCCACGGTGACGCGGCATTCGCCGGTCAAGGCGTGGTCCTGGAAACGTTCCAGATGTCGCAGACCCGCGGCTTCAAGACCGGCGGTACCGTTCACATCGTCATCAACAACCAGGTTGGCTTCACCATCAGCAACCCGTTGGATGCGCGTTCCACCGAGTACGCCACCGACGTTGCCAAGATGATCCAGGCGCCGATCCTCCATGTGAATGGCGATGATCCGGAAGCCGTGCTGTTCGTGACCCAACTGGCTGTCGACTACCGCATGCAGTTCAAGCGTGACGTGGTGATCGACCTGGTTTGCTACCGCCGTCGCGGTCACAACGAAGCCGACGAGCCAAGCGGCACCCAGCCGTTGATGTACCAGCAGATCACCAAGCAGCGCACCACCCGTGAGCTGTATGCCGAAAGCCTGACCAAGGCCGGTATCGTTGACGATGAACGGGTTCAGGCGAAGATCGATGAATACCGCAACGCGCTGGACAATGGTCTGCATGTCGTAAAAAGCCTGGTCAAGGAGCCGAACAAAGAGCTGTTCGTTGACTGGCGTCCGTACCTGGGTCACACCTGGACGGCGCGTCACGACACCTCGTTCGATCTGAAGACCCTGCAGGAACTGTCCGCCAAGCTGCTGGAAATCCCGGATGGCTTCGTGGTGCAGCGCCAGGTTGCGAAGATCTACGAAGACCATCAGAAGATGCAAGCCGGCGGCCTGCCGATCAACTGGGGTTATGCCGAAACCATGGCGTACGCGACCCTGGCGTTCGAAGGTCACCCGATCCGCATGACCGGCCAGGACATCGGCCGTGGTACGTTCTCGCACCGTCACGCGGTACTGCACAACCAGAAAGACGCGGGCACCTACATCCCGCTGCAGAACCTGTACGAAGGCCAGCCGCGTTTCGACCTGTACGATTCGTTCCTGTCCGAAGAAGCCGTACTGGCGTTCGAATACGGTTACTCGACCACCACGCCGCAGGCGCTGGTGATCTGGGAAGCCCAGTTCGGCGACTTCGCCAACGGTGCCCAGGTGGTTATCGACCAGTTCATCACCAGCGGCGAGCACAAGTGGGGCCGTCTGTGCGGTCTGACCATGCTGCTGCCACACGGTTATGAAGGTCAGGGGCCGGAGCACTCCTCGGCCCGTCTGGAGCGTTACCTGCAGCTGTGCGCCGAGCACAACATCCAGGTGTGCGTGCCGACCACCCCGGCGCAGATCTACCACTTGCTGCGTCGCCAGGTGATCCGCCCGCTGCGCAAGCCGCTGGTAGTGCTGACCCCGAAATCGCTGCTGCGTCACAAATTGGCCATCTCGACCCTGGAAGATCTGGCGGATGGTTCGTTCCAGACCGTGATTCCAGAGATCGATACGCTGGACGCGGCCAAGGTCACTCGCCTGATCCTGTGCAGCGGCAAGGTCTACTACGACCTGCTGGAAAAACGCCGTGCCGAAGGCCGCGAAGACATCGCCATCGTGCGTATCGAGCAGCTTTACCCGTTCCCGGAAGATGACCTCATGGAGATCATCGCGCCTTACACCAACCTCACCAATGTGGTGTGGTGTCAGGAAGAACCGATGAACCAGGGCGCTTGGTACAGCAGCCAGCATCACCTGCGCCGCAGCATCGGTAACCACAACAAGGCCCTGGGCCTGGAATACGCCGGCCGTGATGCTTCCGCTGCACCTGCGTGTGGTTATGCGTCGATGCACGCCGAGCAGCAGGAAAAACTGCTGCAAGATGCTTTCACTGTTTAACGCCTTCGCGCTGACTGAAACCGAATTTTAAGGACCCACAGATAATGGCTATCGAAATCAAAGCCCCGTCATTCCCGGAATCGGTTGCCGATGGCACCGTTGCCACCTGGCACAAGAAACCAGGTGAGGCCGTCAAGCGTGACGACCTGATCGTCGACATCGAGACCGACAAAGTCGTGCTGGAAGTGTTGGCCGAAGCTGACGGCGTGCTGGGCGCAATCGTTGCCGAAGAGGGCGCTACCGTTCTGTCGAACCAGGTACTCGGCTCGATCGAAGAGGGCAGCGCTGCCGCTGCTCCTGCTGCCGCTGCTGCACCGGCCGCTGCCTCGGCACCTGCTGCCGCTCCGGCTGCGGGTGGCGAAGATCCAATCGCTGCACCGGCTGCTCGCCAGTTGGCCGAAGAAAACGGCATCAACCTGGCTTCCATCAAAGGCACCGGCAAAGACGGCCGTGTGACCAAGGAAGATGTGGTCGCTGCTGTTGAAGTCAAGAAAAACGCTCCGGCTGCCGCGCCTGCCAAGGCTGCTGCCCCGGCTGCCGCTGCGCCTGTGTTCGCTGCCGGCGACCGCACCGAGAAGCGTGTACCGATGACTCGCGTGCGTGCCACCGTGGCCAAGCGCCTGGTTGAAGCACAGTCGAACATGGCGATGCTGACCACTTTCAACGAAGTCGACATGACCGAAGTCATGGCCCTGCGTTCGAAGTACAAGGATCTGTTCGAGAAGTCCCACAACGGCGTGCGCCTGGGCTTCATGTCGTTCTTCGTGAAAGCGGCCACCGAAGCGCTGAAACGCTTCCCGGCAGTCAACGCTTCCATCGACGGCGGCGACATCGTTTACCACGGTTATGCAGACGTCGGCGTTGCCGTGTCCAGCGACCGTGGCCTGGTGGTTCCGGTCCTGCGTAACGCCGAACTGATGAGCCTGGCCGAAATCGAAGGCGGCATCGCCGGCTTCGGCAAGAAAGCCCGTGACGGCAAGCTGACCATCGACGAGATGACCGGTGGTACCTTCACCATCACCAACGGTGGTACCTTCGGTTCGATGATGTCGACGCCGATCGTTAACCCGCCACAAGCCGCGATCCTGGGCATGCACAACATCATCCAGCGTCCGATGGCCATCAACGGCCAAGTCGTGATCCGCCCAATGATGTACCTGGCGCTGTCTTACGATCACCGCCTGATCGATGGTAAAGAAGCCGTGACTTTCCTGGTGACCATCAAGAACCTGCTGGAAGACCCGGCTCGTCTGCTGCTGGATATCTGATAGAAGCAGCTGCAGGTCTCAAGTGACAGATTGCCGGATAAGGCAGTTGGGCTTGGGGCTTGCGGCTTGAAAGCTTGCTGCTAAATAGAGGAACTATTTTCATGTCGCAGAAATTTGACGTTGTAGTGATTGGTGCGGGTCCTGGCGGCTACGTTGCCGCCATCAAGGCCGCACAACTGGGCCTCTCGACTGCTTGCATCGAAAAATACACCGACAAGGAAGGCAAACTGGCACTGGGCGGTACTTGCCTGAACGTCGGTTGCATTCCTTCCAAGGCGCTGCTGGACAGCTCCTGGAAATTCCACGAAGCCCAGGACGGCTTCGCGATCCACGGCATCAACCATGCCGGCGTGACCATGGACGTGCCAGCAATGGTCGGCCGTAAAGCCAACATCGTTAAAGGCCTGACTTCCGGCGTTGCGACCTTGTTCAAGGCCAACGGCGTGACTTCCCTGCAAGGCCACGGCAAACTGCTGGCCGGCAAGAAAGTTGAAATCACCAAGCCGGACGGCTCGGTAGAAATCATCGAAGCCGAGAACGTGATCCTGGCCCCAGGTTCGCGTCCAATCGACATTCCACCGGCTCCGGTTGACCAGAACGTGATCGTTGATTCGACCGGCGCCCTGGAATTCCAGGCCGTGCCTAAGCGCCTGGGCGTGATCGGCGCTGGCGTCATCGGCCTGGAACTGGGTTCGGTCTGGTCCCGCCTGGGTTCCGAAGTGACCGTGCTGGAAGCCCTGGACACGTTCCTGCTGGCTGCCGACACCGCGGTGTCCAAAGAAGCGCTGAAAACCCTGACCAAACAAGGTCTGGACATCAAGCTGGGCGCTCGCGTGACCGGCTCTAAGGTCAATGGCGAAGAAGTCGTCGTGACCTACACCGACAAGGATGGCGAACAGACCATCACTTTCGACAAGCTGATCGTGGCCGTTGGTCGCCGTCCAGTGACCACCGACCTGCTGGCTTCCGACAGCGGCGTGAACATCGACGAGCGTGGCTTCATCCACGTTGACGATCACTGCGCTACCACCGTTCCGGGCGTCTACGCCATTGGCGACGTGGTTCGCGGCATGATGCTCGCGCACAAGGCTTCCGAAGAAGGCATCATGGTTGTCGAGCGCATCAAGGGTCACAAGACCCAGATGAACTACGACCTGATCCCATCGGTTATCTACACCCACCCGGAAATTGCATGGGTCGGCAAGAACGAACAGCAGTTGAAAGCTGAAGGCGTTGAAGTTAACGTCGGCACCTTCCCGTTCGCCGCTTCTGGCCGTGCCATGGCAGCCAACGACACCGGTGGTTTTGTCAAAGTCATCGCTGATGCCAAGACTGACCGCGTATTGGGCGTCCACGTGATTGGCCCAGGCGCAGCAGAACTGGTTCAGCAGGGCGCGATCGGTATGGAATTCGGCACCAGTGCCGAGGACATCGGCATGATGGTCTTCTCCCATCCGACCCTGTCCGAAGCGCTGCACGAAGCCGCGTTGGCAGTGAATGGCCATGCCATCCACATCGCCAACAAGAAGAAGCGCTAAGCGAGATAATAAGAAACCACGGCGGAGTTGCCCGTCGTGAGCCTTGCGCGCAAGACTCACCGCGGAATATCCGCTGGACGCAGTCTTGCGCAGCTTTACGGGCCTTGAGCCCCGCAAGTTGCGCAAGCAGCAGTCACAGGTGGCGCGGCACTCATAATGAGCGCAGCGCCGAATGCGCAGTACCTAACGAAGACGGTAAAAAGCATGAATCTTCACGAGTATCAGGGTAAGCAGCTGTTCGCTGAATACGGCCTGCCAGTTTCCAAGGGCTACGCAGTAGACACCCCGGAAGCAGCAGCAGAAGCTTGCGACAAAATCGGCGGCACCGAGTGGGTTGTCAAAGCCCAGGTCCACGCTGGTGGTCGCGGTAAAGCGGGCGGCGTTAAGCTGGTTCGCAGCAAAGAAGACGCCAAGGCCTTCGCACAGCAGTGGCTGGGCAAGCGTCTGGTGACTTACCAGACTGATGCCAATGGCCAGCCAGTCACCAAGATCCTGGTTGAATCGTGCACTGATATCGCTAAAGAGCTGTACCTGGGCGCTGTCGTTGACCGTTCGAGCCGTCGCATCGTGTTCATGGCTTCCACCGAAGGTGGCGTGGACATCGAGAAGATCGCTCACGAAACCCCAGAAAAAATTCTGAAAGCCACTATCGACCCACTGGTTGGCGCCCAGCCATTCCAGGGTCGCGAGCTGGCTTTCCAGCTGGGCCTGGAAGGCAAGCAAGTTGCCCAGTTCGCCAAGATCTTCGTAGGTCTGGCCAAACTGTTCCAGGATCACGATCTGGCCCTGCTGGAAGTGAACCCGCTGGTGATCAAGGCTGACGGCGATCTGCACTGCCTCGACGCCAAGATCAACATCGACGCCAACGCCATGTACCGTCAGCCTAAGCTGAAGACTTTCCACGATCCGTCGCAAGACGATCCGCGCGAAGCGCACGCTGCCAAGTTCGAACTGAACTACGTAGCCCTGGAAGGTAACATCGGTTGCATGGTCAACGGTGCCGGCCTGGCCATGGGTACCATGGACATCGTCAACCTGCATGGCGGCAAACCAGCCAACTTCCTCGACGTGGGCGGTGGTGCTACCAAGGAACGCGTAACCGAAGCCTTCAAGATCATCCTGTCCGACTCCAACGTCGCTGCAGTACTGGTCAACATCTTCGGCGGCATCGTTCGTTGCGACATGATTGCCGAAGGCATCATCGGCGCAGTGAAAGAAGTCGGCGTTAAAATCCCGGTTGTTGTTCGCCTTGAAGGCAACAACGCTGAACTGGGCGCTAAAGTACTGGCAGAAAGCGGTTTGAACATCATCGCGGCTACCAGCCTGACCGACGCTGCTCAACAAGTTGTCAAAGCTGCGGAGGGCAAATAATGAGCGTCCTGATCAATAAAGACACCAAAGTTATCTGCCAGGGTATTACCGGTTCGCAAGGTAGTTTCCACACCCAGCAAGCCATCGAATACGGCACCAAGATGGTTGGCGGCGTAACCCCGGGCAAAGGCGGCACCGAGCACCTGGGCCTGCCAGTGTTCAACACCGTGAAAGACGCTGTAGCTGCCACTGGCGCCACCGCCAGCGTGATCTACGTTCCAGCTCCTTTCTGCAAGGACTCGATCCTGGAAGCGGCATTCGGCGGCATCAAGCTGATCGTGTGCATCACCGAAGGCATTCCTACCCTGGACATGCTGGACGCTAAAGTTAAGTGCGACGAGCTGGGCGTAGTCCTGATCGGCCCTAACTGCCCAGGCGTGATCACTCCAGGCGAATGCAAGATCGGCATCATGCCAGGTCACATTCACTTGCCAGGTAAAGTCGGTATCGTTTCCCGTTCCGGCACCCTGACCTACGAAGCTGTGAAGCAAACTACTGACGCCGGTTTCGGTCAGTCGACTTGCGTCGGCATCGGCGGTGACCCGATCCCGGGCTCCAACTTCATCGATATCCTGAAGCTGTTCCAGGAAGACCCGAAGACCGAAGCGATCGTGATGATCGGTGAGATCGGCGGTTCGGCTGAAGAAGAAGCGGCTGCCTACATCAAGGCACACGTGACCAAGCCGGTTGTTTCCTACATCGCTGGTGTGACTGCCCCTGCGGGCAAGCGCATGGGCCATGCTGGCGCAATCATCTCTGGCGGCAAAGGCACTGCAGACGAGAAATTCGCTGCACTGCAAGACGCAGGCGTTAAAACCGTGCGTTCGCTGGCAGACATCGGCAAGGCCTTGGCCGAGCTGACCGGTTGGGCTGTCAAGTAAGCCTCGCGCTTAGCTGACGCTTTACCAGCAAAGGCCACCTTCGGGTGGCCTTTGTGCATTCTGCAGATTGTTGACGATTCAAATGTGGGAGGGGGCTTGAACCCGATTGCAGGGCATCAGCCAGCTGATGTGGGACTGACGCACCGCTATCGGGAGCAAGCCCCCTCCCACAATTTTGTTTGTATTGCCAAATTAAGTATGAAAACGCGACATCGAGATGTCGCTTATCGGACAGTACGCCCCGCAACAGTGCGTTTGTCAGGCTAATTCTGTACCCTAGCCGCCTCTTTATGCGTCCGCCTCCCAAAAGGAAGCTGCGCGCTAGATCGGTCGGTGCCCATAAGGGCCGGCAGCATTTCCCTCATCCATAGGGAATCCCTCTCTAAATTCCGATTCAGTAGTGTGGTATTTCCTCAAATGAAAGTGTTGAAAAGCCAGGACATCCTGGCGTTGGGCTTCATGACCTTCGCCCTGTTCGTGGGCGCCGGCAACATCATCTTCCCGCCTATCGTTGGTTTGCAGTCCGGGCCTCATGTCTGGATGGCGGCGCTGGGCTTCCTGATCACCGCCGTTGGCCTGCCGGTGGTCACCGTGATCGCCCTGGCCAAGGTCGGTGGCGGCATGGACGCGCTGAGCAGCCCGATCGGCAAGATCGCCGGTGGCCTGCTCGCGGCGGCGGCGTATCTGGCGGTAGGGCCGCTGTTCGCCACCCCGCGTACCGCGACCGTGTCGTTTGAAGTGGGCCTGGCGCCGCTGACCGGCGAAAGCCCGCTGGCACTGTTCCTCTACAGCTCGGTGTATTTCCTGGTGGTGTTCTTTGTCTCCCTGTACCCAGGCCGACTGCTGGACACCGTGGGTCGCTTCCTGGCGCCGCTGAAGATCATCGCCCTGGCCATCCTCGGCATTGCCGCGTTTGCCCTGCCGGCAGGTGAGGTGGGTGTCGCCACCCCGGAATACGTCGCCGCACCGTTTTCCCAGGGCTTTATCAATGGCTACCTGACCATGGATACCCTGGGGGCGCTGGTGTTTGGCATTGTGATCGTCAATGCGATCCGTTCCCGTGGTGTCGAATCGCCCAAGCTGATCACCCGCTACGCGATCATTGCCGGGTTGATTGCCGGCGTCGGTTTGGCGCTGGTGTATGTCAGCCTGTTCCGCCTCGGGTCGGGCAGCCATGAAGTCGCTGCCGGCGCTGCCAATGGCGCCGCAGTGCTGCACGCTTATGTTCAGCACACCTTCGGTTCCCTGGGCAGTGGGTTCCTGGCTGTATTGATCTCCCTGGCATGCCTGGTCACTGCCGTCGGCCTGACCTGCGCATGTGCCGAGTACTTCAGCAAAATCCTGCCGCTGTCCTACAAGACCCTGGTAGTGATCCTGGCGCTGTTCTCGCTGTTCGTGTCGAACCTGGGCCTGACCAAGCTGATTGCGTTCTCGATCCCGGTACTCACCGCGATCTACCCGCCGTGCATCGTGCTGGTGGCCTTGAGCTTCTGCAAAGACTTCTGGCAGGAACAGGGCCGTATCGTCGGGCCGGTGATGCTGGTGTCGTTCATCTTTGGTTGCATCGACGCGCTCAAGGGCGCAGGCCTGGCAGGCTGGATGCCTTCGCAGCTGGCGAACCTGCCGCTGAGCGAGCAAGGCCTGGCGTGGCTGGTGCCGTCGGTGATGACGCTGGTTGTGGCGGTCGTCATTGATCGCATGCTGGGTAAGCGCAGCGAAGCCATCGCATAACAAGCGGGTTTCATGCAGTACGGAAATGCCTCGTATCAATCGATACGGGGCATTTTTTTTGAGCGCAAGGCAGTGTCTTTTTCTTTGCGCTAACGTCGAACAGACGCAAAAAGTTTCTCAATCTTCTTTCTGCAAGGACCCGCATGTCGTTCGTCGAAGCCAATCAGATCCACCTGCTTGCCGCCCTCTGGTTCATCCTGTGCTGGGGCGGCTACACCCGTTATGCCACCTGGAAAGCCCGAGACACCGCGTGCCTGGCCAGCGTGCTGCATTTGTATCGCGAGGACTGGATGCGCCGCATGCTGCTGCGTGACAACCGCATCGCCGATGCCAGCGTGATCGGCAACCTGGAGCGTAATGCCTCATTCTTCGCCTCCAGCACCTTGATCATCCTCGCCGGCATTCTCACGGTGCTGGGGGCTTCCGAGCGGGCGGTGTCATTGCTGGCGGACATACCCATGGTGCAGCAGGCCTCCCAGGGCATGTCGGAGATCAAGCTGCTCTGCCTGGCGCTGGTCTTCGTGTATGCCTTCTTCACCTTCAGTTGGTGCATGCGCCAGTACAACTTTGCCGCGGTGCTGGTCGGGTCGGCACCGATGATCGGTGAACGGCATGTGTCGGAGCAGGAGCGCAAGGCGTTTGCCCTGCGTGCGGCGCGGGTGATCTCCATGGCCGCCAACCAGTTCAACTTTGGCCTGCGTTCTTATTACTTCGGCATGACCATGCTGGCGTGGTTCGTCAGCCCCTGGTTGTTCATGTTGATGAGTGCCGGGGTGGTGTTTGTGTTGTATCGCCGGGAGTTTCATTCCGACGTACTGCAAGTGATGGTGTATACGCAGACGGATACACCGATGCCTGAGCCCGCCAAAGAGGAGATTTAATGCGTGACGCGCTGAGTTAAAACAACAGGCAAAGTAAAGCCCGCTCTATAAGCGGGCTTTCTTTTTATTGCAGCGAAGCTATTTCATGCAGCGGTATCAGGAACCGGTGGCAGGGGTAGCTGGTGCTGCTTCTTTTGCGGCGGCTTCGTTCGATTCAGCCTGAGCTTTGGCAGCATCGGCGTTTTCTTTCGCAGCGTCGTTCACTTTATCCTGAGCTTTCGCCATGTCTTTTTGAGCTTGCTCAGAATGCGCTGCGGCATCTTGGGCTTTGTCTTCGGATTTCTTGTCGCAAGCAGCGAGACCGAGGGCAGCGGCCAACATCATGGAAATAGCTAAAGTCTTACGCATGGGGTGTTTCTCCTTAGTGAAGATATCTACTGGCCTTTCGAGCATGGCCGTTCAGCATTAGTTCCTTTTATTCCACAGATATATAAACAACGACCTCAAAGGAACTTTCGCCCGCACCGTCTATTTCGCCCATCAACACTAATAAGAGTCTGCAACGAATGACCGAAAATCCCTTGTTAGAGCGCGCGACGCGCTTTGTCTCGGCCTTGCGCCATTGTCAGGTGCTGGGTATCAGCGTTCATCATGCCAGCGAGGAGGGCATCACGTTGGCCATGCCTTACGCCCCGCAGTTGGTGGGTGACCCCCAGACCGGCGTGATCCACGGTGGCGCTTTGACATCCTTGATGGACACTGCCTGCGGCATGGCCACCCTGTGTGTCCTGCCGGAGTTCGAGGTGTGCCCGACCCTGGACCTGCGTGTCGACTATATGCATCCCGCCGAGCCGCATAAGCCGGTATATGGTTTCGCCCAATGCTACCGGGTGACCACCGACGTGATCTTCACCCGTGGTTTTGCCTACCAGGACGATCCGCAACAACCCATCGCCCATGTGGTGGGCACTTTCATGCGCATGGGCAAGCGTCTCAAGGGCACCCACGGGTTGGGGCGCGCGATCAAGGGAGAGCAGGCATGACCCATCGATTCAAGACCCGCCTGGAACAGGCTCATCAGCGCGGCAACTACGAGGCGCTGCTGGACCTGATCCCCTACGCCAAACTGATCGGTATCGAATGCACCCGGCTGGGGGATGAATTGCTGTTTCGCCTGCCGGCCCACAAGGACAATATTGGTAACCCCATATTGCCGGCGCTTCACGGCGGGGTGATTGCCGGCTTCATGGAACTGGCAGCGGCGTTGCACCTGCTGGTGTTTACCGGAGCGCCGGGCCTCCCGAAAATCATCGATTTCTCCCTCGATTACCTGCGCGCCGGCCAGTTTCGCGACACTTACGCCAAATGCCAGGTGTGGCGCCAGGGCCGACGGGTGGCGAATGTGGCGATCACCGCCTGGCAAACCACCGCCGCCGAGCCCATCGCCACCGCCCGTGCGCATTTCAAGATCGAGGACGTGGTGCGCCCTTGAAATCCTGCTCTTAGCCCCCAACTTTGATGACAACCCGCCGCCAACCCTTCAGGGCGCGGCCACTGCCATCCAATTGGAGTTTGATGACCATGAGTGTGGAAACTCAAAAGGAAACCCTGGGCTTCCAGACCGAGGTGAAGCAACTGCTGCACCTCATGATCCATTCGCTGTATTCCAACAAGGAAATCTTCCTTCGCGAATTGATCTCGAACGCCTCTGACGCTGTCGACAAATTACGTTTCGAAGCCCTGTCCAAGCCTGAACTGCTGGAAGGCGGCGCGGAACTGAAAATCCGTGTGAGCTTCGACAAAGACGCCAATACCGTCACCCTCGAAGACAACGGTATCGGCATGAGCCGTGAAGATGCGATCACCCACCTGGGGACCATCGCCAAATCCGGTACCGCCGACTTCATGAAAAACCTGTCCGGCGACCAGAAGAAAGATTCGCACCTGATCGGCCAGTTCGGTGTGGGCTTCTACTCGGCCTTCATCGTGGCCGACAAGGTTGAAGTGTTCAGCCGTCGTGCCGGCCTTGACGCCAGCGAAGGCGTGCACTGGGCTTCCAAGGGCGAGGGCGAATTTGAAATCGCCACCATCGACAAGGCTGACCGTGGTACCCGCATCGTCCTGCACCTCAAATCCGGTGAAGACGAGTTCGCCGACGGCTGGCGCCTGCGCAATATCATCAAGAAGTACTCCGACCATATTGCCTTGCCGATCGAGCTGCCGAAAGAACAAGCGGCTGCCGAAGGTGAAGAGAAGCCTGCCCAGGAATGGGAAACCGTCAACCGCGCCAGTGCCCTGTGGACCCGTCCGCGTACCGAGATCAAGGACGAGGAATACCAGGAGTTCTACAAGCATATCGGCCACGACTACGAAAACCCGCTGAGCTGGAGCCATAACAAGGTCGAAGGCAAGCTGGAATACAGCTCGCTGCTCTACGTGCCGGCCCGTGCGCCGTTCGACCTGTACCAGCGTGAAGCGCCAAAAGGCCTGAAGCTCTACGTGCAGCGCGTGTTCGTGATGGACCAGGCGGAGTCGTTCCTGCCGCTGTACCTGCGCTTTATCAAGGGTGTGGTCGACTCCAATGACCTGTCGCTGAACGTGTCGCGGGAAATCCTGCAAAAAGACCCGATCATCGATTCCATGAAGTCGGCGCTGACCAAGCGCGTACTCGACATGCTGGAAAAACTGGCGAAGAACGAGCCAGAGCAATACAAGGGTTTCTGGAAAAACTTCGGCCAGGTCATGAAAGAAGGCCCGGCGGAAGATTTTGCCAACAAGGAAAAAATCGCCGGTCTGCTGCGCTTTGCTTCCACCCAGGGTGAAGAGGGCGAGCAGGTGGTGTCCCTGGCCGAGTACCTGGCACGTGCCAAGGAAGGCCAGGACAAGATTTACTACCTCACCGGCGAAACCTACGCACAGGTCAAGAACAGCCCGCACCTGGAAGTCTTCCGTAAGAAAGGCATCGAAGTGCTGCTGCTGACCGACCGTATCGATGAGTGGCTGATGAGCTACCTCAACGAGTTCGACGGCAAATCCTTTGTCGACGTGGCCCGTGGCGACCTGGACCTGGGTAACCTGGACTCCGAGGAAGAGAAGAAAGAAGCCGAGGAGGTCGCCAAGGCCAAAGAAGGCCTGGTTGAGCGGATCAAGGCGTCCCTGGGCGATGCCGTCAGCGAAGTGCGGGTTTCCCACCGTCTGACCGATTCCCCGGCGATCCTGGCCATCGGCGAGCAGGACCTGGGCATGCAGATGCGCCAGATCCTCGAAGCCAGCGGCCAGAAGGTCCCGGACTCCAAGCCGATCTTCGAATTCAACCCGGCTCACCCGTTGATCGAGAAACTCGACGGCGAGCAGAGCGAAGAGCGCTTTGGCGACCTGTCCCACATCCTTTTCGACCAGGCGGCCCTGGCCGCTGGCGACAGCCTCAAGGACCCGGCCGCCTACGTGCGCCGACTGAACAAGCTGTTGGTTGAACTGTCGGTTTGATACCGTTGTAGAAAAACCCGCTTCGGCGGGTTTTTTCGTTTGTAGGAGCGAGCTTGCTCGCGAAAAAACTGCGGGCGGCGCTGGGTGTCAGGTTGCCCGCGTGATCGTTGAGGTTCTTCGCGAGCAAGCTCGCACCTACAGCCTATTTCCGTTCTAGTGATCTTCAACTGGAGAAAATGATGAGCCAAGTCACTGTGCGTTCCGTGGTCTATCAGATTGATGGCCAGTCTTATGAAAGCCGCCTGGCGTTCGATGCCAGCCAAAAGAACCCGCTGCCCGGCCTGCTGATGGCGCCGAACTGGATGGGGGTGAGTGCGGGTGCCGAGGAGATCGCCAAGAGCGTTGCCGCCAAGGGCTACGTGGTGCTGATCGCCGACCTCTACGGGCAAACCGTGCGCCCGTCGAATGGCGATGAAGCCGGCGCCGCAATGATGCCGTTGAAGAATGATCGCCCGTTGCTGAACAAACGCATGCAGGCTGCCCTTGAGCAGCTGCAGGGCCAGACCGAAGCGGCAGTGGACACCTCGAAGCTGGCCACCTTTGGTTTCTGCTTCGGCGGTTGCTGCTCCCTGGAGCTGGCACGTACCGGTGCGCCATTGAAGGCTGCCGTATCGTTCCACGGCACCCTCGACACGCCGAACCCGGCAGACGCGAAAAACATCAAGGGTCCAGTGCTGGTACTGCACGGTGCTTCCGACCCGTTGGTGCCGAAAGAGCAACTGCCGGCGTTCGAAGATGAAATGAACGCGGCCGGCGTGGATTGGCAATTGCTGAGTTACGGCGGTGCGGTGCATTCCTTCACTGACCCGGATGCCAATGTGCCGGGCAAGATGATGTATGACGCCAAGACCGCTGCACGGGCGTTCCGGTCGATGCATAACTTGCTGGATGAAGTGTTCAAGGGCTGAATCTTCAGCGCCTGTTCCGGCGTCATCGGGGGCTTGCCCCCGATAGCTATCTCACCGGCAACTCAATTCTTTCAGTTTCACCCGGCACCGTCGGCCAATCCCCAGCGGCCCAGCGTTGCCTGGCCTGCTCGATCTTCAACGGATCGCTCGCGACAAAATTCCAATTGATCCGCCGTGGCCCATCCAGCGGTGCTCCGCCAAACACCACCAACTGGCAATCGCTCTCGGCGAACAGGGTCATTGCCTGCCCGGCCGGCAATACCACCAGGCTGTGCACCTCAAGCCGCTCACCCTCCAACTGGGCTTCACCCTCCAGCACATACACCGCGCGTTCCTCGTGCTCGTCAGGAATCAGCAGGGTCGTGGCCGTTTGCATGTGTACATCTGCATACAACGTAGGCGACAGCACCGGCACCGGTGATTTGAGGCAGAAGCCACTGCCGGCGATCAGGCGAATCCGCACGCCCAGGTTGTCACTCACCGGCAGGCTCGCTGCAGGGTGATGGCTGTAGTGTCCCGGCCCCGCTTCGTGGTCCTTGGGCGACGCCAGCCACACTTGCAGGCCATGCATGCTGAAACCGTGGGCCTTGAGTGCCTCGGGTGTGCGCTCGACATGGGCGATTGCACCGCCTGCAGTCATCCAGCTGACATCACCGGCCTCTACCACTTGATCCGACCCCAGGCTGTCCTTGTGCTGCAGTGCGCCTTCGAACAGATAGGTGAGGGTGGACAGGCCGATATGCGGGTGCTGGCGGATGTTCATGCCGCTGCCCGGTGCATAGCGGGTAGGCAGCATATGGTCGAAAAACACAAAGGGCCCGACGCTGCGACATTCCCGCGAGGGCAGCGGGCGCAGGATCGGCTGGCCTTCGACATCTTCGGGGCGTGGGCGGATCACGGTGAGGGTGGTCATGGTGCGTCCCAGTCTGAGCGGGTTGTAGGGTAATGAGCATAACCCGCTCGACGGGAGGTTGCCGCTATTGGCTGAACGCGCCTTCAGAGAGGCGGGTTTCGATGGTGACCTCGGCGGTGGTCATCAGCTTGTGTACCGGGCAGCGATCGGCCACACGGTGCAGCTCGTCGCGCTGTTCGTCGGTGAGTACGCCCTTGAGCGTCAGCTTGACGTTGAGCCTGTATTTGCCCTTTTGCTCTTCGCTGGCGTCGTGGGTGACTTCCACGGTCACGCCGGTCAGGGGGATGTCTTTTTTCTGGGCATAGAGCTTGACGGTCAGCGCCTTGCACGATGCCAGCGCGGCGTCGAAGTAATCGTGGGGGGAGGGCGCCGAGTCGTCACCACCCAGGCTCTTGGGCAGGTCGGTAAACAGCTCGTGGTTATTGATATTGACGCTGTGGCGGAAGTTGTCGGCGTTCAGCGTATTGACGGTAACAGGCATGGCAAACCTCACGGGTTGGCAGAAGGAAGGTCATGCAGTTATAGAGCATGCTGGCACGGGGGTGTTCCACATTTTTTTGCCGGCTGAACCCCGGTACGACACGCAAGGTCTACCGGTATTCGCCCTTATCGAGGTTATACCGTGCCCTGGACCCGCTTGAGTCTCGCCCTGTTGCTCGCCGCCAACAGTCTTGCCGCGCAGGCTCGCGACTATGCCTACAGCGATGCCCACCTGCATTACGTGGATTTCTTCCAGGAAACGGCGGGGATGGACACGTTGCTCAAGGCGATGGCAGAAAATCGCATCGAGCATGTCATGATTTCCGGCATTCCCGTCGCAAAGAAATGGCACGAAGACGAGCCCAAGCGCCCGCGCTACTACACCGGTGATGACGCGGATGCCTATTGGTACAGCGCCACGGACGTGATTGTTGCCGCAGCGGTAAATAAACTGACACCTGAACAGCGCCAGCACTTTCATCCATTTCTGTCCGGCTTCAACCCCAATGACAAGAATTCGGATGCCCATATCCAGCGCATGCTCGACCTCAACCCGGGGCTGTGGCAGGGCATCGGTGAAGTGTTTACCCGTCACGACGACCTTACCGCTCTCACATCGGGGGATACCCCGCGCGCCAACAACGAGGCCATGACGCGTATCTATCACCTGGCGGCGGAAAACGACTTGCCGGTGATGCTGCACTCCAATATCACCTCCAAGCGCGAGCGTAACCCGCTGTACCTCGCCGAAGTGGAAGAGCCGCTGCGCAACCACCCGCACACCCGCTTTATCTGGGCTCACGCCGGCACCAGCAAGGAAATTCACCGCCACCAGGTGCAAATGGACTTTTTGCTACCCACCTTGAACCGTATGCTCGAGGCTTACCCCAACCTGTATATCGACCTGTCCTGGAGCATGCTCACGCCGTACTTGCTGGATGATGGGGGCAAGCCTCGGCCGGAGTGGGTAACGCTGGTGGAGCGCTTCCCGGAGCGCTTTATGCTGGGTTCGGATGTCGTCGGGCGTTTCAACAAGCTGGGTGAGGAAATGCACCGCTTTGATGTCTTCCTGGATGCATTGCCTGAAGACGTTGCCCGCAAAGTGGCGAGGGACAACTTCCTGGCCATCCTGCCTAAACCTCGCGGCGATGAGGGTGCGCGTTGATATTGCGTTTTCGTCTCACGCAAATGCGGTTGCGGTCTCAAATCCCGTCGCCCATAAAAAAGGTTCATCACGGAATCCCGGGAAACACAGAAACAAGAACGCCGATTTGATTGATGATGTTCGTGCGAGCAAACACATCTAAAAAACCGGCGTTCTTATGCGTGATATTAATACTTTCCTTCCTTTTTGGGAGGGCTTTTCTGTCGTCACGATCAAGCCCGATGGTGACGCTCTAAAGATCGATCTGATTCCCCACGCCACCCGATTCCCTTCCTGCGGCGGCTGCCAAAAACCTTGTTCAACCACTCATGAGTATTGTGAGCGAACCGTTCGTGATCTGCCCATTCTCGGTCGCGCGGTGCGCCTCAGCATTTTGCTCAGGCGTGTTGGCTGCCGCGACTGTGGAAAACGCATGGAGGCCGTCAGTTGGCTGGATCGCTATGCCCGCATGACGCGCCGCTTGGCCGAGGCGGTCATTCAGGCCTGCGAGCGCCTTCCCACCCTGCACGTGGCCCAGATGTTTGGACTGCATTGGGACACTGTTCGGTTGCTGGAGCGTCGAGCCTTGCAGGCGGTGTTGAGTGAGTTGCCGAAGGCGCAACCACGACGCCTGATCATGGACGAGTTCGCGTTATTCAAAGGTCATCGTTACGCCAGCGTTGTGCTGGATGCCGATACACGACGAGTGCTGTGGATCGGTGAAGGCCGTAGCCGAGCGGCAGTCAGGCCGTTCTTCGAGGAACTGGGGCCGGAGGGCTGCGCTCGAATCGAAGCGGTGGCGATGGACATGAATACTGCTTTTGATCTGGAGGTTCGCCAGCATTGCCCGAAAGCGCGAGTGGTCTACGACCTTTTCCATGTGGTGGCCAAATATGGCCGAGAGGTGATTGATCGGGTCCGCGTCGACGAAGCTAATCGGCTGCGTCATAACAAGCCGGCTCGCAAGGTCATCAAGCAGGCACGATGGCTGTTGCTGCGTAACCCACAGAACCTGAAAACGCCGGAACAACAGGTCCATTTGCAGGATTTATTGGAGGCCAACCAATCGCTGATGACAGTTTATTTGATGAAGGCTGAACTCAAAACGCTCTGGACACCGAGCACTGCCTGGACCTGGAGATCGGCCTGGAAGCAATGGCTGCGCCATGCATATGAAAGCGAAATACCGGCTCTGATCCAGTTTGCCAAACGGCTAAAGGGTTATTGGCGGGGCATCGTCAGTCGGGTTCGCTGGCCGATGCACACCGGTCAGTTGGAAGGAATAAACAATCGAATAAAGGTCATCAAACGGATGGCGTACGGTTACCGGGATAGCGAATTCTTCTTCATGAAGATCAAGAGCGTCTTTCCCGGTAATCCGTGATGAACCATAAAAAAGCCCCGAACCAGTCGGGGCTTTTCATGTGATCAACCTGCGGGGCTCACTTACCCTGCCAGCGTTTCAGCACCAGGGTGGCGTTAGTGCCACCGAAGCCGAAGCTGTTGCTCATCACGGTGTCGACTTTGACGTTTTCAACCGTCTTGGTCAGGATCGGCATATCGGCGACGACTGGGTCGATCTCGTCGATGTTGGCCGAACCGGCCATGAAGTTGCCTTCCATCATCAGCAGGCAGTAGATCGCTTCGTGAACGCCGGCGGCGCCCAGGGAGTGACCCGACAGGCTCTTGGTGGAGCTGATTTTCGGAGCCTTGTCGCCGAATACCGCGCGTACACCTTCCATTTCCTTGGCGTCGCCGACCGGAGTCGAGGTGCCGTGGGTGTTCAGGTAGTCGATCGGGGTATCCACGGTGGACATGGCCATCTGCATGCAACGGATGGCGCCTTCACCGCTTGGCGCAACCATGTCGTAGCCATCGGAAGTGGCGCCGTAGCCGACGATTTCCGCGTAGATCTTGGCGCCACGGGCCAGGGCGTGCTCCAGCTCCTCGACCACCACCATGCCGCCACCGCCGGCGATGACGAAACCGTCACGCTTGGCATCGTAGGCGCGGGAGGCCTTTTCCGGGGTTTCGTTGTACTGGGTGGACAGGGCGCCCATGGCGTCGAACAGGAACGACTGGCTCCAATGTTCTTCTTCGCCGCCGCCGGCGAACACGATGTCCTGCTTGCCCAGTTGGATCTGCTCGACGGCGGTACCGATGCAGTGTGCACTGGTGGCGCATGCGGAGGAGATCGAGTAGTTCACGCCCTTGATCTGGAACGGCGTGGCCAGGCAGGCCGAAACGGTGCTGCCCATGGTCCGCGTGACACGGTACGGGCCAACGCGCTTCACGCCTTTTTCGCGCAGGATGTCCAGCGCTTCCATCTGGTTGAGGGTCGATGCGCCGCCGGAGCCGGCGATCAGGCCGGTGCGTACGTTCGATACCTGGTCTTCGCTCAGGCCGGAGTCGGCGATGGCGTCTTTCATGGCCAGGTAGGCATAGGCGGCAGCGTGGCCCACGAAGCGATAGATCTTGCGATCGATCAGTTCTTCGAGGGGCAGGTCGATGGAGCCGGAAACCTGGCTACGCAGACCCATTTCGGCATATTCCGGGTTGAAGCGGATGCCAGGGCGACTTGCACGCAGGTTAGCGGTGACGGTCTCTTTGTCATTGCCCAGGCAAGAAACGATGCCCAGACCAGTGATAACGACGCGGCGCATGCGGATAACCCTTAAAAGTTGTCAGTGGAAGTAAATACGCCGACCCGAAGGCCTTCGGCAGTATAGATCTCGCGACCGTCGACAGTCACCGAACCGTCGGCGATGGCCAGGTTCAGCTTGCCCTTGAGGACGCGCTTGATTTGAATGTTGTAGGTGACTTTCTTGGCGGTCGGCAGGACCTGGCCGAAGAACTTCACTTCGCCCGAACCCAGGGCGCGGCCACGGCCTGGCAGGCCTTGCCAGCCCAGGTAGAAGCCGACCAGTTGCCACATGGCGTCGAGGCCCAGGCAGCCAGGCATGACAGGGTCACCTTCGAAGTGACAGGCGAAGAACCACAGGTCCGGGGTGATATCCAGCTCGGCGACCAATTCACCTTTGCCGTACTTGCCACCCTCTTCGCTGATATGGGTGATGCGATCCACCATCAGCATGTTCGGGGCGGGCAGTTGCGCGTTACCTGGGCCGAACAGCTCACCGCGACTGCAGCGCAGCAGGTCTTCCCGAGTAAAGGCGTTTTGTTTGGTCATGCGAGCTCCTCAATAATCCCATGCGGCAGGGTAGGGCAAATCTTCCCGAACCGAATGAAGCGTTCATGCCTCATGTCGGCAGCCTACACATAGACTATTGCGTTGTAGTGAAAGTCACAGCGGCAAGGTGCTGAATGTACACTTGTTCACTGAAATTTTAAACCGAGCCTGTTTATGGGCCCGTTCGGGTGCCTAAGACTGCCGCACTTTCGTCTTTCACGCCAGTCGGAGTTGGCTAGTGGCGCGCCGCTATTGCACCCAGCGCTGCAGGATTTGCTGCAGATCCGTGCGTTTGAACGGCTTGGCCAGGTAATCGTTCATTCCAGCCGCAAGGCAGGCTTCCCGGTCGCCCTGCAAGGCGTTGGCCGTCAGGGCGATGATCGGCAGGTCGGCGCAGCCGGGCAGTTGGCGAATCTGCCGGGTGGCTTCATAACCGTCGATCAAGGGCAGGCGACAATCCATCAGGATC
Source organism: Pseudomonas marginalis (assembly GCF_900105325.1). NCBI lineage: Bacteria > Pseudomonadati > Pseudomonadota > Gammaproteobacteria > Pseudomonadales > Pseudomonadaceae > Pseudomonas > Pseudomonas marginalis. Next base: position 1,323,587 of record NZ_FNSU01000001.1, read on the forward strand.
GCGGTGAATATCAGGCTCTCGGCACTGCGGATCGCCTCGGCGCCATCGGTGGCCAGGCTGACTTCAAAGCCCAGGCTGCGCAGCATGGCTTCGACCACGGCGCGGTTGACCGGATTGTCCTCCACCAGCAACACATGGCGACCCTCGCCGGCGCTGTGCTTGCCCTCGGCATCCAGGGCGATCGACGGCTGGCTGTGGGGGTCGATGGCCAGCGGGATTTCCAGGGTAAACACCGAGCCACGGCCTTCTTCGCTCTGCGCGCGCAGCGTGCCACCCATGCGTTCGGCCAGGGTACGGGCGATGGGCAGCCCGAGACCGGTACCGCCGTAACGTCTTGAAATGGAACTGTCGGCCTGCTGGAACGCATCGAACATCAATTCCAGGCGCTCGGCGGAAATCCCGATGCCGCTGTCACGCACGGTGCAGGTGAACCACACCAACTCATGGTCGAGCACCTGCCAATGGGGCTCGACGCTGACGGTGCCGTATTCGGTGAACTTCAAGGCATTGCCGATCAGGTTCACCAGGATCTGGCGGATCCGCGTCGGATCGCCCTGTACCCGCAGTGCGTCCATGCCGGGCGGGATCGGCAGCTTGAGCGCCAGCCCGCGCTGCTGGGCGCTGTGCTGGAAGGCCTGGGCGCAACTGTTGATCAGGTCGGCCAGGTTGAAGGGGATATGTTCCAGCTCCAGGGCCGCGCGTTCGATGCGCGAGAAGTCGAGAATGTCGTTGATCACCTTGAGCAAATGCTCGGTGGATTCGGAGGCCAGCGCCGCGTATTCGGTCTGTTCCTCGGTCATGTCGGTGGTTTCCAGCAGTTGTAGCATGCCCAGTACACCGTTCATCGGCGTGCGCAGTTCGTGGCTCATCATGGCCAGGAAGTCTGACTTGGCGTTGTTGGCCCGCTCGGCCTCTTCGCGGGTCTGGATCAACTGGGCCATGGCCTGCTGTTGTTCGCGGCTGGCCTGGTTGAGGCCTTCGGCGAGGTTGTTGATATGCCGCGACAGGTCGCCCAGCTCCGAGTCATCCACAATCGGCAGCGGCGTCTTGTAGTCGCCCTGCTGGATGGCCTTGACCGCATTGCCCATGGCGCTGATCGGTTGCGACAGGCTCGCCGCCAGGCGCCGGGCGAGCAGGAACGTAAACAGCAGGGCGAACAGCGCGAGGATACCGGCCTTGAACAGGATCTCCTGCTGGCGCTGGCTGAAGGCGTCATTGGACATGCCGACGATCACCCGGCCCAGATAGTCCGCGCGGGGGGCCTTGGGTTCGTTAAGGTTGTCCTGGAAAAAGTCGTTGCCCAACTGGATATGCTGCAGGCGGATCGGCGCCTGGAACACTTTGACCGACAGCGCGCGGTCGTGTTTCTCCGCGGGTTGCTCGACGTACACCAGGATATTTTCGCTGCTGTCCTGAATCTCCAGGAAGCGCACATGGGGCGTGGCCAGCGTGGCGCGCAGCAGGCTGTCGAGCACATCGTTGTTGCCCGAGATCACCCCATATTCGGTGGCGGGTGCCAGTTGGTTGGCGATCAATTGGCCGGTGTGGTCCAGTTCCTGGCGCGGGTCCTGGATACGCACGAAGGTGAAGAAGCTGATCAACAGCAACGTCAGCAACAGCGCCGGGCCCAGGGTTATGAGCTGGGTGCGGGTATTGATGTCCCAACGACGACGCAAGGTCATGGGCGTTTTTCTCCTTCGGCCATTCGGGCGGCGACGCTGGCTTCGTCCACCTGTTCGATGCCCAGTGAGCGTGCGACCTGCGCGTTGCCCACGACTTTGAAGTGGTCGGGGTACAGCGCGCGTGGCCAAGCGGCCGGCGGCTGGTCGAGCAAACGATCGAGTACCGCCAGCCAATCGTCCTGGTCGCTGTAGGTGCTGGCGAGGCTGCCGGCGCGCACAAACCCTGCATTGGGCCCGAACAGCGGCAATTGCTGGGCGTAGCTGCTCAGCAGCAGGTTTTTAGCGGTCTTCGGGTTGTACAGCTGCGGGTCATCGAGGCCGAGCAGCACGTCGCTGTTCCTGAACAGGGTTTGCAGCGGGCGACTGTCGTTAGTGTTGTCCCAGCGCTGCGGCACGATCTCCAACTCCAGGGACGCCGCGTGCTGGCGCAATTCGGGCAGCAGGAATTCACTGTCGGTGCCGTAGAGCACACCGATGCGCCGTGCCTGGGGCAGGACGCTGCTGATCAGGCGCAGCTGCCGCTCCAGCGGCGGGTCGCTCCACAACAGGCTGACCCGCGCGTGCCGTGAGGCCTCCGGGCGCTGATGGGCTTGTAGCCGACTGATGCGCAGTACCAGCGTCGGCGGCCCTTGGGTATCCCGCAGGCGCCAGTCGAGGCCGGGCAGGTCGAGCAGGATCAGGCGCGTGCCGGCGGGCAGGTGGCTGGGTGCCGGCAAGGCCGCAAGGGACGTGAAGGTGACGCGGTCTTCGGGGCGTTGCCGGGCCAGCGCCTGGGTAAAGGCCTGCACCCCGGCGCCGTCTTCGGCGGCGGTCAGCAGGATCTCGGCGCTCCACGCCGGTGCGCACAGCAACAGGCCGGCCAGCAGCCCGGCAAGTCGCCGCAACTTATAGATAAAGAAGGAGGTCATCCGTGACGAGTCGCCCATCTCAGAACTCCAGCTCCGCGCTGAAGTAGAGTACGTGACGATGGTCGTAAGTGTTGTCGGCCCAGGTGGTGGGCTGGTTATCGAGGCGTTGTTGCAACATGCCGGCCAGCTCCACGTTGGCTTTGCCCAGGGCAATGCGCTTGGCCACCCGCAGGTCGACCCGTTCGAAACGATATTGGTTGAGTGCGTCGTCGCCATAGTAGAACAGCGCGCTGGACCAACCTTGGCCCCATTCGCGCAACCAGCCGGCCGAGCCACTGTTACGCGCGGTCTGTGCTTTGTCCAGTGGGTTGCTGGTGGTGGCGTCGACATACGCGTAAGTCAGCCGCAGGCGGTCGGCGTTGCTCACGCGCCAGTCGAACTGGGACTCGGCGCCGGTGAAGCGTGAGCTGTTGGCGTTGCTGGCAATGTACTGGTTATTGCGCAGCGGCGAGCTGATCATGTCGGTGATTTCGTCGTAGAACACCTTCACGTCCATGTTCAGCCCGATGTCGGCAAAGAAGCCGTTGTAGCCCAGTTCCCGCGAGCGCATCAGTTCTTTGTCGAGGTTGCCCGGGCCCCGCGTCTTCACGAAGTACTGTCCGGAACTCTGCCCATAGGTCGGTGAGCTGAGGTTGGTGACGCGGTAGCTCCAGTTGACATTGTTCTCGAACATGTCCGGCGAACGGATGGCTTCCGAGTACACCGCGCGCAAGCCGTGGCGCGGGTTGATCAAATAGTTGACCGCCACCCTTGGCGTCAGCGAATGGCCGCTCAGGTGCGTGTCTTCGAACATGGCGCCGCCTTGCAGCAGCCAATGTTCACTGGCGCGCCATTCCAACTGGCCGAACAGGCGCCAGGTGGTATCGTCCAGGGTGCCGTTGAAGTAGGTATCGGAGTCGGCGCGGTCGTAGCGGTAATTCATGCCGCTGACCAGGCGCAGGCTGTCGGACAGGCTGAGGGTGTCCTGGATTTCCACATCGTAGCGGCTTTCGCGGGTGCTCTGGTCGATGTCGCCGCATACGCTCTGGTTGGCGCCGTTGCGCCACTGGTCCAGTACCTGGTTGGCCAAGGCTTGTTCGGCGGCGCTGCCCGGTGGTGCGGTGCCCTGGCTGTAGGTGTCCATATGCCGGGCCAGCCGTTCGGCATAGTTGGGGTTGAGCTGCCACAACTGGGTCAGCTCGGGGCTGAACGAGACCTTGGCGTCACAGGCCTTCCAGATTTGCCGGCGGTCCCACTGCTGGGCCGAGCCTTGGATATACAGGCTGTGCTCTGGGTTGAAATCAAAGTTCCAGCGCAGGGAACCGGCGTAGTCCTTGGCCGTGACATCGGAATTGTCGCCGCCCTCGGTAATCCCGGCGAATACGGGGGTGTAGGTGTAAGGGCGCTGGTTGGTGCCTTCCTTGGCATTCAGTTGCCAGTCGATACTCTGTTGCGCGTTCAAGGTCTGGCTCACTGCCAGGCTGAAGCGGTTGAGGCGACGGCCGTCTCGGCGGTCGGCGCCAACGGCATCGCTGTCAAAGCCATCGTCCTGTTGCCCGGACAGCGACAGGCGCAGATCGCCGGTTTCCCAGCCCACGCCCTGGCTGGCATAAAAGTCATTGATACCGCGCTCACCGCGAATCACCTTCACCCGTGAGCCATGGCTGTTGGCCGGTGAGCGCGTGAGGATATTGACCACCGCCATCAAGGCATTCGCCCCGTAGCTGACGGTGTTGGGGCCGCGGAAGACCTCGATGCGCTCGATGTCTTCCATCGCCACCGGAATGTCGCTCCAGTCCACCGTGGCCAGGCCGGCGCGGTACACCGAACGCCCGTCGATCAACACCTGCATGCGTCGCGCATCGCTGGCGCTGGTGCCGTGGTAGTTCACCGCCGCCTGGTTGCCGGTGGTGTAGCCGACCATCATCCCCGGCACCAGGCGCAGCAGCTCGCTGATATCCCTTGCGCCGCTGGCCTTGATCAACTCGCTGTCGATCACGGTCATGCTGCCCGGCACGGCGGCGGCCGATTGCTTGAGGCGCGTGGCGGTCAAGACCTGCGGCAGCGGCTGGCTGTCGAGGAACAGGTCGTCAGCCAGCGCAGGTGCACTGCACAACAGCATAAGCAGTAGAGATGAACGGGAAGGAGGGCCCAAATACACGACATGGCCTTGATAGTGACGGATAGCCGTCCATGTTAACCGAGGCGAGGCTATTTGCCAGTCGCCGCCCTTGCAATTCCGTCCCACAGGCGTGGCATTTCCCGACAGGCCCACGATTTGATACGGGGGCTGGCCGCAAGCGGGTCGCCCCGTATAATGCCGCCATCGCCACTGGTATGGATTAACGGATTGCATATGACTGAACAGCGCCCTATTGCGGTCCTGGGAGGCGGAAGTTTTGGTACCGCCGTGGCTAACCTGCTGGCCGAGAACGGTCATGCGGTGCGCCAGTGGATGCGCGATCCCGAGCAGGCCGAGGCCATTCGCGTACACCGCGAAAACCCGCGTTACCTTAAAGGCATCAAGATTCATCCGGCGGTCGAGCCGGTCACCGACCTGTTGGCCACCCTGGCGGACTGCGACCTGTGCTTTGTTGCGCTGCCTTCCAGCGCCTTGCGCGCGGTGCTGGCGCCCCATGCCGAGCGCCTGGCGGGCAAGCTGCTGGTCAGCCTGACCAAGGGCATCGAGGCGCAGACCTTCAAGTTGATGAGCGAAATCCTCGCCGAGATCGCCCCCCAGGCGCGCATTGGCGTGCTGTCCGGGCCGAACCTGGCGCGGGAAGTCGCCGAGCACGCGCTGACCGCCACGGTGATCGCCAGCGAGGATGAGGCGTTGTGCGAGCGCGTCCAGGCGGTGCTGCATGGCCGGACCTTCCGCGTGTACGCCAGTGGCGACCGCTTTGGCGTGGAACTGGGCGGGGCGCTGAAAAACGTCTACGCGATCATCGCCGGCATGGCGGTGGCGCTGGGCATGGGCGAAAACACCAAGAGCATGCTGATTACCCGTGCCCTGGCGGAAATGACCCGCTTCGCGGTGAACCAGGGCGCCAACCCCATGACCTTCCTGGGCCTGGCCGGCGTGGGCGACTTGATCGTCACCTGCTCGTCGCCGAAAAGCCGCAACTACCAGGTGGGTTTCGCCCTGGGCCAGGGCCTGAGCCTGGAAGACGCGGTGACGCGCCTGGGTGAAGTGGCCGAAGGGGTCAACACCCTCAAGGTGCTCAAGGCCAAGGCCCAGGAAGTCGGCGTGTACATGCCGCTGGTCGCCGGGCTGCACGCGATCCTGTTTGAAGGGCGCACCTTGAACCAGGTCATCGAGTTGCTGATGCGGGCCGAGCCCAAAACCGACGTCGACTTTATTTCCACCAGTGGTTTCAACTGAGGAACGCGCCATGAACGATCCAAAAGCAGCCCCCAAGTACGAGTCCATTGTCCTGCGCATCCTGTGGATGCTGGTGTTTGCCCTGGTGTGGCAGGTGGCGCAGTTCCTGCTCGGCGCATTGGTGGTGGTGCAGTTGATCTACCGCCTGGTCTACAGCGCGCCGAACCTGGGCCTGATGAACTTCGGCGACAGCTTCAGCCAGTTTCTTGCCCAGATCGGCCGCTTTGGCAGCTTCCACACCGAGCAGAAGCCCTGGCCGTTCGCCGACTGGCCAACCCCGCGCGCTCCCGAGGGCGAAGCCGCCCACAGCGTGCCGCCGGCGCCGCACCCGGTGCGGGATGAGGAGCCGAAGCTATGAAGGTGTGGGTCTTGCGTCACGGTGAGGCCGAGGCGCATGCCCGCACGGATGCCGAGCGCAACCTCACCGAACATGGCCGCGCCGAGGTGTTGCGCAGTGCGGCGCACCTGATCGGCCAGCCGCTCAGCGCGATCATTGCCAGCCCGTACGTGCGCGCGCAGCAGACTGCACAGCTGGTGCGGGACGCGTTGGGTTTTGCGCCGGACATCCGCACGGTGCCTTGGCTCACGCCGGAGGGCAATCCGCTGGAGGTCCTGAGCAAGCTCGACAGTGATGACAACGTGCTGCTGGTCAGTCATCAGCCCCTGGTCGGCAGCTTGATCAGTTTTCTGCAGCATGGCCATCAGCGCCAGCCGCAGCCGATGTCCACCGCCAGCCTGGCAGAGCTTGAGGGCGACTTCCCGCTGGCGGGGTTGATGAGCCTGGTCAGCGTGAAGAATCCGTAGGCTACCGCCAGGCCACAGAGGATCGGGTCTTATGTCCGTCGCTTTTCGTTGGAGCGAGCGCAGCGAGGCAGTTGTGTGGCAGGATTAGGGCCGTAATAAAACCAATAAGGACAATTCCATGAGCTTGTGGCGCACCCAACCGAATATCGAGCAACTCAATGCCGGCCAGAAAAACACCATCGGTGAACTGCTGGACATCCGTTTTGAAAGCTTCGACGAGGAATCCCTCACCGCCAGCATGGTGGTCGACCACCGCACTCACCAGCCCTACGGCCTGCTGCATGGCGGTGCGTCGGTGGTTCTGGCCGAGAGCGTCGGCTCCGTGGCGGCCTATTTGTGCATCGACCCGAGCAAGTTCTATTGCGTGGGCCTGGAGGTCAACGCCAATCACCTGCGCGGTGTGCGCAGCGGGCGGGTGACGGCGGTGGCCAAGGCGATCCATATCGGCCGCACCACCCAGGTCTGGGACATTCGCCTGACCACCGATGACGGCAAGTGCAACTGTGTCTCACGGCTGACCATGGCCGTGGTGCCTTTGGGCGAAACCCCTCCGGCGCGATAGGTGTGGCGTGAGTGTCATCATTCCTGGCAGTTACAGTCATTGCTGTGGGGCTTGGGCCTGGTGACAATCAATCTCGGTTTTTGCAGATGGATCCGCTATGTCGCAGCACGTGTTTTTTGCCCACGCCAATGGCTTCCCCTCGGCCACCTACGGCAAGCTGTTTGCCGCCCTGGCCCCGGAGTATGCGGTGGCTCACTTGCCGCAACACGGTCACGACCCCAGGTTTCCAGTGGACGATAACTGGCAGAACCTGGTGGACGAGTTGATCCATCATCTGGAGCAGCAACCGCAGCCCGTCTGGGGCGTGGGCCACTCCCTGGGTGGCGTGCTGCATTTGCACGCGGCCCTGCGCTGCCCGCAGCTGTATCGCGGGGTAGTGATGCTCGATTCGCCGGTATTGACCCGCGCCGACCGTTGGGTGATCCGCGCCGCCAAGCGCTTCGGTTTTATCGACCGCCTCACGCCGGCCGGCCGTACCCTGGGCCGTCGTGAGGAATTCAGCGACCTGGACGCCGCGCGCAGCTACTTCGCCGGCAAGACCCTGTTCCGAGGCTTCGACCCGGAATGCTTCGACGCCTACCTGCAACACGGCCTGTACCAGGCGGGTGATCGCCTGCGCCTGCGTTTCGACCCGGCCACCGAAATCAGCATCTACCGGGGCGTGCCCCACACCAGTCCCGGCCAGGTGCGCCAATTGAAAGTGCCGCTGGCGGTGGTGCGCGGTCGCCAGAGCCGCGTGGTGATGCGTCACCACGCCAGCGGCGTCGACCGTCTGCCCATGGGCGAAATGCTCACCATGCCCGGCGGCCATATGTTTCCCCTCGAACGCCCCCAGGACACCGCGACCTTGATCAAGACCCTGTTCGCCCGCTGGGAAGCCCGGGAGCGCAGCTGCGCATGAGCACACCCGTCGAAGAGGTTCGCCTGAGCCTGCCGCACATTGAGTTGGCGGCCCATCTGTTTGGCCCCGAGGACGGTTTGCCGGTGATCGCCCTGCATGGCTGGCTGGACAATGCCAACAGCTTTGCACGCCTGGCGCCGAAGCTTGCGGGTTTGCGTATCGTGGCGCTGGACATGGCCGGCCATGGGCATTCGGCGCATCGTCCTACAGGTGCCGGTTATGCCTTGTGGGATTACGTCCACGACGTGCTGCACGTTGCCGAGCAACTGGGCTGGAAACGTTTTGCATTACTCGGCCACTCCCTCGGCGCCATCGTGTCCCTGGTGCTGGCCGGTGCCTTGCCGGAACGGGTGACGCACCTGGGTTTGATTGACGGCGTGATCCCGCCCACTGCCAGCGGTGAGAACGCCGCCGAGCGCCTGGGCATGGCCTTGCAGGCGCAATTGAATCTGCAGGATAAGCGCAAGCCGGTCTACACCACCCTCGACCGGGCGGTTGAGGCACGTATGAAAGGTTTGGTCGCTGTGAGCCGTGAAGCCGCAGAACTGCTGGCCCAGCGCGGTTTGATGCCGGTGCCGGGTGGTTATACCTGGCGCTCGGACAGTCGCCTGACCCTGGCATCGCCGATGCGCCTGACCGATGAGCAGGCGATGGCTTTCGTGCGCCGCGTGGGTTGCCCTACGCAGTTGGTGGTCGCCGCCGATGGCATGTTGGCGAAACATCCCGAATTGCTTTCCCAGCTACCCTTTACGGTAACCACGTTGCCGGGTGGCCATCATTTACACCTGAATGATGAGCCTGGTGCGGTCCTTGTTGCAGACTGTTTCAATCGGTTCTTCTCCGCGCCTTGACTTGGGGCGGTCAACTGCCGAGGCTGGGCGGATTGAAAGGGAGTCAACCATGAACCAACTCAACACTGCTGCGACCTCCGATGGCCAGGGCTCACCGATCCGATGAGCCTGCGTAAAGGATGTATACGTGCCCTCGGACTGTGCTGTTTCAGCCCCTTGGTGTTCGCCGCCGATGTGCCGGGAAGCCAGGACCTGCCTGCCGTGGCCCGTCAGGTCGACGCACAGATCGTCGATTACCGTCCCGCTGAAGAAAAGGAACGCATCTACCCCATGGGGGCGATCCGCAAGATCAGTGGCCAGTTGCGTTATGAGGGCCAGGCCACCGCCCGTGGGCAAGCCACAGCGATTACCTACGAGCTGCCTGCCGAACACACCTCCAGTGCTGCGTTCACGTCGACGCGCGAAGCGTTGCAGGCCAACGGCGCGCAGTTGTTGTTCTGGTGCCAGGCCCGCGATTGCGGTGAAAGCAGCCTGTGGGCCAACGAAGTGTTCGGTAATGCCAAGCTGGTAGGTGCCGACGGCCAGCAGGAATACCTGCTGCTGCGTCTCGCCGCCCCGCAGGAAAACTCCCTGGTGGCCATCTACGGCATCACCCGAGGCAACCGTCGTGCCTACCTGCATGTGGAGCAGTTGGATGCCGGCGCACCGCTGGGCGACCTGCTGCCCACCTCGGCCACCTTGTTGCGCGAGCTCAAAAGCACCGGTGAGCTGGATTTCCCCGCGCTTGGCGGCGACCCCGACGACACCTGGCTGACCCTGATTTCCCGGGGCTTGAACCTCGATACGACCTTGCGCGTCAGCCTGACCGGCCCGAAAGCCGAAGCCTGGCGCCAGGCTTTGGTCGACAAAGGCGTGCGCGCCGCGCGCCTGGAAACCGGCAGCACTGAAACCAAAGGCCTGCACCTGCATCTGATACGCTGACCGCAACAGGGCGAACGGACCCGTGCCGTTCGCCTAAGCTCTCTTCCTACAGCCTTTTCTAGAGATACCCCATGCTCAATAACGATCGCCTGCTGGTGCAAATCCTGCTGCTGGTGCTGTTTGGTGCCAGCTTCTGGGTGATGGCGCCGTTCTGGTCGGCGCTGTTCTGGGGGGCGGTGCTGGCGTTTGCCAGTTGGCCGCTGATGGTGCTGCTGACCCGCGCGCTGGGTGGCCGTGAATCCCTGGCCGCCGGCATCCTGACCCTGGGCTGGATGTTGCTGGTGGCGGTGCCGCTGGTATGGCTGGGGTTCAATCTCGCGGACCATGTGCGCGATGCCGTGGCGTTGATCAAGGATATTCAGGTCGATGGGCTGCCCGAGGCGCCAGCCTGGTTGGGGGCGATTCCCTTTGTGGGGGAACGCCTGGTCGGCATGTGGAACAGCATCGACGAGCAGGGCGCGGCGCTGATGGTCAGCCTCAAGCCGTACCTGGGGCAGGTGGGCAATTGGCTGTTGGCGCGCAGTGCGCAGATCGGCGGCGGCATCCTCGAACTGACCCTGAGCCTGGTGTTCGTGTTCTTTTTTTATCGTGATGGGCCGCGTCTGGCGATGTTCGTGCATCGCTTGCTGGAACGACTGATCGGTGACCGTGCCGGTTACTACATCGAACTGGTGGCCGGTACGGTGCAGCGGGTGGTCAACGGTGTGATCGGCACTGCCGCCGCCCAGGCCCTGCTGGCACTGATCGGCTTCCTGATCGCCGGCGTGCCGGGTGCGTTGGTGCTGGGGATCGTGACGTTCCTGCTCAGCCTGATCCCGATGGGCCCGCCGCTGGTATGGATCCCGGCCACGGCCTGGCTGGCGTGGAAAGGCGACTACACCTATGCGGTGTTCCTTGGCGTGTGGGGGACGTTCATCATCAGCGGCGTGGACAACGTGCTCAAGCCCTACCTGATCAGCCGTGGCGGCAACCTGCCGCTGGTGATCGTGTTGCTCGGGGTCTTCGGCGGCTTGATTGCCTTTGGCTTTATCGGCCTGTTTATCGGCCCGACCCTGCTGGCCGTGGCCTACAGCCTGCTGATGGATTGGAGCGCAACCCAGGCCCAGGTTCGGCGTGAAGACAAGCCCCTTTAAGCCCTGGGCAACCACATCACGGCGGTCAAGCCGCCGCCTGGGGTCTCTTCCAGGCTCAGGCGGCCGCCCAGGCGCTCCGCGGCTTCCTTGGAAATGGTCATGCCCAGGCCAACGCCGCCGGAATTGCGGTTACGCGAGCCTTCCAGCCGATAGAACGGCTCGAACACCGCCTCACGCTTATCGGGCGCAATCCCCGGCCCGTGGTCGATCACACGGATGACCAGCGCTTCGCGGCTGTCCTCCAGCTCCACGCGGGCGGTGCCGGCATAACGCAAGGCGTTGTCGATCAGGTTGTTGAGGCATGAGCGCAGGGCCATCGGTTGCACCTGCAAGGGCAGGCAGCTGCCCGCACATTGCACATCGGAGCCTTGGTCCTGGGCGTTTTCACTCATGGACTCCACCAGCGCCTGCACATCCAGCCAATGCCGGGTTTCACTGGTGCGCTGTTCGTGCAGGTAGCTCAGGGTGGCGTCGAGCATGTCGATCATGTCGTTCAGGTCCTGGCGCATCTGGCCCTGCAGCCGGGTGTCCTCGATCTGCTCCAGGCGCAGCTTGAGGCGGGACAGCGGGGTGCGCAGGTCATGGGAGACGGCGCCGAGCATGCGCGCGCGTTGGCTGACCTGCTCGCGAATACGCCTTTGCATCAGGTTGAAGGTCGAGGCGGCCTGCCGTGCTTCCCTCGGGCCGGATTCATCGAGGGGTGGGCTGTCGAGGTCCAGGCTCAAGCGTTCCGCCGCTTCACTCAGGCGCTGTATCGGCCGGCTCAGCAGTTTGGCACCGTACCAGGCCGCGATAATCAACGAGACGAATTGAAAGGTTAGGGGCACCACCGGGCCGCCAAACCAGGGGCGTGGGTGCTTGTCGCGCATCGGCGCCAGGGTCCCGTCCGGCTGCTCGATAAATCGCTCAGGAGGGGCGGCGGCGGTTGGCCGTAGTGGTGAAACCAGAAGAACGCCAGCCCATGGGCCAGCACAATCGCCACCAGTAACACGCCGAACAGCCGACCGAACAGCGTGTTGAAGGGCGCGCGCATCAGCCAATATCCCGGGCGTCGAACAGGTAGCCTTCGCCGCGCACGGTCTTGATCAACTGCGGTGCCTTGGGGTCATCCCCGAGTTTTTGCCGCAGGCGTGACACCAGCAAGTCGATACTGCGATCAAAGGCCTCTATCGAGCGGCCACGGGCGGCATCAAGCAGCTGCTCCCGGCTCAGCACCCGGCGCGGGCGTTCGATAAACACCCACAACAGGCGGAATTCCGCGTTGGACAGCGGCACCACCAGGCCATCGTCGGCCACCAATTGACGCAACACGCTGTTGAGGCGCCAGTTGTCGAAGCGGATATTCGCGCGCTGTTCGGTGCGGTCATCGCGCACGCGGCGCAGGATGGTCTGGATCCGCGCTACCAGTTCACGCGGTTCGAAGGGCTTGGACATGTAGTCGTCGGCCCCCAGTTCCAGGCCGATGATGCGGTCGGTGGGCTCGCAGCGGGCGGTGAGCATCAGGATCGGGATATCCGATTCGGCGCGCAGCCAGCGGCACAGGGTCAGGCCGTCTTCCCCCGGCAGCATCAGGTCGAGTACCACCACATCATAGGTTTCGGCTTGCATGGCCAGGCGCATCGCGGCGCCGTCGGTTACGCCGGTGGCGAGGATATTGAAGCGTGCCAGGTAGTCGATCAGCAATTCGCGGATCGGCACATCGTCGTCGACGATCAGCGCACGGGTGTTCCAGCGCTTGTCATCGGCGACCACCGCGCCTTTTTGCTCGTCGTTCACGGGGACGGAAGGGGTATGCATAGTGCGATCATCTGCCTGGTTGTTACGGTCAGCATAGGCGCCCAGCCCCATGGCTGGTAGTGCTGGTCGGTGGGTCGTGCGGGCGAGGCTAGCGGCAGGGCGTGTTGTGGGCATGTCATGAATGTATCAGCTTTGAAATAATCATCTGGAATGCCTGGCTGATGGCGGTTGGTCAGTATTTACCGATCATCGGATCCCGCAACGGCGCTGCTTGCGCTACAATCCGCGCCGATTTCGACTTGCCTGAGAGCCCATTCCAATGTCCGCCTGCCAGACTCCTATCATCGTCGCCCTGGATTACCCCACCCGTGACGCCGCACTGAAGCTGGCTGACCAGTTGGACCCCAGGCTTTGCCGGGTCAAGGTCGGCAAGGAACTGTTCACCAGCTGCGCCGCGGAAATCGTCGGCACCCTGCGTGACAAAGGCTTCGAGGTGTTCCTCGACCTGAAATTCCACGACATCCCCAACACCACCGCCATGGCGGTCAAGGCTGCGGCCGAGATGGGCGTGTGGATGGTCAACGTACACTGCTCCGGCGGCCTGCGCATGATGACCGCCTGCCGCGAAGTGCTGGAACAGCGCAGCGGCCCCAAGCCGTTGCTGATCGGCGTGACCGTGCTGACCAGCATGGAGCGCGAGGACCTGGCGGGCATTGGCCTGGATATCGAGCCTCAGGAGCAGGTGCTGCGCCTGGCCGCCCTGGCGCAGAAAGCCGGCCTTGATGGCCTGGTGTGCTCGGCGCTGGAAGCCCAGGCCTTGAAAACTGCCCATCCGTCGTTGCAATTGGTGACCCCGGGGATTCGCCCTGCGGGCAGTGCCCAGGACGACCAGCGCCGCATCCTGACCCCGCGCCAGGCACTGGACGCGGGTTCCGACTACCTGGTGATCGGTCGTCCGATCAGCCAGGCGGCGGATCCGGCCAAGGCGTTGGCGGCGGTAGTCGCCGAGATCGCCTGATCGATGCGCGTTCCCACGTTCGCGTGGGAACGCGCGGATCTGCCGTGTATCAGCTGACCTTGAGCACCAATTTGCCAAAGTTTTCGCCGTTGAACAGCTTCATCAGCGTCTCCGGGAACGTCTCCAGCCCCTCGACGATATCCTCCTTGCTCTTGAGCTTGCCCTGGGCCATCCAGCCGGCCATTTCCTGCCCGGCGGCGGTAAAGTTCGCCGCGTGATCCATCACCACAAAGCCTTCCATCCTTGCGCGGTTGACCAGCAGTGAGAGGTAGTTGGCCGGGCCTTTCACCGCTTCCTTGTTGTTGTACTGGCTGATGGCCCCGCAAATCACCACGCGGGCTTTCAACGCCAGCCGACTGAGCACCGCGTCAAGAATGTCGCCGCCGACGTTATCGAAATACACATCCACGCCTTTAGGGCACTCGCGCTTCAGGGCGGCGGGCACGTCTTCGTTCTTGTAGTCGATGGCGGCGTCGAAGCCCAGCTCATCCACCAGGAACTTGCACTTGTCGGCGCCGCCGGCAATGCCGACCACGCGGCAGCCTTTGAGCTTGGCGATCTGCCCGGCAATGCTGCCCACGGCACCGGCCGCGCCGGAGATCACCACGGTTTCACCGGCCTTGGGCGCGCCGGTGTCCAGCAGTGCGAAGTAGGCGGTCATGCCGGTCATGCCCAGCGCAGACAGGTAGCGGGGCAGGGGCGCCAGATTGGGGTCGACCTTGTAGAAGCCGCGCGGTTCGCCCAGGAAGTAATCCTGCACGCCCAGGGCGCCATTCACGTAGTCCCCGACGGCGAATTTCGGGTTATTCGAGGCAATCACCTTGCCTACACCCAGCGCGCGCATGACCTCGCCGAGGCCTACGGGCGGAATGTAGGACTTGCCTTCATTCATCCAGCCACGCATGGCCGGGTCGAGGGACAGGTATTCGTTGTGCACCAGCACCTGCCCGTCCCCGGGCGTGCCCACCGGCACGACCTGGTAAGTGAAGGTTTCCCGCGTGGCCGCGCCGACCGGGCGTTTGGCGAGCAGGAATTGGCGGTTGGTCTGGGCGGTCATGGCAAGGACTCTTTAGAAGTTAAGCATGATTGATAGACCTTGGACGGCCCGGGGGCAAGGTCAGCCTAGGGTGCGAATGCTCATCGATAGGTGCCATTGATAGTGAGCCCGGTTGCCTTATCACTATGACTCATGCAGCACTAACCGGACTTCTGATAGTGCTGACGTGTGCGTCTCGGCGTTGGCTAGACTCGTGCCACTGCCATTAATCCCAATAGGACATCCTCCATGAGCATGACGTTTTCCGGCCAGGTCGCCCTGGTGACTGGCGCCGCCGCCGGTATTGGTCGCGCCACTGCGCTGGCGTTCGCCGCCGAAGGCTTGAAGGTCGTGGTCGCCGACCTGGACGTAGCTGGCGGCGAGGGTACGGTCGCGCTGATCCACCAGGCCGGGGGCGAGGCGCTGTTCGTGCGCTGCAACGTCACCCAGGAGGCGGATGTGCAGCAGTTGATGGCACAGACCATCGGCGCCTATGGTCGCCTGGACTATGCGTTCAATAACGCCGGCATCGAGATCGAGAAGGGCAGGCTGGCGGACGGCAGCCTGGATGAGTTCGACGCGATCATGGGCGTCAACGTCAAGGGTGTGTGGTTGTGCATGAAGTACCAGTTGCCGCTGCTGCTGGCCCAGGGCGGTGGGGCCATCGTCAACACCGCGTCGGTGGCGGGGTTGGGCGCGGCGCCGAAGATGAGTATCTACGCGGCCTCAAAGCACGCGGTGATCGGCCTGACCAAGTCCGCAGCTATCGAATACGCGAAGAAGAAAATCCGCGTCAATGCCGTCTGCCCGGCGGTGATCGATACCGATATGTTCCGGCGCGCCTATGAAGCCGACCCCCGCAAGGCCGAATTCGCCGCCGCCATGCACCCGGTCGGGCGTATCGGCAAGGTGGAGGAAATCGCCAGCGCAGTGCTGTACCTGTGCAGCGACGGAGCGGCGTTCACCACCGGCCACGCCTTGGCCGTGGACGGTGGCGCGACGGCTATCTAGGACCTGGCGCCGGCCCCTTGTTCGAAAACGTCTGGGCGCGCGTGGGGCTTTTCCAAAGCTGGCAAAACGCTGTGACCGAATATGTGTCAGTAGGTAAATAAGTCAATAAAATCAATAATTTAATAAATTTATGCGGCCGGCAACCTGCTGCTTCTGTGCTTAACTCTCCGGGTTGATAACAGACAGTTGAAGTGAGTGGCTCATGGATTTAGGGATCGATCGACAGGCCCTTGTACCGGTAGTGCAGCAAATCGTCAGTGCAGTGGTGCAATGGATTCGCAAGGACGGCGTGAGCCCCGGAACGCGCTTGCCGTCCGTCCGCCAGTTGGCCCTGGATAACCTGCTCAGCCAATCCAGCGTGATCGAAGCATTCGAACGGATGGTCGCCCAAGGGGTGCTGGCGCCCCGGCAGGGCTCGGGATTTGTGGTGGCCCAGCCGGCTGCCTGCCACGAAGGCAATTGGTATGAGGGGGCGGAGCGCGAGTGGGGCGCCTTTGCCGACAATCCGTTGGGCGAGTTGAAGCTGGGCTGTGGCTGGTTGCCCGATGCCTGGCGCGAAAGCGATGACATCAGTTACGCGATTCGTGAAGTCACCCGCACCGACACGGCCGGCCTGTTCAACTACAGCACCCCTCTGGGTCTGCCTGCGCTGCGCGAGCAACTGCTCAAGCGCCTGACCCAGATTCACATCGCCACCAGCCTGGAGCGCATCCTGACCACCGCAGGTGCCAGCCATGCCCAGGACCTGCTGATACGTACGCTGCTCAAGGCCGGCGACAGCGTGGTGGTCGAAACCCCCGGGTATGCCAACCTCTATCGGCAGCTGGCGTTCCAGGGCGTGCAACTGCTGGAAGTACCGCGTACCCGAGGCGGCCCCGACCTCCCGGCGCTTGAAGCGCTGCTGCAGCACCATCATCCCAAGTGCCTGTTCATCCACAGCCTCTATCACAATCCCACGGGCACCAGCCTGTGCCAGCTGGTGGCCGAGCGCTTGCTGGAACTGGCACACCGCAAGAACTTCCTGATCATCGAGGAAGATGTCTACGGCGATCTGCAACAGGCCAGTTGCACGCGGCTTTCTGCATTGCCCCATGATGATCGGGTGATCTACGTCGCGAGTTTTTCCAAGACCCTGAGCAGCGCCTTGCGCGTGGGCTACCTCTGCGCCAGCAGCGCAATCATCACGCAACTGGCCAGCCTCAAGACCTTGAACGGCTTCGGCACCTCCCGGTTTGCTGAAGCGGTGGTCGCCACGTTGCTGGCCAATGGCACGTATCGCAAGTGGGTGCAGCGCCTGCGCAAGCGGTTGAGCAGTGAAATGGCCGTGACCCTGCAAGTGCTGGAGGACGAAGAGTGGGAGGTGTTCGCCGTACCCACCGGCGGTATGTTCCTGTGGGCACGCCCGGGGACGGCGCAGCCTTCGCGGTTGCAGGCGTGCGCCCGGCAGTTGGGGGTGTTGTTGTCGCCCGGGGCGTTGTTCAGTCCCAC
This sequence comes from Pseudomonas marginalis, assembly GCF_900105325.1. Lineage (NCBI taxonomy): Bacteria > Pseudomonadati > Pseudomonadota > Gammaproteobacteria > Pseudomonadales > Pseudomonadaceae > Pseudomonas > Pseudomonas marginalis. The sequence goes on from NZ_FNSU01000001.1 coordinate 1,341,000, forward strand.
CGGCGGGCACAGTGAGTGGCTACGCCTTAATGTCGCCTATGCTACTGATCAACGTGCCTTGGCGTTGTTCCGTGCGATGGGGCCCGCCAGATCGACCTCGACCATTCTGAAAACGACGAGTGTGTAGCTTTTTGCCATTATTGTGGCGCCAGTGCCTTGTGCTCAGTGCCTTTTGGTTGCGAATCTCGTTGCTTGTCCATCGGACTTGATGGCGTCCGCCATTGCAAGAGGATTCAAGTGCAATGATTTCAGGCGTGCAACGACGTTTCGCCAACCTGGGTATGGCGAAAAAACTGGGCTTGGGCTTCACCCTGGTGCTGCTGCTGACGGCGTTGGTCGCGGCTATCGGCGTGTGGTCCCTGCAAACCGTTGGCCAGCGTTTTGAAGGCCTCAAGGCCATGTCGTCGCTCAACAGCGGCTTGCTCAAGGTGCGCCTGATCGAACAGGACTACGCGCTGCACACCGACCCCAAGGCCGTCGACGCCTTGCATGAAAGTCTCGATGCCCTGGCGGCCCAGGCGGCCGGCCTCAAGGCCCAGTCTGCGGCGAATGTGCCGGTGATGGCCGAGGTTGAGCAGGCTCTGGCAGCCTACCGGAAGGCGTTCGATGAGTTCGTCGAGCTGACGCAGACCAAGGATCTGGCGCTGGAAATGGCCAGTTGGTCGGTGTCCAGCGTGGCGAATAACCTGGATGTATTGCAGGCCGGGCTGGCGGACGACGGCGCCTATGGCCTCAAGGAAAGCCAAGGTAAGGAGGGGGCCGAGTTTATCGAGCAGGCAGGCCAGATCAGTCAGGTTTCCCGCTTGATGTTGCAGGCCATGAACGAAGCCCATGTGCGCCTGGACCAGAGCCGCAAGGCGGATGCTGACGACGCCGAGCAAGGCAAGATCGAGCAGGCCGACCAGGCCCTGGCCCAGGTCGAGCAATTGAAAACGTCGGTCAAGGACCCTGGTTATCAGACGGTGCTCAACGAAGTTTCCGGGCATATCGCCGCCTTCAGCGAAAAGCTGGGGGAATACACCGGCCTGCTGGCCCAGGAAAAAGTCGTCTACAAACAACTGCATGATCGAGCTGACCAAGTCGTCAGCCGGGTCAACCAGGCCTATGACGCTGAAGACCTGTCGATGCAGGCGCAACTGAAGAAAAGCGCGATGTTGATCATTGGCTCGTCGGCCCTGGCCTTGCTGGTGGGGTTGATTGCGGCCTGGGTGATTACCCGCTTGATTGTCGCGCCGCTGCGCAGTGTGATCGCGGTAGCCCGACAGATTGCCGCCGGGGATCTGAGCGGGCGCATGGAGGTCAGCCGCCGTGATGAAATCGGCCAGTTGATGCAGGCGATGCAACAGATGGGCGGCGGCCTTAGCCAGATGGTCAGCGGCCTGCAGGCCGGTATCGAACAATTGGCCAGCTCGGCGCAGTCGCTGTCCAGCGTGACCGAGCAGACCAATGTCGAGGTCAGCAGCCAGAAGGAAGAAACCGAGCAGGTCGCTACCGCGATGAACCAGATGACCGCCACCGTGCACGATGTGGCACGCAACGCCGAGCAGGCCGCACAAGCCGCGCAGACGGCGGATGAAAAAGTCGACAGCGGCCAGCAGGTGGTGCGCCAGAGTTTGCAGCGTATCGAATTGTTGGCCACGTCCAGTACACGCGCGAGCACCAGCATCGAGAGCCTCAGTGCCGAAATCCAGAATATCGGCACCGTGCTGAGCGTGATCAAAAGCGTCGCCGAACAGACCAACCTGCTGGCCCTGAACGCAGCCATCGAAGCCGCCCGCGCAGGCGAACAGGGCCGGGGTTTTGCGGTGGTGGCCGATGAAGTACGGGCACTGGCCAAGCGCACCCAGCAGTCGACCGAAGAAATCGAGCGGCTGGTCAGTACCTTGCGCAGCGCGGCGCAATCATCGGTGCAGCAGATCCAGCAAAGTGGCGAACTGGTCAAGCTGGCGGTCAGCGATGCGCTGGAAACCGAAAGTGCCCTGGGCAGCATTGCGGTAGCGGTGTCGTTGATCCAGCAGATGAACCAGCAGATTGCCGCTGCGGCTGAGGAGCAGAGCTCGGTGGCCGAAGAGATCAACCGTAGTGTCACCAGTATTCGTGCGAGTGCCGATCAATCGGCGTTGAGCATGCAGGGCAATGCGGCGTCGAGCATCCAGCTGGCGCAGTTGGGGGCGGAGCTCAAGGGGATGGTGGGGCACTTCCGCCTTTGATCGTCGCCCCGAGGCGGCGATCAAAAGGGAGGGCGATCAGGCGTGGTTGGCGAGGAAGGTCAGCAGCGCTTCGTTGACGAAATCCGGGTTCTCCCGGCTGGAGATATGCCCGGCGTCTGGAATCAGGATCAGGGCACAGCCAATCAGTTCGGCCATTTCCTCGGATTCGGCGGGTGGCCGAGGCTTGTCCTGTTCGCCACACATCACCAAGGTGGTATCGGCGTCCAGCCGCGGTAGTTGCTCCAGTACATCTTCGCGGCTGAAGATCAATCGACCCAGGGGGACGATGCTGTGCAGCAGGCGTTCCCGGGGAAAGTCCTGCAGTGACTTGCGAAAATCCTGGTAGAGCGCCGATTCGCGGTCGATGTCGGGGCGAAAGAAGATCGGCGCGATCACATCCAGCAACGGCTCAGGAATGGCGCCGGCATCTTCAATCATCTTGAACAACGAGAAGTAATACTGGCGCGTGGCCTCTGGCTCGGCACCGAGGTAGGTGTCCATCAGCACCAGGCTGTTGATCCGCTCGGGGGCCTGCAATGCCAGGCGTGCGCCCCACATGCCGCCCACCGACAGGCCTGCCAGGTTGATCTGTGCGATCTCCAAATGGTCAAGCAGGGCCAGGACCTGGCGCGCAAGGTCGTCGAGGGTGTGGGTGGGGGCGGGGAGTTGGCCCGATTCGCCGTGGCCCCACAGTTCGGGCACGATGACCCGGTACTGTTGTGACAGGGCTTCGATCTGCGGGGCCCACATGTCGCGGTCCCACAGGTAGCTTGAGCCGAGCAGGACGACAGGGCCGGTGCCCTGGTCGACGTAATGCAGCGGTTGTCCATCAATGACGGCGATAGGCATAGCGGGCCTCTGACTTCACGGAGTGAGGGGCACTTTTTTACGCTAGTCGGGGGCGGGGCGATAGATGCAAATTGATGGCATGTTGGGGCGAGCGGGCAGCCCGCTCACCCCAGGGGAGTGGGCAGATCAGTCGTAGATGACTTTCTTTTTCCACTCGGCATCGGCGTCGACTTCTTTCATGCCTTCGGTCAATTCGTTGACTTCCTCCGCCGCCTGTTTGCTGTTAGCCAGCACGGTCGAGTTGGCGCGGGCCAGTTGACCTTCCAGCAATTGCAGCTGTGCACTGTAGAGCACCGGTTCAGGCTGCTTGCGCAGGTACTGCACGCCACGCTCGAAGGCCAGGCGCGCCTGGCCAGGCTGGCCCTGCTGCAAGGCGTGCTGGCCGAGGTTGTTGAAGAACTCTATGTGCAACAGCACCAGGATATGACGGATTTCCTTGATCCAGTGCTTGGCTTCGTTGGTCGGCAGGAACCCGTCCTGGGCGGCGCGGGTGACCTGGCCATGCAGGGCTTCCAGCAGGAAGCGCACGTCCTTGGCCTTGGCTTCGGTCTGGATCGGCGCCGGCGGGTTGTTCACCGGGATGGACTCGCCCTGGGCCACCAGCGTGTTCAGCTCGGTGATACGGGCCTTGAGCGGTGCACTGGTCTTGTTGAGGTTCAACAGGCGCTGATTGACGTTGAGCTCCAGGCGGGCCAATAACAGCTTGAGCGCCGGGGTCATCAGTTGGCCAGGGAAGGTCTCGGTGATCTCACCGCAACGGCGCAGGCGATCATTAAGCTCGATCTCGGTGCGCTTCTTTTCCAGCTTGTTGTTTTCCACCACGTGGTTCATGTAGCCAATGGCGATCAGTATTACGATCCCGGCAATTACCAGCAGGGTGATCATGAGTGGTGTCACCGGTGTGACCTCTTTGATAGGGTTTACAGTGGAGTGTAGTGACTGGGCTTGTCGACGGATAGGACTGATCGACCAGTTACCCAGGTAGTTCTTCTATATAAGTAGCCGCTCCCTGCGTAGATGCACATTGCCATCACTTGCTGGAACGAACTATAGCGCCTTGTCGGACGCCAGAATATAGGCGTCAAGGCCTGGACGGGCAGAATGCCCCGCGCGGGCCGGTAAACACGGGCGAAGTCATTGATTTAAATAAATTTATCCTTGGGGGTTGACGACCTTTCAATCCATCCATAGAATGCGCGCCACTTACAGCGTAAAGCACACAGCGAAACGCGGTAGGGAGTGAATGTTGTACGTGTGTCCCCTTCGTCTAGTGGCCTAGGACACCGCCCTTTCACGGCGGTAACAGGGGTTCGAGTCCCCTAGGGGACGCCATATGCGGGAATAGCTCAGTTGGTAGAGCACGACCTTGCCAAGGTCGGGGTCGCGAGTTCGAGTCTCGTTTCCCGCTCCAATTTACAAGCAGTGTGGCTTTCGGGCGGCACTGAGTGAAACCAGGACCAAGTCTTCGGACGAGGCCTCTGGGCACTGAAATACACACCATGTGTTTCAGTAGCGTGTCCCCTTCGTCTAGTGGCCTAGGACACCGCCCTTTCACGGCGGTAACAGGGGTTCGAGTCCCCTAGGGGACGCCATTTGCGGGAATAGCTCAGTTGGTAGAGCACGACCTTGCCAAGGTCGGGGTCGCGAGTTCGAGTCTCGTTTCCCGCTCCATATTCAACAAAAACGCCGATCAGTGATGATCGGCGTTTTTGTTTGTGCGTTATTTGTTCATCTGCCTGAACCTGTCATCTTCCTGACTCAGTTCCTGGCGTGTTCGAGATATAGTCTGGCGTTTGAGTTCAAGGAGCACGCGTGATGGCAGAAACTTCTCAATCGTCCGGTGAAACCAAGGTCGCCCCATTGGGTATCAGCGCCTTGGAAAAAGCATGGGATTTCCATTGGGCAATGCGCTTTGTCAGCGTTGTGCTGTTTCTCGATATCGCTTTGCTAATCCGTACCCGGACGCCCTTGGTGGAGTGGACGACCAGCAGCGATGCATTGCTCGCTGACTTGGGGTTCCTGGCGGTCACCGCGGCCTCTTTTGCGCTGGTGGTGTCTTTCGTTCTGCCGCTGTTGACGGAAATCGTTCGTGGGATCGGCACAAGGTTGCGAATGGCCTTTCCAAAGCTCTTGGGTGATGCCTATACACCTCCTTCAAGGGGGATCGGTTATGTGTGGGCCAACGACCTTCTGGACCTGGCACTGAAGGAAAACAGTGATTTCCTGCTTAGCTGGTATCAGCGGCATGTGCAGTTGCGAGAACAGCACCGGTTGATGATGAACAAAGTCGCGCACTTGGTGTTTGGTTGTTTGGTGCTGTCCGTCGTGGATTGGGCGGTGCCATATTTTGGATTCGGCACTGGTTCGCTGATTTTCTCGGCCATGCATGTACTGGGTGATACGGGGCTGTTTCTGGCCAGCATGGTCGTGGTAGCGGGCGGGGTAATGTTGGCGTCGGCATGGTTTGCCATCGAGTCTTCCCTGTATATCTACTACCCACCCCTGGACATGTTGCAGCGGGAGCAGGAGCGCAAGCGATACCAGGGCGCATGAAGAACCTGAGTAAAAATGCCGATCATCACTGATCGGCGTTTTTTTGCGCACACTTCAATCGCTGTCAGAGCTTCGGCAACTGTCCGATACGCCCCATCATTTCGGTGACGATCTGCAGATCCAGCAAGAACTGGTCGACCGTCTTGAACTCATTGTCGGTGTGCCCGGTGTATTTCACTTCCGGCCGCGCCAGGCCGAATTGCACGCCATTGGGCAGTTCATGCACGGACGTCGCGCCGGCCGAGGTGCCGAATTTGTGCTCCATACCGAGGTTTTCGCTGGCCACGGCCAACAAGGCCTTCACCCACTCACCTTCCGGGTTGCGGTACATCGGTTCGGCGACCGAGTAGGTGAAGTCCACGTTGACCTTGGTTTGCTTGTCCCAGGCGCTCAACTTGTCGGAAATCTCGGCTTTCAGTTTCTCCGGCGATTTGCCCTTTGGTACACGCAGGTTCACCGCCAGCTTGAAGGCTTTGTCATCCAGGCCGACAAAGGTCAGCGAGGTGGTCAGCGGCCCCATGAAATCATCGGAGAAACCCACGCCCAATTTGCCGCCCAGATAATCCAGACCCCAGTTGTCCGAGGCATAACGGGCCGCGTCGGTGATGTGGTTGTGCTTGAGGGCGATCTTGCCGTCGATGCTGTGGATCAGCTCCAGCATGCGCGACACCGGGTTGATACCGGATTCGGGCTCGGAGGAGTGCGCGGAAACCCCGGTCACTGTCAGCTTGACCTCTTTGCCAACCACCTTGGCTGTTACTTCGAAGTCACCGCCGTTGCGTTTGGCATACTCCGTACCGGCTTTTTGCAGGCTGGCGGCCAGTTCGGCAGGCGTGTCGCTGATCAACGTGGCAACCGAGGCCGAGGGAATCTGGTTGGTGGCCATGCCGCCGGTCATCGCGATGATTTCCGCGCCTTGGCCTTCCCCTTTGCGGCGCGGGAAGGTGGCCATGACAGTGCCATAACCTTTTTCGGCAATCACCACCGGGTAGCCGCCATCCAGCGCCAGGTTGTACTGCGGCGTCGGGTTGCGTTCGAAGTAATAGGGGATCGCGTCGCCGGAAGTTTCTTCGGTGGTGTCCACCAGCAGCTTGAAATTGCGCGCCAGCGGCAACTTCTCTTCCTTGATCACCTTCATGGCGTACATCGCCACCACGATGCCGTTTTTTGTCATCCTCGGTGCCACGGCCATACATGCGGTCGCCGATCAGCGTGACCTTGAACGGGTCGAGCCTGGTGCCGTCTTTCAACACCCAGTTCTCCGGCGTCACCGGCACCACGTCGGCGTGGGCGTGGATACCCACCACTTCGTCGCCGTTGCCTTCCAGGGAAATCTCGTACACGCGGTTGTCGACGTTGCGGAAGTTCAGGTTGAAGGTCTTGGCCAGGGCCTGGATCTTGGCGGCAATCCGGATGAATTCCGGATTTTTGTACTGCGGCATGCCGTCCACGTTGAAGGTCGGAATTTCCACCAGTTCGCGCAAGGTATCGAGGGCGGCTTTGCCGTATTTCACTCGGGTGTAAATACCCAAAAGGCGATGGATTTCGTTCTGCTGGTCGGCGGTCAGGGTTTTGTTATCGAGGAAGGCACCGATCGCCGGGCCTACGTCGTTGGCCTTGCCCAGGTCGCCTTTGGCCAGGGTGCCGAGGAAACCACGGAAATCCGTGACCGACGTTTCGCTGAAGCTCGTCAGGATCGCCGTGCTTTGCTCTGGGGTGATGTTGGCAAAGGCAGGTGTGGTCATCACCGAAAGGCCGGCCGCGAACAGGGTGGCAGCCGCTAATTGCTTGAGTCGAAAGTGCATGGTCAGGGGCATTCCTTTGCAAAGGGAAATGGGGGATTCCTGATCAATATGTCAGAAATATTTCGACACACTACCACTGCCAAGGTGTGCCCGGGAGACCACTGGGAGGCTTATCTAAAAACTCGATAGCACCCGACTCTGCTCTCTAGTCCAGGCTGTAACGCACCGACAACGCACCCTTTTTCTCCGAAAGCGCCAGGATCGTTACCTGACCCAACTCGCCCAGCGTTTGCACATGGGTACCGCCGCAAGCGTAGGTGGGCAGATCACCGAAGCCCACTTCGCGGGTGCCGTCGTCCAGGGCCATATGGCGCGGGTAGTCGGCGGCGATCCATTGGTTGATCTGCTGTTGAATGATCTCGGCGTCCATGGCTTGCGCGGTTTCGCCACGGATAAAAGTGATCTTGCCTTCACCTGGCCAGTGGTGCGCCTTGATCGGCATCCAACCCAGGGTTTCGCCAGCGTTGCCGATCAAATGCCCGGCGGAGTGCAGGCGGGTGTGCAGGGCGCGGCGTGGTTCGTCGACCCGCGCGGTGATGGGGCCCGGTTCCACCGGTTGGTTGACATAGTGCACCACGCGATCGGTTTCCTGGGTGACTCGCAGCACCTGGCTGTCGCCCAGCCAGCCGGTATCGAACGGCTGGCCACCGCCTTGGGGATGGAAAATCGTCGACTGCAAAACGACCGCAAACTGGCCCTCGCAGGGGGTGCAACTGAGTACTTCAAGCTCGGCGGTCAGGTGGTCATGGGTGAAAAACAGGCGCTCGGTCATTTTCTACATCCGCATCAGGGTTCTGCGGGCAGTATAAATAGTGCCTGGATAGGTGATAATCCGCTCAAATATCAATGGACCTGTGCGTCATGAGCATCAATCTTCCTTTGCCGCTGCTGGGCGAAATGGCGATTTTCGTCAAGGTAGTAGAGACCGGCAGCTTCTCCGAAGCCGCGCGGCAGTTGAGCCTTTCGCCGTCGGCGGTAAGCCGCAGTATTTCGCGCCTGGAAAAGGCCCTGTCCACCCGTTTGCTGCAACGCACCACGCGCAAATTGCGCCTGAGTGAAGCCGGTGAGGAGGTTTTCAAGCGCTGCCAGGAAATGGTCAGCGCGGCGCGCTCAGTGATGGAAATCAGCGGCCAGTTCACCCACGAGGCCGAGGGCCTGGTGCGGGTCAGTGTGCCGAAGGCGGTGGGGCGATTTGTGGTGCACCCGCATATGCCGGAGTTCCTGCGGCGTTATCCCAGGGTGGATGTGCAATTGATCCTCGAGGACCGGCATGTGGACCTGATCGATGACAATGTCGACCTCAGCATCCGCATCACCGACAGCCCGCCGCCGGGCCTGGTGGGGCGGCAGTTATTGCCGATTGAGCATTTACTCTGTGCCACGCCGCAGTATCTAGCCGAGCATGGTGCGCCGGAGCATCCCCATGATTTGCTGGCGCACAGTTGCATCTATCTCGGTGAAACCCCGGGGGATTCACGCTGGAAATTCCGCCAGGGCGGCAAGGCGGTGACGGTCGGCGTGCGTGGACGTTATGCGGCGAACCACACCGGCGTTCGGCTGGATGCGGTGTTGCAGCACGTGGGAATTGGCAGCTTGCCGTATTTCACCGCGCGGCATGCGTTGGAGGAGGGGCGGTTGGTACAGGTGCTGCCCGGGTGGGACTTTATTGCGTCCTACCATGGCGAAGCGTGGTTGTTGCATTCGCCCACGCGTTACCTGCCGCCGAAGCTTCGGGTGTTTATCGATTATCTGGTGGAGTGCATGGCGAGGGAGCCGACATTGCGCCGGCGATAGGCGCACGGTCGAAAATGTGGGAGGAGGGCTTGCTCCCTCCCGCATTCAGTTATGCAGTGTCTTGAACAATCAGTGTTTGCTTTGGTCCTGCGGCATGGCCAGCAGTTGCTTTTCCTGGTTCCAGTCGAAGGGTTCGTCGTTTTGTTCGGCTTCAAAGCGACGCTCTTCCAGGGCCTGGTACAGGTCCAGTTCTTCGTCGGGCATGAAGTGCAGGCAATCGCCGCCGAAGAACCACAGCAGGTCGCGCGGGACCAGGTGGGCGATCTGCGGGTAGCGCAGGATGACCTGGCTCATCAGGTCCTGGCCCAGGTACTGGCTTTCGATCGGGTCGATCGGCAGCAGGGCGCGCAGTTCGTCGAAGCGCTCCAGGAACAGGGTGTGGCTTTCCTCGGGCACCTGTTCGGCTTCGCCGACGGCAACCAGGATGCTGCGCAGGTGGTCGAGCAAGACGAGATGATCGGCAACGACGTTGGACACGAGATAAGTCCTCTAAAGCAAAAACGGGCGCGAGAGTATATGCCTCTCGCGCCCGTTTTTATATGACCGCCGGACTCAGCGGACTTTACCTTCAGCGTGTACCAGCTCTTCCTTGCTGAAATCATCCACGTCGATCACCTTGCGCCGTGCCGCTTCGGCGTCGCGCAAGCTCTGCGCTTCCGCCGGTTGCAGCACACCGGCGTGCAGGGCGGCATCGATCGCATGTTCGCCGGCAGCGGGTTTGACCTGGCCACTTTTGAGCGCGGTGTGCAGTTTTTTCTGCAATGGATGGCTGGCACCCAATAGATCGTAGGCGTGTTGCAGAGCGCCCACTGGATCTTCTGCCGATTGTGGGCGGTAGCAGCCGGCCAGCAATTCTTCCAGGGTCGGGTCGCCTTTGGCGCGGCCAATCACCGCGGCCACTTCGGCATCCAGCGCATCGGACGGACCGGCATGGCGACGCCCGAACGGGAATACAATCACCCGCAGCAGGCAGCCCAGCACTTTATTCGGGAAGTTGCTCAGCAGCTCATCCAACGCACGCTCGGACTCGCCGAGGCTTTCTTCCATGGCCCAGGCGAACAGCGGTTCCAAGTGATCCGGCGAATCCAGGTCGTGGTAACGCTTGAGTGCCGCCGACGCCAGGTACATATGGCTTAGCACGTCACCGAGGCGTGCCGACAGGCGTTCGCGGCGTTTCAACTCGCCACCCAGCAGCATCATGCTCAGGTCCGCCAGCAGCGCGAACGCGGCAGCCTGGCGGTTCAATGCGCGGAAATAACCCTGGCTCAAACGGTTGCCCGGGGCTTTCTCGAAGTGCCCCACGCCGAGGTTCAGCACCAGGGTGCTGGCGGCATTGCTCACGGCAAAACCAATGTGTTGCATCAGCAGCCCGTCGAACTCCTTCAGCGCCTGATCGTGGTCCTCACGCCCGGCCAGCGCCATTTCCTTGAGCACGAACGGATGGCAGCGGATGGCACCCTGGCCGAAGATCATCAGGTTGCGCGAGAGGATGTTCGCGCCTTCCACGGTGATGAAGATCGGCGCGCCCTGCCAGCTGCGGCCCAGGTAGTTGTTCGGGCCCATGATGATGCCCTTGCCGCCGTGTACGTCCATGGCGTGGCTGATGCACTCACGGCCGCGTTCGGTCAGGTGGTACTTGAGGATCGCCGACAGCACCGAGGGTTTTTCCCCAAGGTCCACGGCATTGGCGGTGAGCATGCGTGCGCTGTCCATCAGCCAGGCGTTGCCGCCGATGCGCGCCAGGGCTTCCTGGATACCTTCGAAGGCTGACAGCGGTACGTTGAACTGCTCGCGCACCTGGGCGTACTGGCCGGTGACCAGGCTGGTGAACTTGGCGGCGCCGGTACCCACGGCGGGCAGGGAGATCGAACGGCCGACCGACAGGCAGTTCATCAGCATCATCCAGCCTTTGCCGAGCATTTCCTGGCCGCCGATGAGGTATTCCAAGGGGATGAACACGTCCTTGCCGGAGTTCGGACCGTTCATGAACGCGGCGCCGAGGGGCAGGTGGCGACGGCCGATTTCCACACCGGGGGTGTCGGTAGGGATCAGTGCGAGGCTGATGCCCAGGTCTTCTTCTTCACCCAGCAGGTGGTCTGGATCGTGGGCCTTGAAGGCCAGGCCCAGCAGGGTCGCGACCGGGCCAAGGGTGATGTAGCGTTTTTCCCAGTTCAGGCGCAGGCCGAGGGTTTCCTTGCCTTCCCATTCGCCTTTGCAGATCACCCCCGTGTCAGGCATGGCGCCGGCATCGGAGCCCGCCAGCGGGCCGGTGAGGGCGAAGCAGGGGATGTCATCGCCACGCGCCAGGCGTGGCAGGTAGTGGTTGCGTTGTTCGTCGGTGCCGTAATGCAACAGCAATTCGGCCGGGCCGAGGGAGTTGGGCACCATCACTGTGGAGGCCAGGTCGCCGCTGCGGGTGGCGAGTTTCATCGCGACCTGGGAGTGGGCATAAGCGGAGAAGCCCTTGCCGCCATATTCCTTGGGAATGATCAGGGCGAAGAAACCGTGGGTCTTGATGTGCTCCCACGCGGCCGGCGGCAGGTCCATGGCCTGGCCGATTTCCCAGTCGCTGACCATGGCGCAGAGTTCTTCGGTGGGGCCGTCGATAAAGGCCTGTTCTTCCTCGGTCAGTTGCACCTTGGGGTAGGCCAGCAGCTTGTCCCAGTCGGGACGACCGCTGAACAGTTCGCCGTCCCACCACACGGTGCCGGCGTCGATGGCGTCGCGCTCGGTCTCGGACATCGGCGGCAAGACTTTCTGGAACCAGCTGAACAGCGGCTTGGTGAAGTATTGGCGGCGCAGGTCCGGCAGCAGCAAGGGCGCGGCCACCACAGCGATCAATACCCAGAAAATCAGCAGCAGCCAACCCGGTGCATGGCTCCAGGTGCCCATCGCCAGCAGGTAAACGGCGACCACGCCCAGGGCGGGCAGAGGGGCGACGCGGCGATGTGCCAGGTAGGCAATGCCGACCACCAGAACCAGTATCCACAACAACAGCATATTCAATCCTCCGTGAAACCAGGGGCGAAACCACCAGGGAGCTTAGTCGGCATCCGAACAAGCGGGGTGATCAGGGTGTTACAAGTTGTACTGGGAACACCTGGCATCAGGCGCCGACATTTGGCCGAATCGTCGTTATCTCCGTGGCGGACCTGTCGTTAAACTCCAGGCTTCCTTCGGAGATCAAGCTCATGGATACGTATCTGAGTCCCAGCCGCTTCATCGATAGTGACCACCCTGCGGTGGTGGAGTTCGCCGAAAAACACCGCGGCTCCAGCGCGAATTTACGTGACCAGGCGGTCAGTCTCTATTACGCCGTGCGTGAGGCGATTCGCTATAACCCCTACACCTTCAGCCGCGATCCCGCCACCTTGAATGCCAGCTTCGCCCTGGCCGCCGGCGAAAGCTATTGCGTGCCCAAGGCCACCTTGCTCGCCGCCTGCGCCCGTCACTGCGGCATCCCGGCGCGCATCGGTCTTGCGGATGTGCGCAATCACCTGTCGACACCGCGCCTGATCGCGTTGCTCAAAAGCGATGTGTTTGCCATGCATGGCTACACCGAGCTTTACCTGGACGGCCGCTGGGTCAAGGCGACGCCGGCGTTCAACCGCCAACTCTGTGAGGTGTTCGACGTACCACCACTGGACTTCGACGGGATCAGCGACAGCGTATTCCATGCATTCAACCGCCAGGGGCAGCGCTCGATGGAGTACGTGGTGGACCATGGGCAGTTTCCCGATGTGCCCGAGGATTTCTTCTTCGCCCATTTGGAGAAATGTTACCCACACCTGTTTGCTGAACAGATGCCGATCTTGTCGGGCGACTTGCCGAGCGATTTGAGCCGCGGGTGAACCGGCGTATGCTGCTGCGTTCATCCAGCCATGTTCATCAACAAAAAGGCGCGGTCATGCTGAAGATCTGGGGTCGTAAAAATTCATCAAACGTCAGGAAAACACTGTGGTGCGCCGAGGAACTCGGCCTGGACTATGAGGCAATTGATGCGGGCGGGGCTTTTGGCGTGGTAGACACGCCGCAATACCGGGCATTGAACCCGAATGGCCGCGTGCCGATGATCGAGGATGGCGACTTTGTGTTGTGGGAGTCCAACACCATCGTGCGCTACCTCTGCGCCAAGCACGCGTCGGCGTTCTACCCGAGCGACCTGCAGGCGCGTGCCAGCGCCGAGAAATGGATGGACTGGACCACCTCGACCCTCGCCGAGCCGTTCAAGGCCGTGTTCTGGGGCGTTGTGCGCACCCCGGCGCAGAAGCAGGACTGGGACAGCATCAACGCCGGGCGTCAGGCCTGTATCGATGCACTGAGCACCGTGAACAATGCATTGGCCGAGCAGCCTTACCTGTCGGGCGACACCTTCGGCGTAGGTGATATTCCCCTGGGCTGCTTTATCTACGCCTGGTTCGAGATGCCCATCGAACGCCCTGCGATGCCCAACCTAGAGGCCTGGTACCAGCGTCTGCAACAGCGCCCGGCCTACCGCAAGGCGGTCATGACCGCGTTGACTTAATACTGACTATTAATACAGGTGACTGTACTTGTGCGGCGCGGGCAAGCACCATGCCTGTCATGCGCCGCCGTTGAACTACCTGCGCTGCGCCCTCATCTACTCTTTCTATTCCCTTCTTTGGTGCGTATTCCGATATGAGTTCCGCTCTGTCCATCCGGCAGCTAACCAAAACCTACGGCAACGGTTTCCAGGCCCTGAGTGGTATCGATCTGGACGTTGCCGAAGGTGACTTCTTCGCCTTGCTCGGCCCCAACGGCGCCGGCAAATCCACCACCATCGGTATCCTCTCCACTCTGGTCAACAAGACCAGCGGCACGGTGAATATCTTCGGCCACGACCTGGACAAATCCCCGGCGGCGCTCAAGCGCTCCATCGGTGTGGTGCCCCAGGAATTCAACTTCAACCAGTTCGAAAAGACTTTCGACATTGTCGTGACCCAGGCTGGCTACTACGGCATCCCGGCGAAAGTTGCCAAGGAGCGCGCCGAGCAATACCTGACCCAGTTGGGCCTGTGGGACAAGCGCGACGTGCCGTCCCGCTCGCTGTCCGGCGGCATGAAGCGTCGCTTGATGATTGCCCGCGCACTGGTGCATGAACCGCGCCTGTTGATCCTCGATGAGCCCACCGCCGGCGTGGACATCGAACTGCGTCGTTCGATGTGGACCTTCCTCACCGAGCTGAACGAGAAGGGCATCACCATCATCCTCACCACCCATTACCTGGAGGAGGCTGAGCAGCTGTGCCGCAACATCGGCATCATCGACCACGGCACCATCGTCGAGAACACCAGCATGCGTAACCTGCTGGGCCAACTGCATGTGGAAACCTTCCTGCTCGACCTGAAGAACAACCTGTCGGCACCGCCGCAACTGCTCGGCTACCCCAGCCGCCTGGTGGACAGCCACACCCTGGAAGTCCAGGTGGATAAAGCCATGGGCATCACTGCGTTGTTCACCCAGTTGGCGGCGCAGAACATCGACGTGCTGAGCCTGCGTAATAAAACCAATCGCCTTGAGGAGTTGTTCGTGTCCCTGGTGGAGAAAAATCTGACGAAGGTGGCGGTATGAGTTCTGAGCTGCAACCCAACCTCGTCGCACTGCAGACCATCGTCTACCGCGAAGTGAAGCGCTTTACCCGGATCTGGCCGCAGACCCTGCTGCCGCCGGCGATCACCATGGTGTTGTACTTTGTGATCTTCGGTAACCTGATCGGCCGGCAGATCGGCGACATGGGTGGTTTCACCTATATGGAGTACATCGTGCCGGGCCTGATCATGATGTCGGTGATCACCAATTCCTACGGCAACGTGGTCTCCAGTTTCTTCGGCAGCAAGTTCCAGCGCTCCATCGAAGAGCTGATGGTCTCGCCGGTGTCGCCGCATACCATTTTGATCGGCTACACCCTGGGTGGCGTACTGCGCGGCTTGATGGTGGGCGTGATCGTGACGCTGCTATCACTGTTCTTCACCCACCTGCAGGTGCATCACCTCGGCGTCACCATTCTGGTGGTGGTGCTGACGGCGACCATCTTCTCGCTGCTGGGGTTTATCAACGCCGTGTTTGCACGCAACTTCGATGACATCTCGATCATCCCGACTTTCGTGCTGACGCCGCTGACCTACCTGGGCGGGGTCTTCTACTCCATCACCTTGCTGCCGCCGTTCTGGCAGACCGTGTCGCTGGCCAACCCGGTGCTGCACATGGTCAACGCCTTCCGCTACGGCATCCTGGGCGTGTCGGATATCAAGATCAGCGTGGCGATCACCTTCATGCTGGTGGCGACTGTGGTGTTGTATATCGGTTGCGCGAAGCTGCTGGTGAGCGGGCGCGGGATGCGTACCTGATAAAACGCGGTCAAAAAATGTGGGAGGGGGCTTGCTCCCGATTGCGATGTGTCAGCTACAGATAAGCTGACTGACATACCGCTATCGGGAGCAAGCCCCCTCCCACATTTGGTTTTTGTGTCAGGTCTTCAGGCTTTCAGTGCCAGCTCGATCAGCGTGTGCAGTTCTTCAACGTTCAGCGGTGCGCTTGAGAACAGAATACGAAACACCGTCGGCGCTGCCAGCAGATTGATCAAGTGGTCCACGCTCGGTGGCGACTGGTGCGGATAACGGTCGACAATTGCCTGCAGCTGCCCACTCAAGATGCTCACGCAGTAGCCCGGCGTCCCCCTGCATTGCAGGTCGCGCATCATGTTGCGGCCCGGCTCCGAACTCATCTCATCCAGGTATTGCTCGGCCCACGCCCGCAAGTCGCCACGCAGGCTGCCGGTGTTGGCGGGCTCGCTGTCAGGGCGCATGCGCGCCAGGGCCACATCCGCCAGCAGCACCGAGAGGTCGCCCCAGCGCCGATAGATGGTCGAGGGCGTTACGCCTGCGCGCGCGGCAATCATCGGCACCGTGACACTGGAGCGCTCATGGGTTTCGAGCAATTCACGCACGGCCGAATGGACCGATTCCTGTACCCGGGCACTGCGGCCCCCCGGGCGGAGGCCTTCTTTTATCGCCATGCGTGTGACCTTAACACAAAGAATTTGCTTTAAGCGCCGGCGAGTAGCACACTCCGCAAAAGCAAAAAATTAGCTTTAGCGGAGCGTGCCCATGTCCAGCCTCACTTCTCATCGTTCCAGCCTGGTGTTCCTCGCGGTCACGTTGCTGACGTTTCTCGCCGCTTCCAGTGCGCCGACACCGTTGTATCACCTGTACCAGGAGGGGCTGCATTTTTCGGCGGGCACGCTCACGCTGATCTTTGGCGTGTACGCCCTGAGCCTGTTGGCGGCGCTGTTGACCGTGGGCGCGCTGTCGGACCACCTGGGACGCAGGCCAGTGATTTTTACGGCGTTGGTCCTGAATATGTTGGCGATGCTGCTGTTTATCAATGAAGACAGCGTGGCCTGGCTGATCGCTGCGCGTACCGTACAGGGGTTTGCCACCGGCATGGCCACGGCGGTGCTGGGCGCGGCCTTGCTCGACACCGACCGCCAGCAGGGCCCGCTGGTCAACAGCGTGGCACCGCTGCTGGGCATGGCGTGCGGTGCGATGGGCAGCAGCGTGCTGGCGGAGTTCGCGCCACTGCCGACGCAGTTGATCTACTGGACGCTGCTGGCGCTGATGCTGATGCAGGCGCTGTATGTGTGGCGCCTGCCGGAAACCGTTGATCGTATTCCCGGTGCACTGGCCTCGCTGCGCCCCACGCTGCATGTGCCGCCCCAGGCGCGTCGCGCGTTGTGGCTGTCATTGCCGGTGGACGTGGCGGTGTGGGCGATGGGGGGCTTTTACCTGTCCCTGGCGCCGTCGCTGGTACGGGCGGCGACAGGCTCTACATCGAACCTTATCGGTGGCGGCCTGGTGGCGGTGCTGACGTTGAGTGGCGCGCTGATGATCTTCACCCTGCGCAATCGCCCGGCCAGCAAGGTGCTGCGCCTGGGCGCGACGCTGCTGGCGGTGGGGGTGGCGCTGATCCTTACTGCGGTGCACAGCGCCAGCCTGCCGCTGTTTTTTATCGCCACATTGATCGCCGGCAGCGGCTTCGGCGCCGGCTTTCTCGGCGCATTGCGCAGTGTGGTGCCGCTGGCTTTGCCCCATGAACGGGCAGGCTTGATGTCGGCATTCTATGTGCTGAGTTATTTGGCGTTCTGCTTACCTTCGCTGCTGGCGGGCAACCTGATTCGCAGCTTTGGCCTGATCGTCACCACCGACGGTTACGGCGCTGTACTGATCCTGCTGGCCCTCGGGGCGTTGGTCGCCTTGCTGCTGCAGGATTCGGCAAAATCCAAGGCGGCCTGCATATCTGTAAAGTAGATAACAGTTAGAGATATTACCCGTTATATAGATATTCGATCAGGTTCTACCATGGCCTCAACCTCATGCGAGGAAGAGGATTGCCATCATGAACTGCTCGACGACCATCAGCTACAAACCCTTCAGTCACCTGACCCGGCCTCGGGAAGTGATTCGCCAATTCACCCCCAACTGGTTCGCCGCGACCATGGGCACCGGCGTGCTGGCGCTGGCCCTGGCGCAATGGCCGGTCAACCTGCCAGGTGTGCAGGCCATTGCCGAAGCACTGTGGTGGTTCACCATTGGTCTGTTCATTCTGTTCAGTGCCCTGTATGCCGCGCGCTGGGTGATGTTTTTCCACGAGGCGCGGCGGATTTTCGGGCACTCCACGGTCTCGATGTTCTTCGGCACCATCCCCATGGGCCTGGCGACCATTCTCAATGGCTTGCTGCTGTTTGGCCTGCCGCGTTGGGGCGCCGATGTGATTGCGTTGGCCGAAGCCCTGTGGTGGCTGGATGTGGCGATGGCCCTGGCCTGCGGTGTGCTGATTCCCTTCATGATGTTCACCCGCCAGGAACACAGCATCGATCAGATGACTGCGGTCTGGTTGCTGCCGGTGGTGGCGGCCGAAGTCGCCGCAGCCAGCGGCGGCTTGCTCGCGCCGCACCTGGCGGACGTTCATTCGCAACTGGTGATGCTGGTGACCAGCTACGTGTTATGGGCGTTTTCCCTGCCGGTGGCGTTCAGCATCCTGACCATCCTGATGTTGCGCATGGCCCTGCACAAACTGCCCCACGCCAACATGGCTGCGTCGAGCTGGCTGGCGCTGGGCCCGATCGGTACCGGTGCCCTGGGCATGTTGTTGCTGGGCGGCGATGCTCCGGCGATCTTTGCCGCCAATGGCTTGTCCGGCGTGGGTGAAATAGCCAATGGGCTCGGCCTGGTCGCAGGCATCACCCTGTGGGGCTTCGGCTTGTGGTGGATGCTGATCGCGGTATTGATCACCCTGCGTTACCTGCGCGGCGGTATCCCGTTCAACCTCGGTTGGTGGGGCTTTACCTTCCCATTAGGGGTGTACGCCCTGGCCACGCTGAAGCTGGCGAGCCTGCTGCACCTGGGCTTCTTCAGCGCCTTCGGTAGCCTGCTGGTGGTGGCGTTGGCGCTGATGTGGCTGATCGTGGCCAAGCGCACCGTGCAGGGCGCCTATAAGGGAGAGCTTTTTGTTTCGCCGTGCATTGCAGGACTAGGGAATAAGTAAGCGGAGTTAGGTAAAGTCGTGGCCTGATAACTATTAGGCCACGCAGGAACACGGACGATGAGCCACCCCTCACAATTCACCTTGCTGCGCACACGGCGCTTCCTGCCGTTTTTCATCACCCAGTTGCTGGGCGCTTTCAACGACAACATCTTCAAGCAATCGCTGATCCTGGCGATTCTCTACAAGCTCACCATCGACGGTGACCGCAGCATTTGGGTCAACCTGTGCGCCTTGCTGTTTATCCTGCCGTTCTTCCTGTTTTCGGCGCTGGCCGGGCAGTTTGGCGAAAAATTCAACAAGGATGCGTTGATCCGTGCGATCAAGATCGGCGAGATCGTGATCATGGCCGTCGGTGCCACAGGCTTCCTGTTCAACCATTTGGAATTGATGCTGCTGGCGTTGTTTGCCATGGGTACCCATTCGGCGCTGTTCGGTCCGGTGAAGTACTCGATCATGCCCCAGGCCCTGCACGAAGATGAGCTGGTAGGTGGCAACGGCCTGGTGGAGATGGGTACGTTCCTGGCCATCCTGGCCGGCACCATTGGCGCCGGGATCATGATGTCGTCCACCCATTACGCGCCGATCGTGGCGGTGGCGATTGTCGGCGTGGCGGTGCTGGGTTACCTGGCCAGCCGCAGCATTCCACGGGCGGCCGCATCCACGCCGCAACTGCGCCTGGATTGGAATATCTTCACCCAGTCCTGGGCCACGCTGCGCATGGGCCTGGGGCAGACGCCGGCGGTGTCGCGCTCGATTGTCGGTAACTCGTGGTTCTGGTTTGTCGGCGCGATCTACCTGACGCAGATCCCGGCCTACGCCAAGGAGTGGTTGTACGGCGATGAAACCGTGGTGACCCTGATCCTCACCGTGTTCTCGGTGGGCATCGCCCTGGGCTCGATGCTCTGCGAAAAACTCTCCGGGCGTAAGGTGGAAATCGGCCTGGTACCGTTTGGCTCGTTCGGCCTGACGGTGTTCGGCCTGCTGCTGTGGTGGCATTCCGGCGGTTTCCCGCAGAACGTCCAGGCCAACGATTGGCTCGCGGTGCTCAGCTACGGCCAAGCCTGGTGGGTGTTGTTCGATATCCTTGGCCTGGGTGTGTTCGGCGGCTTCTATATCGTGCCGCTGTACGCGCTGATCCAGTCGCGTACCGCCGAGAACGAGCGGGCGCGGGTGATCGCCGCCAACAACATTCTCAATGCGCTGTTCATGGTGGTATCGGCGATCGTGTCGATCCTGCTGCTGAGCGTGGCCAAGCTGTCGATCCCGGAGTTGTTCTTGGTGGTGTCGCTGCTCAACATCGCGGTCAACGCCTACATCTTCAAGATCGTCCCCGAGTTCACCATGCGCTTCATGATCTGGCTGCTCAGCCACTCCATGTACCGCGTGGAGCATCGCAACCTCGACCTGATCCCGGACGAAGGCGCAGCGTTGCTGGTGTGCAATCACGTGTCGTTTGTCGATGCGTTGTTGATCGGTGGCGCGGTGCGTCGGCCGATTCGCTTTGTCATGTACTACAAGATCTACCGTTTGCCGGTGCTGAACTTTATCTTCCGCACCGCCGGGGCGATTCCGATTGCCGGGCGCAATGAAGATATCCAGATCTACGAAAAGGCCTTCACGCGCATTGCCCAGTACCTGAAGGACGGGGAGTTGGTGTGTATCTTCCCGGAAGGCAAATTGACGGCGGATGGCGAGATGAATGAGTTCCGTGGTGGGGTGACGCGCATCCTGGAAGAGACACCGGTGCCGGTGATTCCGATGGCGTTGCAGGGGCTGTGGGGGAGTTTCTTCAGCCGCGATCCGCACAAGGGCTTCTTTCATCGGATCTGGTCGCGGGTGGTATTGGTGGCGGGTGAGCCTGTTGCCGTGGGGGCGGCTACGCCTGCGCAGTTGCAGGCGGTGGTGGGTGTTTTGCGGGGGAGTGTCAGGTAGTTCTGTGCTGGATGTTCCGGACTCATCGGGGGCTTGCCCCCGATGGCGGTAGCGGCCTAAGCGCTGATCTTAAGCCCAACAAGCCCGCAAATGATCAACGCCACACTGGCCAATCGAAACAACGCCATGGACTCCCCGAACAGGACAATCCCGGCAATCACGGTGCCCACCGCACCCACGCCGGTCCAGATGGCATAGGCGGTGCCCAGGGGCAGTTCTTTCATGGCCAGCCCCAGCAGGCCGAGGCTGATGGCCATGGCTGCAATCGTCAGGGCCGTGGGCAGTGGCTTGCTGAAACCGTCGGTGTACTTCAGGCCGACGGCCCAGCCGACTTCGAACAAGCCGGCAAAAAACAGAATGATCCAGGACATGATGACCTCGCTTCCATAGGCGGGGTCGTCCCCGGATTGTGCGCCTCGACAGCGTCGCGAGGTCGTCCCCGCGAAGCTCGGTAGAGTGCCGAAAATTGATCATGCGATCAAGTTTGCGGCGTGTTCTCCATTACGCGGCGGTCTTCCTTCTCGCTCATGCGGCGGAAATACGTCGACAGCAATGCCCCGGAAATATTGTGCCAGACACTGAACAACGCACTGGGCACTGCCGCCAACGGCGAAAAGTGCGCACTGGCCAAGGCGGCGCCCAGCCCTGAGTTCTGCATGCCCACTTCCAGCGCCAACGACTTGCGTTGGGCCAATGGCAACTTGAACACGCGGCCGGTGAAGTAGCCCAGCAGGTAGCCGAAGCTGTTGTGCAGCATCACCACAGCCATGATCAGCAGGCCCGATTCGGCAATTTTCGCCTGGCTGGCAGCCACTACCGCGGCGACGATGATCACAATGCTGACCACCGACACCAGGGGCAGCACGTCCACCGCATGGCGGACCCGCTCGCCGAGCACGCGTTGCGCGACCACGCCGAGCACGATCGGCAGCAGCACCACTTGCAGGATCGACCAGAACAACTCCATGAACGACACCGGCAACCAGGCCGAGGCCAACAGCCAGATCAGCGCCGGGGTGAGCAGCGGGGCGAGGAGGGTGGTGACGGCAGCGATGGCCACCGACAGCGCCAGGTCGCCACGGGCCAGCCAGGTCATCACGTTGGAGGAGGTGCCGCTTGGGCAGCAACCGACCAGGATCACGCCGACGGCAATTTCCGGCGGCAGGTGAAAGGCCTGGCACAGCAGCCAGGCCACCCCCGGCATGATCACGAAATGCGCGACCACGCCCAGAGCCACGCGCCACGGGTGGCGAGCGACTTCGGCGAAGTCTTCAAGTTTGAGGGTCAGCCCCATGCCGAACATCACCAGGCCCAGCAGCGGGACGATGGCGCTTTTCAGGCCGATGAACCAGCTGGGCTCGAGGAAAGCCACGACGGCGAAGATCAACACCCAGTAGGCGAAGGTATTGCCGACGAAGCGGTTCAAGGCGGCGAGTGCGCGCATGGGGGTGTCCTTGTTATTAGATTCTTGAAGTGCAAATGCGATCAAATGTGTGAGGGGTAATTCCCCTCCCACAATTTGATCTTCAAACGGCTTAGATACCTTGCGGGGTTTCTTCGCCGCCAAGGGCTTCGATCAGCGCCGGCAGGAAGTCACCGAAGGTCAGCATCATCAGCGTGAAGCTGGCGTCCAGTTGACCCAGGGCCTCTTCACCACCGTCCTGTTCCGCCTGGTCTTGCAGCAGGTCTTCGAACTTCAGGCGCTTGACGGTCATCTTGTCGTCGAGCATGAAGGACAGCTTGTCCTGCCAGGCCAGGGACAATTGGGTCACGACTTTGCCGGTGGTCAGGTGCAACTGGATTTCTTCGCCGGTCAGGTCCTGGCGCTTGCAACGCACAATGCCGCCGTCTTCGTGGGTGTCGCGCAGTTCGCATTCGTCGAGGACGAAGAAGTCAGCGGCCGGTTTCTGGGTGGTGACCCAGTCGGTCATGATGGCCGTGGGCGCGGTCTTCACGGTGAGTGGGCGAACCGGCAGGGTGCCGATCACTTCCCGCAGGGTGGAGAGCAGGTCTTCGGCGCGTTTCGGGCTGGCGGAGTTCACCAGGATCAGGCCCTGTTTCGGCGCGATGGCGGCAAAGGTCGACGAACGACGAATAAAGGCGCGGGGCAGGAAGGCCTGGATGATTTCATCCTTGATCTGGTCGCGTTCCTTTTTATAGACCTTGCGCATTTGCTCGGCTTCGATCTCTTCGACTTTCTCTTTCAGTGCGTCACGCACCACGCTACCCGGCAGGATGCGTTCTTCCTTGCGGGCGGCGATCAGCAGGAAGTCACCGCTGACGTGAACCAGGGGAGCGTCCTCGCCTTTACCGAAAGGCGCGACGAAACCGTAGGTGGTCAACTCCTGGCTTGCACAAGGGCGCGCCAGTTTGGTGGCCATGGCCGCTTCCAACGCCTCGGCATCAACAGGCAGATCTTGGGTCAGGCGATAGATAAGCAGGTTCTTGAACCACATGGGGTGAGTCTCTCCTTTATACAAAGGGGGGCATTATTCTCTTGATAGCGCCCCAGGCCAACCCTGCCTAAGCCATTGGAAGGCCTCAAAAAAAAGATTTAAGAAAGTGCTTGCCAGACCCAAGGTCGCTCCGTAGAATGCGCGCCACACCGAGACGAAGGGTGATTAGCTCAGCTGGGAGAGCATCTGCCTTACAAGCAGAGGGTCGGCGGTTCGATCCCGTCATCACCCACCATTCGCTTCATGTGTTACGCGCAGCGGTAGTTCAGTCGGTTAGAATACCGGCCTGTCACGCCGGGGGTCGCGGGTTCGAGTCCCGTCCGCTGCGCCATATTCGGTAGCCTGGAACGCTGAACGCCAGGTCACCACAGAAAGCCCGCCTGATCGCGGGCTTTTTGCTGTCCGGAATATGGCAAAAAATCGTACGATGAACTTTTTTTGAATAAATTGCATTTAAATCAAGACATTACGATTTTTTGGTGTATGATGCGCCCACACCGAAACGAAGGGTGATTAGCTCAGCTGGGAGAGCATCTGCCTTACAAGCAGAGGGTCGGCGGTTCGATCCCGTCATCACCCACCATTCGCTTCACGTGTTACGCGCAGCGGTAGTTCAGTCGGTTAGAATACCGGCCTGTCACGCCGGGGGTCGCGGGTTCGAGTCCCGTCCGCTGCGCCATATTTGCTTCCATTAAGGCCCACTGAACGCCTGGAAGCCACGGAAATAGCGGCCTTGAGCCGCTTTTTTCGTTTTCTGAATTCCACTGGATTCCATCTCCAGCCACGGTTTTTAAGTACATATTTAAGTACACCGCTGGCACAGCCTTTTACGATTCATTGCGCATCAATTTTCGCATTGGTCCGTCTAGCACAGGGTTGTATTCCCCTCCTTGATGCGAAAGGAGGTGTCTGATGGCTCTGACAGATACAGCGATCAAGCAAGCCAAGCCCGCCAACAAGCCTTATACGTTAACTGATGGCGATGGCTTATCTCTGCAAGTGCCCCCAACGGGTTCGAAGCGCTGGCATTTCCGTTTCTATTGGCATGACAAGCAATTACGTATTTCCCTCGGCATCTATCCCGACGTGAGTCTCAAGGAGGCTCGTCAGCGGAGAGAGGCTGCACGTACGCTGGTGGCCAACAATATCGATCCCCGATTGCATCGCCGTGCTGAGCGGCAGAAAGCCTCTCACGCCATCAACAACACGTTTGAAGCGGTTGCTGGTCGTTGGCACGCGTTCCGAAGTAAGAAGCTGACGAAAAGTACGAAGGGCAGTGCAGGGCAAGCCAGCAAATACCTGAAGAAGGACATGCTGCCCTGTTTGGGCGATCTTCCGATCGCGAATGTTTCTCGTGGTGACGTGCTGGAGCTCATTCGGCGAATTGAGCGCAGAGGGGCGCTGGTCTCTGCTCGAAAGGTACGCACCTGGCTCAACCAAATCTTTCGTTTTGCCATGGCGGAAGGGCTTATTGAAGTGAACCCTGCCGCGGACCTTGATATCGTTGCTGAGACGCCGCGGCCAGTTCGCCATAATCCCTTCCTCCAGGTAAATGAGCTTCCAGGACTGCTCAGAACCGTCACCCACTATGGGTGTGCAGAAGCGACACGGCTTGGTATCCGTCTATTGCTGCTGACAGGGGTGCGCACAGGAGAGCTACGGGCGGCGACGCCAGACCAATTCGACTTCGACAAAGGAATCTGGCGGGTGCCGCCGGAGGGTGTGAAGCAACTCCGGAGTCGTGTGCGAACACAGGGGAATGAGATCCCACCTTACGTGATTCCGCTTTCTGCTCAAGCAATTGCAATTGTGCAGCGGTTGATGCAGTTAAGGGCGCGCGGTGCGCGTTATCTGCTGGTTCACCGATACGAACCGCAGGAAATGATCAGTGAAAATACTCTTAACACCGCGATCAGCCGTATGGGTTACAAAGGCAGGCTCACCGGTCATGGGATCAGGGCCACCATCTCAACGGCGCTCAACGAGGTTGGCTTTGCAGAAGAATGGATTGAGGCGCAGCTTTCCCACGCTGATGCCAACCAAGTTCGAGCTGCGTACAATCATGCGGAATACGTCGAGCCGAGACGTAGGATGATGCAATATTGGGCGGATTTATTAGATGCACTCGAGGTCGGCGTTTCGCCGCCTACGCCCGAAGCATACATGCCGCAGATCGGCCGAGTTCCTGCGTGTTTTCTGGGCTCTCAGTTGGAATAGGGTGATAGCAGCATGGGGTGCTAGGGGGCGAGTGTTCGAATCGCTCCGTCCTGACGATATATTCAATGGGTTGCGAGATTTTATCTCGTGACCCCTTTTTATTTCTAAGGGCCCTTACTCCTACGAAACGACTGGCTTTGGATGGAATCATCGTCTGTTTCGAAGAAAGTGGACGCGAGATTTCTAGGCGCCAATGTCCTCCGCAGTAAGTTCGGCGATGGAGGTTGTGAGGGGAACTAATTGACGACTCTTCGGCAGCCTCCAGTTTTGACTGTTGGGCGGCTGCGCTAACCGGGAAGTTCCAATAGCCCCATAAGACGAAATGTCAGCGAATCGGGGCTAGAAGATCTGGGGCTCGAAGCCCATCCATTCAACTCTGAGCCCCTATCGATCCACCTGAAACCGCGTGACCAGATTAGGCTGCCGCTGAGAGCGTGGCTTGCACGGCTTGATTCATCCAACCGTAGAAATCACTGGTCTTGGTCGGTCTACCATCTATAAGTACATCGCCGAGGGAGCCTTCCCTAAGCCGGTTTCACTGGGAGAGCGCAGCGTTGGTTGAGTGTAGGAGGAGGTACACGAGTGGATTTTGGCTCGGATCGAAGAGCGCGACACGGCCGAATAATTTGTTGCGTGAAGGGTGTTGACTAACCGGCATAAGCGCCATGGTCGGATCAACTCCGACCATGGCGCTTATGCCGGATGCTGTGCGGGTCGTTGTGAACGCTTCAGTGACTCATGGCATGCGTCCAGTGAGTTGATCACAATTGCCGACAGTGTGAGCAGGCTCATGCATGGGAGATGCTTTTTTTCCAGAGTGAAGGGATTATTAAAAAACTCAACATATTGTTGGGATTTCAGCGATATGCCTTCGCAGCTCTCGGAGGTTACTTCGTCGGTGCGGGTAATATGCTTTATAGACTTACAGATACCCATCCGCTAGGTGCATCCCTCGAAGGCGAATGCATCTGGGGCAGGAAGGAGGCCGGGCTAAAAACTACTCAGTGTGCAGAGGTTATGACCACCACTCCAAGAGTAGTAATCATGCTTCGTCACCCCGATAACCGAAACCTTCACTTCCACTACGACGACACCTTCGAAGGGCTGCCAGTGATGGTGGAGAAAGGCCCACTCATCCGCGAATACCTGGCTGATCTAAAACGCACCATCTGCCTGGCACTTGATCAATATCCCAGGGTGCTGGCATTCAGGGTGAACCTACGGCTTCCCTGTGATATTGAACTGGACGATTACATAGATTCCAACGAGGTCATTAGCAGGTTCTTCGCCTCATTCAAATCAAAGGTGAAGCATCACCGCGAAATAGCTGCACGGCGGTACCAGCACGCTCATAGCTGCAAAGTTCGGTACGTGTGGGCACGAGAGCAAGGGTGGCGTGGAAGGCCGCACTACCATCTGCTGATATTGCTCAACCGAGACGCTTTTTACACGGTAGGCAAAATCGCTTCAGACCGAGCCAACATGTTCAGCCGCTTGAACGAGGCGTGGGCGAGCGCGCTGGGGGATGCCAGTCGATCTAGTTGTAGGACTGGTAGAGATTCCAGATAACGCGACCTACAGAGTAGCCAGGGAAAAATCTGCGAAAGGGTTTGGTGGCGATGGGCTTGTTTCACTTTTCAGAAGGGCTAGCTACCTCTGCAAGTCGGCTACCAAGGCCTACGGAAGCAATCAGCATGGGTTTGGTTGCAGTAGGGGGTGACGGTTCGGGTTTCCGACACCGACGTAAGTGAACAATATTACGTTTTTACAGGCCCTTTTTGTATTCTGCGGTTTATTTCCGCCCTTTGATCATTGCGCCGCTCTGTATTGGGCTTACCTTTTTTGCTACAGCCCGATGACGCTCAGAGCCTGACGATATCTCTCAATGCCCCATGCCAACACTCAAATTTCACTTCTCTGCAACGCAGCCAAGAAATAGGATTAACCTCTATTACCAAGGAGTTCACCTGATGAAATTGATCGGCATGCTCGATTCCCCATATGTTCGACGTGTGGCTATTTCGCTGGAGGTGATGGGGGTCTCGTTCGAACACGCCGCACTTTCGGTATTCAGCGAGTTCGAAGCATTCGGTGCGATCAACCCGGTGGTAAAAGCACCAAGTTTGGTGCTGGATGATGGCAACGTGTTGATGGATTCGACGCTAATCATCGACTATTTCGAGGCGTTGAGCCCGGCTGAGCGAAAATTGATGCCGCACGAGGCCTTGCCTTTGGCCGCTTCGCTGCGCAGCTTAGGGCTGGCACTGGCTGCCTGCGAAAAGGCAGTGCAGATCGTCTACGAATATCAGCTGCGACCGGAGGAAAAACGCCATCAGCCCTGGCTGGAGCGGGTAACCAGGCAGTTATTGGCTGCTTGTCGTGCATGGGATACCCAATTGTCGGGGCGACAACCGGTTTCGCTAGATCGGCCGGGTCAGGACGACATCACCAGCGCCGTCGCCTGGTCGTTCATTCAGTTGATGGTCGCTGATGTGGTCAGGGCGGATAATTTCCCAGCGTTGCAGGCACATGCGGCACGCTGGGAAGCTACCGAGCTATTTAAACGCTACCCCCAGGTTTAATGGCACCAGAGCGCCTGATGGTCAGTCCTTCACCAGGGACGAGCGTTGGCTGTTGGACGAATAGGCCTCTCTCAGCATATAGCACAGGTACAGGGCCGACAGGATCAGCGCGGTCTGCAGCAAACCGAGGTATTGGGTGAGCAGGCCGCCGGCCAGGGTGACTGAAATGATGCCAAAGTAGGACGCCGCGTACTGGTAGGTGGCGACATGAGCCATGTCGGCGCTGGAGCAGGCGTTGACCACGTTGGCTTCGTAATTGAAGAACATCAGTTCCCACATGAACATGTAGGCAAAGTAGGCGGTGTAGCTGCTCGCCACGTTGTAGCCGCTGCTGGCGGCACACAGCGCGGCGAGGCTGGCGATACTCACCAGGCGCACCGCGGTGGCACTGAACGTGCGGCCGGTCTTGTTATAAAAGTAGAACGCGACTGCTCCGATCAGCGCGCCCAGGCTGCTGAGGATCTGCAGGTAACCCACGTATTCATCGTTCAGGCCCAACTGGTGCGCGGGAAGCGTTACCCGTGAGATGTTGAAAAAGCCCTGGAAGACGCTGACGAACACGATGGACGCCATCAAATAGTGCTTGAGCAGCGGGTTGTTTTTAAGCAGGTTCGCGAGGTTGTTGCTCTTGAGCAGGGTTGGCGCGTCGGGCGACTCCTTGTCTTCAATCGCCTGGCTGTCGGGCAGCAGCAATGACACCAGGCCGGCGACCGTAAAGAGCACAGCGACGGCGCTCAGAATGATCATCGGCGTGGTCTGGCCCTTGAAGTAAGCGAGCATGACACCGGCCAGGCCACCGGCAATAAACTGCGCGGTCAGGGTCATGGGCACGGCGAATTTAACGTCTTCGCCCGAGAAAAATCGTTTGATCGCGACGATCCGCGTTACTCGCTGAAGCGCATCAAGGAAGCCGATGGTCAACGCACCTGCGATGGCAATTATGGGGAACCTTGGCAGCAGCAGGAATATCCCCACCGCGGATATCAGACAGGCTGCGTTGGCCAGTGCGAAAATTGGTCGTGGCGAGCCCGAGGCCGCGACTTTCTTGATGGCGACGTAGAGCAGGATCGGCACCAGCATCGGTGCAACCAGCACCGCGTCGGCCAGCAGCACATTGCCGGTCGCGTTGTAGAGGTAATAGGAGAGGTAGACGTAACTGACGGTGCAGCCGGCGATGGACGCCAGGTTGATCACCCATAGCGTCATGCTCAATTTTCTGGCGTCCATGATTCGATCCATTTCAAAAAAGTGGTCGGGCAGCCGCGGCTGCCGTGTGGGTCATACGGATTCAGGCAACTGTTGCTCAAGCCCATCCAGCAGTTTGTAGGCCGACGCTTTCAGCGTGCTGGCGTCAGTGCTGATCAGAAACGCTTGCCCGGCATAATTGAGTACGCCGCCGGACAGGTCGTAAGGCGGGAAGGGCGCGCCTGGCGAGATGGACTGCGCCAGCTCGACATTCACCGAGGTCTCGTGGCCGGTGAGGGCTTTCCAGTCCACCTGGCTCGGCGCGAACACCCGCGAGGACGTCCATTGGGTCCCCAGGCTGTCGCAACCGATCAAGGCGATCGAGGCCGCCGCACAGCGCGGTGGGGTTTCTTCGAAGCCGGGAATCTCGCACTCATTGCCGAGGATGACGTCCAGGAACAGGCCGACATAGTCGACGCCGAACACCTCATCAAGCTCCTTGGCGATCGCCACGCCACCCATGCGCGCCGCGGTTTCCAGGAAGGATACTTCGCCATTGGCCATCAGCTTGAGTTCGGTGTGGGTCGCGCAGTTCTGCAACCCCAGGGCATCGATGGAGCGACTCACCCACTGCACGATCCGTTGTTTTTTCTCACTGTCCAGCACACAGGGCGCCACGTTACCCAGCTCGGTGAACGGCTCGATAGTGCGCAGCCGGCTGGTCATGGCGATCGGGTAGTACTGGCCGTCGCGCACCAGGCCCTCAACGCTCAGGTAATCGCCATAACCCTCTTCCTCGTACCAGGAATCGGTGGTCGACTCGATGATTTCCTCGGCAATCAGTTGCGGGAAACCCTGGCTTTCGCTGAACTCGTGGTCACCCTGCTGACGTGTGACTTCGGTCAGGTCCAGCATGCGCATCACCGCGCTTTCGCTTTCTTCGTGCCGGCGGATAATTTGCTGTGCGATGGAACCTGCGCCGTACGCCAGCTTGATCAGGAACGGCAGGCGCAATTTACGCGTGCCTGGCAGATCATCCAGCGACCTGACCGGGCAGAACAAGGGTTGCGGTATGCCCGCGGAGGCCCAGTGCTGGCGCATCAGAATCTTGTTGCGGGCCAGCATGACATTAGGCCCCACCCCGCGCAGTCCCAGGGAGTCGGCCATGTTCGAGACCGAGCTCAAGAGAAATTCGGCAAACGAGAACAGTGCGTCGGGGCTGATCTGCGTGGCGTAGGCATAGACCCGCTCCATGGCGGCGTCGGCGCTCAGGCCGCTGAAGTCTTCGACATGCTCGCTGTAGCGTTCGATGATCTGGCGATTGTAGGCCGACACCGGGCTGACAATGCAGGTGTGGACCGAGGCGCGCTCGACCATCTTGGGGTAGAAATAATCCAGCGGTGGACCGCCGATTGAATAGACGTAGAGGATTTTCTTTTTCATGGCGTTTCCTGGCGAAAGTGTCCGGGCTTAATCCTGGGGTTTGAAGGTGCACAAGGTGTCGTTGTAGACGAAGCCGTCCAGCCCATTGGTTTTGCAGTAGTGGTACAGGTCGCTGGTGCGGTTGATGAAGCCCGTGCCGTTGAAATTCAGCGATGTATTGCACAGCACGCCGGCGCCGAAGCGATCCCGGAAGGCGCTGAGCAGTGCATGGATGCCGGGGTTCTGTTGCGCGTTCACGGTCTGTGCCCGTGCCGTGCCGTCGACGTGGGTGATGGCGCCCAGGTCATGATTGATGACCTTCTGGAAATACAGCATGTGCGGTGACGGGCCCTGCCAGTCGAAGTGGCGGTGTACCTCTTCTTCCAGGCAAATGGGGGCCACGGGGCGAAAGCCTTCGCGCTTTTTGATGGCGTTGAGGCGGTCGCGTGTTTGCGTCGAGAACGGCTCGGCCAGGATCGAACGGTTACCCAGGGCGCGTGGGCCAATCTCGCAGTTGCCCTGGGCCCAACCAATGATGTGCCCGGTACCGATAAACTCGGCCAGTTTCGCCGGATCCAGGGGCTCGCGATGCACATCCGGCATGTGGGGTTGATCGTCGACGAAAGCCTGGCCGCAATAGACATCCCAACTGACCTTGGCCTTGCCGGTGAGGCGGCGCATGGCATCCACGGCCGTGCCGATGGCCGAGCCGGTGTCGTTGGTGCACGGCGGCACGAAGACGTCATCGAACAGGCCGCAGTCTTTCCACATGGTGTTCCAGTCGCAGTTCAAACCACAGCCACCCACCACCAGAAGCGGGTGTTTGCCCTGGGTCAGGTGTTGCCTGGCGTACTGGTAGAAACGATCGAACAGCGCATCCGAGAAACGTTTTGCCATGCGGGTGAAGTCAGGGTGTTCAAGGCCGATGTTGTAATACGGCGAGTCCTTCAGGTCGTCTTTGGCCAGGCTCAGCAGAATGCTGTCGCGGTCCAGCAGGAAGTCGGTAAGTTCACGCTCCTGGGGCGTCATTTCACCGGACTCACCGTAGGAACACAGCGCCATTAATTTGCCGGGGTCCTCGAAACGCAGCTTGCCCTTGGGCAGGGTGAACGTCGGGTCCGCCAGTGCATAGAGGAAGCCATATTTGTTGCCCGGGGTTTTCATCACCGACCCCAGGTGCTGCACCTGCAGGTGCTCGTCGATGAAGTAGAAGTCACCCAATGCGCCTTCCCAGACCAACGCATAGCACGGGCGACCCTGCTCGTAAGGCGACAGGCCATAGGCGCACCAAATGTGCGAGCTTTCATGGCTGGAGCTGAAGTATTGGACCTCTTTGCCAAACAGGTTGCGCGCTTGAACCAAGGTTTGTTCATCCGCTGTGCCGTAGTAGCCGGCACCAATCGAGGCGCCTTCATCCAGCGAGTTTTTGCCCCAGCCGCTGATCGCGACCACGTCAGGCACCTGGTCCATCAAACCGGCCGCTTCGACGAACTGATGGGGATTGAAGGCTTCATAGCGCGGGAAGCTGTCTTTCTCGGCTTCAAACGACCACAGCAGCTTTTGCTGGTCAGTGTCGATCAGGGCCACGGCACCGTCGTGCCCGGGTTTCATCGAAAAAATCTGCATGGGGTCTTCCTTGGCGAATGATGGTTGGCTTCAACGCAGT
Source organism: Pseudomonas marginalis (assembly GCF_900105325.1). Taxonomy (NCBI): domain Bacteria; kingdom Pseudomonadati; phylum Pseudomonadota; class Gammaproteobacteria; order Pseudomonadales; family Pseudomonadaceae; genus Pseudomonas; species Pseudomonas marginalis. The sequence continues at coordinate 1,373,235 of NZ_FNSU01000001.1, forward strand.
GGATAGATCGAGTTGGGTTTTTTCTTCTTGCGTTTGAACAGGCGGCTGAGGACCTGCTTGAGCGTGCCAAGTAAACCTTTGGAGGCTGTCTTGCCGGCCGGTGGAAGGTCGTGGGCTGGGTTTTTTTTCATGCTGGGCTCACTGGGTAATCAAGTGGTGGTGGATAAGCCGGGCGGCTTCGTCATAGCCGGCGTCGTTAAAGTGCACGCGGTCGACGAAGACCGTCTGTGACAGCAGTGGGGAATGCCGGTACATCAGGTTCATGTCGAAAAAATCGATGCCAAGCCGCCGGCATTCACGCTCGATGGCCGATGCGAACGGCGCGTGGTTTTCGGGACGCAGGATCTGGCTGAACAGCCGCCAGAAGTTGTTCGGGCAGCTGTCGATGGCATGGAAGACCGCCTCTTCGTCTTCGGTCAGAAAGTCGCGGGTCCAATAGGCCATGGGCTGCAGTACGAAGGTCAGGCGCGCGTTGAACGGGGCAAGCAATTGCTGCCATTGCTTGAGGGCGTTGCTCACGACCCAGGCCGCTCGTTCGAGTCGCTGCGCATTGTCGGTGGCGCGGTCATCAATGATTTTGTCCGCGGGGTTTTCGTGGCTGACCTGGCCGTCCAGGTAGTGCTTGAACCGGCTTAACCACCCGCCGCGTTTATCCAGCTCGGAGGCGTAAGTGTTGGTCCGGCGCTTGAGGTCGTCGTTGTACTTGCCCATGTAATGGTCGTACTCATACGAGTAGTAATAGCGCCCGTGCTCGGTGGCCAGCTCGTCCGGCAGCCCCTCCAGTGTGAGGGTGTTCATGCCGCTGAACACCACCACGTTTTGGATCGCCTGGAAGCGATGCTGATGCATCAGGAACATCACCACCTCTTGCACTGCGTTGTAGCCGCGCCCGCCGAAGTTGATCCAGGGCGCGTCGCTGTGGGCGGACAGCCGCGAGGCCACGGTCCAGTCATCAGTGGATGCGCCGGTGCCCAGGGTGGTCGAACCGCCCACCAGGATATTCACCGGAGCGTCGGCCGGCAGTTGGGCGACACTGACCTGGGTATCGCGGTAGCGACTCAGGCGAAAGCCAAAGGCGTCGGTATTGATCACCTCCGAGCGATAGTTGGGGTGATGGAAGAACATGGTGTAGGGCAACCAGCGCACACCCAGGTACATGAATTCATCGTATTCACGGATCTGTGGGGTCAACCGATAGACTTCCTGCACCGCGGCTTCGTGGGAAAGGGCAGCTGTTGGCATGGCGTACCTGTACGGGTCAAAGGGCTGGGCGTTTAGCCGTCGAGGCCGGGTTGAAATAGCTGTGCGGTGACTTCTTGCGCTTCAATTGCAACGGGTCGACGAAGATCGACAGCGCAAGCCCTACCGGCAGCAGGGCGACAAACAGCAATGCCAGCACTGGCACGAGCAAGTATTTGATCAAGGTCAGCATGGTGAGCAGGTCCGGTCAGTGGGCGGGTGGCAGGGTGGATCAATCCAGTTCGAATTCGGTGCGCCAATCCCCGTCGCCTTGCAGCGCCGGTTGCTGGTCTTTTTCCATCACGTAGCGACCGATGACCAGGTCGTCCATGTGCGTGCGCAGGAAGCACAAGTAAGCGTTTTGCGGTGTTTCGACGATGGGTTCGCCGCGCACGTTGAACGACGTGTTGATCAGCACCGGGCAGCCGGTGAGCGCGTGGAAGCGCTGCAGCAGGGCGTGGAAGGCACTGTTGGAATATTGGTTGACGGTTTGTACGCGAGCCGAATAGTCGACATGGGTTACCGCAGGAATGTGCGAGCGCACCACTTTGAGTTTTTCGATGCCCTGCAGCGGCTTGTCGATCACCGGCGTCAAACTCACCTCGGCGCTGATCGGCACCACAAACAGCATGTACGGGCTGCTGCTGTTCAAGTCGAACCAGGTGGCGGCGTGGTCTTCCAGCACGGCCGGGGCGAACGGGCGAAATGACTCGCGGTTCTTGATCTTGAGGTTCATCACGCTTTGCATATCCGGGTTGCGCGGGTCACCGAGGATCGAGCGCGAGCCCAGTGAGCGCGGGCCGAACTCCATCTTGCCCTGGAACCAGCCGATCACCCGGCCGGCGGCGAGTTTTTCGGCGACGATCTGGCTGCGTTCTTCATCGCTGACTTTGCGGTAGACGGCACCGCAGGCATTCAATGCGGCTTCCACCTGCACGTCGTTGTAGCAACTGCCGAGCAACGAACCGGCCATGCGGTCCGCCGCCTGGCTGGGGCGTACGGCCTGGCGGCGTTCGTACCAGCCGGTATAGGCGGCCCCCAAGGCCCCGCCGCTGTCGCCGGCGGCAGGTTGCACCCAGATCGATTCGAAGATGCCCGATTCCAGCAATTTGCCATTGGCGACGCAGTTGAGTGCCACGCCGCCGGCCATGCATAAATGGCGGGCGCCGGTTTGCGCTTTGATGGTTTGGGCCAGCTTGAGAATCACGCCTTCCAGCACCTGCTGCACCGAGGCCGCCAGGTCGAACTCGCGCTGGGTAATCTGGCTTTCGGGTTCGCGACGAGGGCCACCGAACAGCTGGGCAAATTTGTCGCTGACCATGCAATCGCCGACGGCGTAATCGAAGTACGACATATCGAGCCAGAAGCTGCCGTCGTCTTTGACGTCAATCAGGTGGTCGAGAATGGTTTTCGCATAGACCGGGTTGCCGTAGGGGGCCAGGCCCATCAGTTTGTATTCGCCTGAGTCGACCTTGAACCCGCAGAAATAGGTAAAGGCCGAGTACAGCAAGCCCAGTGAATGGGGAAAGCGGATATCCCACAGCGGCTTGAGGTCCTTGCCATTGCCCCACCAGGCAGACGTGGTGGCCCATTCGCCGACGCCGTCGATACACAGCACCGCTGCCTCGTCGTAGGGGCTGGCGTAGAACGCCGAGGCCGCATGGGACTGGTGATGGTCGATATAACTGATGGCAGGGCAGTACCCGTCGGCGGTACGGCAGCTGGCAAACTCACGCTTCAAGGTGCGCTTGATGTGGACTTTTTCAGTCAGCCAGGCGGGCATTTCAGACAGGAACGAACCCATTCCCTTGGCGCCGAAATTCAGGTACGTCACGCCGATACGGCTGAGTTTCTTGTAGGGGTTTTCGTAGTAATAAATATGGTTGACCTGGGAGAGCGTGATACCCGCTTGCTCCAGGCAGAAGTCGATCGCATTGCGCGGGAATCGAGCGTCCTGTTTCTTGCGGCTGAATCGCTCTTCCTGAGCGGCCGCGACAATGTGTCCATCGCCCAACAGCGCTGCGGCGCTGTCATGATAATAGGCGGAAATGCCAAGTACATAGCAAGTCACGTATGCGTCCTCGATTCAGCGAGATAAGGTTGGAGAGGGGTAAAAAGTGTTGCGTGCCCACCAGCTCTTCAGGTTCTTCTGCGGGGCGCGCAAGGCGCGATAGCCGACCCAGATGCGTTGCCACAACGCCTGGGCGCTTTCGGGCAAGTGCGCGCATTCGTCCATAAAACCTTCGATAGCCTGCAGGGCCATGGCCGAATGGCCGGTGGCAACGTTGTCGATGGTGTTGTGCAGGTCGACGAAGTGGGTGGGGAATCCGTAGTGACGCAGCTCGTCACGCGCCTGGCGGTACGCGCCGCCCACCCCCGACATTTCCATGGCCAGGTTCAGGCCCAGGGTTTCCGGCAGGAAGTGACGTGGAAACAGCGATAACGACAACCAGAACACGGGCACGTCAAAATCTTCATCGTCGAAACCGTCCCAGTCTACGAAGGCTCGCTGTTCGAAGTCCGGCAGCTCGACACCCATCGCAGTCATCAACTGGCGATAGATGTTCGCGTGGTTCTGGCGGATATCTCCGTTGCCGATTTCATCCGAATAAATCTGGTAGAACAGCGAGCCGGTAGGGCTGTCCAGCAGCCCAGGGGCGCACCAGTGTTGAAGCCAGGCGCCATCGATGAAAATCATCGGGCACAACGACACGGCTTCTTCGATGACCTGTTCGCGCGACTTTTCGATTTCGCACTGACGCGTGTAGGCCTGCACCTGCCCGAGCGCCTTGGCGTCATACCAGGCGCGCAGTTGACCGGCGTCGTAGACAGGCAGCGGCATGGCGCCGTCGTCAGGCGCGGCGTTGGCGCGGGTCTGAGCCAGCCAGCGCACGGCGAAGGCTCGTGCTTGCAGGCGCGCGTCCGGGAAACGCTCGATGTTGATCAACTGGTGATACAGCGTGCGCGCGCCGGTGCGTCGCGGCACGCTTAACGGCTCACTTATCAGCTGGCCAGGCTCGGCGGGTGTCGCTGATGCGACCTGCTCGACTGCGGCCACTGTCGTGGGCGCGTGTTCGGCCAGATCATTGATCCAGTTGCGGATCACCACCAGGTCGGCCTCGTTGAAAATGCGAAACATCGGGCCTTTGAAGCTGATCAGTTCGTTGATCAACCGACTGCGCTGCGGCTGACCGGGCACTACCCAGCGCGAGCGCCCCAAGGCATCGACAAAACGCGCGGGGTTGCTGCTCATCAGTTCGTCGAACGCCAGCCCATCCATCTTCATGTTGGCGTGATAACCCTGGGCGTACCTGGCCTTGTCCTGAACCAGCCGGATCATTTGTTGGCGCGCCCCTGTCCGCCCTTGTGCGACCCAGTGCTGCAGGCCTTCAAGCCATTTCTGCATGATCGCCATGCTCAGGTTGAAACCGGCTTCAATGTCCCGGCAGGCGTGGATCAGCGAGGTGCCTGGGCTGCTTAAAACATGCGCGATAGCGTCGGCGATCACCGTGTCCAGGCGCTGTGCCTGCAACCACTGCATCTGTTGCAGATAAGCCGTGCAGCTCAGCGAGCGGACGAGATGCGGCAGTGGGTAGACGGTTTCAAACAACGCGGCGCCGAGCAGTTTTGCCCTGTACTTTTCGGGTTGGCTCGCCAGGCTCAGGCGCAGCTGTGTGAGGGTCCAGGCATCCGGCAGCAGGTGTGGGTCGCGGGCTGCCCGGGGGGACGAAATCGCCGGCAGATAAATGCCCAGGTGTTCAAGAAATTGGCGATACAAGCGATTGGGGTTGCGGTCCAGCCGTGCTTCGCCCATCTGAGCGCTGTGCATGCGATGCAGCAGGCAGGACAGCGGCAGGTGCGAACGGCAGGCGCTTGAAGCACTGTGCAAAAGGCTGCCGTGGGTCAGCCCCTGCGGCGCATATTGGCGGGCAATGAAGTCCTCGGTTCCTGTGCACGGCAGGTACAGGGCTGGGTCATGGCTGGCAGCGCTGGCGCGTTCGAGCAGGGCGCTGGCGATGTGCTCGGGGAGTGGGGCGTCGAACGATGCGAGGTCAAGTTGCAACCAGGCTGGGGCGCAAGCGAAGCGTTGTTCAATCAACGCCAGGCAGGCATCGGCGTGCTCGTGTAATGAGGGGTTGAGTTCTGCACTTAATAACGCGTCAACCGAGTAGCGCGGCATCTGGGGCGCTGCACCGCGAATACCAACGTCAATCTGAACGTCCATGTGCATGTCCTGAAAAAGTGCGCCTGCCCCGGCGCTTGTTGTTGTCTTTCAATCGCTTGGCAGGTGTTGGCAACACAGCTGGACGCAGAATCTAGTGAGTTCAGGAATGCCTTGCAACCTACCTGATCTGAGGGGTAGTAGAGGCGTTCGGGAGCGTGTTAACTAAGGGGTTGGTTCAGCTTTTAGACCCAGGGAGAGCACCATGAACACTGGCGAACAGACTCCGGTCATTTTTATCAATGGCCTTATTGGAACCTTGAAATCGCAACTGAGCGAGCAAGCGTTTTCGGGGCGGCCGATGGCAGCACCAGACCTGCTTGGCTATGGCTATGGCTGTGAAGCTGGGCGGCAGGCGGGAGTTATCGATATTGCGGCGCAGGTCGAGCACCTCGAGCAGAAGATCGCGCAGCAATTGGGTGAGCGTAAAGTGCACCTGGTCGGGCATTCCGTCGGTGGGGTGGTGGCGTATCTGTTTGCCTTGCGCTACCCGGAGCGGGTGGCAGGGGTGGTCAGCGTGGAAGGCAATTTCAGCCTCAAGGATGCATTCTGGTCTTCGTCGGTGGCGCGCGCGCCGGCCCAGGAAGTCGCCGACATGCTGGCCGGCTATCGCGCGCAGCCGCACACCTGGCTGACCAAGGCCGGGCTTGCGCCCGAGGCGCCGCTGCTTGAGCGCGCACAGGCATGGCTGGCGCATCAACCGGCGGGCACGCTGCAGGCGATGGCCAAGTCCGTGGTGGCGATTACCGGTGCGCCCGACTACCCAGAGCAATTGCAGCGTCTGTTCGAGCGCACGCCGGTGCACCTGCTGGCAGGGGAGCGTTCGGTGTCAGGCTGGGACATCCCGGCCTGGGCACATTCTGCCAGCCACGGCCTGACCTTGATGCCGGATACCGGCCATCTGATGATGCTGGAGGACCCGGCCGGTTTTGCTCGCTGTTTGGCTGCGATCCTCGTGCAGCTTGACCAGCAGACGGCGCGGGCCTAAGGCGCGGGCCGCAACTGCAAGGTGCTTTGGGTGGCCCGGGCAATGTCCGTCGAGGACAGGTGCAGCGCTTGATACTCGCCACGCACAAAGGGCAAGACCTGGTCCTGATAGTGCCGGTTGAAGGGAACGCCGCTCTGCCCCACAGGCAGTATGCCCTGCGCCTGGTCCGGCATCGCCAGGTCGATCACCCGGCGCGTTGAAGGGCCGTAGGTGACCGACCAAGGCGCCGCGCTCAGCGGCGCAGAGAAATTGTTCGGCACTTCGTGGCTGCCGGGTACCGCGTAAGGGCCCACGTTAAGCAGCGGCGCCAGTAGTTTTTGACTGCCCAGCGGATGCATCTGGGTCAGTTGGTGCGCTTTGCCCCATTGCCAATGTGCGGTGTCGGTGCCGAGAGTGGCCTGCAGGTGCGCGACGCTGGTCTTCCAGGCGCGCACCACCACATCGGCGCGCTGCTGTACCGCCGGTTGAGTCTTGTCCTGCCACCAGGGTGAATGCTCATCGGAGGCCAGGCGCGGCAGGGCGGCATCCAGGACGCGGGTGGCGAGCAGGTTCTGGAACATCACATCACCGAGTTCATCGTGCAAGGCGCCGTAGCCGAGGTCATAGAGGAACTGGTTGAACAGCGTCGGGTTGATTGAGTCCAGCGGGTAATCGCCCGGCCATTGTGCCAGCTCCTCCAGCCACTGGCGTTGCAGTGGGTCGTCAATCGCCGCCCGCAGGATCGGCAATAGCGGTTGTAATACACGCTGGGCGTAGCCGGTTTGTGTATCGAGCTGCAGCTGCTTGCTCTTGTCGATGCTCCAGTGCGCGTCCTGGGCCAATTGCCGGTTCAGGCGTTGGCCGCGGTCGGGCAGATTGTAATACCCAGGTATTGCCTGGCCGGCGGGCGAGGCGGGCTGGGCGTTGGCGGAGACGATATAGCCCCTGGCCGGGTTTTCTTCATGGGGGTTGGCGCTGAAGGGGTAATAGCCGAGCTTGTCGGCCTGATCGGTGCTGCCATCGAGGATGAAATTCGGGTCGACCTGTGGGGGCCGCTTGGGCAGACCTGCCGCGGCCCACCAGGCAATGTCGCCCTGGGCATTGGCGTAGACCACGTTGAGTCCCGGCGCCTTGATCAGCGCCGCCGCCGAGCGGGCCTTGTCCAGGGTATCGGCACGGTTGAGTTGATAGAAGGCGTCCACCACCGAATTGGGGCCATCCAGGTACGCCCACCACATTGCGATGGGGCGACCGGGGGCATTCTCGCCCAGTGCGTCATTGATGATCGGGCCGTGGGGCGAGCGTCGCAGGCGCAGCATGACGGGGTCGGCATCACGCACTTCGATACGCTGTTGTTCTTCCTCCAATGTTACCCAATGGCCCTGGTACCAGACCTGTTCGGGGTTGTCAGGGTTGGTGGTTTCGGCAATCAGGTCGATGTCGTCGTTCTGGAACATGGTCAGGGTCCAGGCGAACGCGTTGTTGTGCCCCAGCAAGGCGAACGGTACCAGGCTTTCATAGTCGCCATAGAGTTCGAAGCCGGGAGCGTTGAGGTGCGCCTCGTACCACACTGACGGCACCGAAAAACGAATGTGCGGATCACCTGCCAGCAGCGGCTTGCCGCTTTGGCTGCGTTGGCCGGACACGACCCACGCGTTACTGCCCTCCATTTGCGGCAGCCCGGCGTCACTCAAGGCCTGTTCGCTGAGTTGCGCCAAGGCCGTCAGGGATTTCCAGTCTTCACCGGTCAACGGTTGGCCGGCAATGGCGCCCTGCGGGTTCCAACTGCGATCGAACAAGTCCAGGTAAGGCTCACCCAGGGTGTCCCTGACATAGGTCAGCAAGGGCTCGGTACGAAACGCTGCGGCAAAACTGTAAGCCATGTACCCGACAACGCTGTAGACATCCTGCGCGGTGAACGGTCGTCTTTCAATTCCGAGCAGATCGAACTCAACCGGGCGCGGGCCCTGCTCTTGGTAGGCGTTGATACCGTCCAGGTAGGCCTGCAAGGCGTGCCATGCCGGGCTGTCATGATCGGCGTGAGTCACCTGCCAGTCGGCCTGATCCCGGATGCGCAGCGTGCGAAAGAGTTTGTCGGTGGGCAGTAGCTTGCTGCCCAGCACCGCCGCCAATTCACCACGGGCCAGGCGCCGCAGCATTTCCATCTGGAACAGACGCTCCTGGGCATGCACGTAGCCAAGGGCACGGTACGCATCCGCTTGATTACCTGCGGTGATATGCGGCACGCCGCGTTCATCGAACTGCACGTTGACCGGCGCCTGCAGCCTGGGCAGGTCAACCACCCCCTGGCGGCGCGGCTGTTTGCCATATAGGTAGAGAGATACACCGACGGCGCCAACCAACAGCACGATAATTAACGCAGCGCCGCTACGTTTGAGTCGGCGTGACCGCACCACGGCAGTGGCGGGGGTATTGAGTGCGGTCATGGCATGTCCAACCTTTGGCGCGCAGGGCGTAGCCTATCCAGAATGTTTAGTAAGGGGCCGGTCATGACGGTGGTGACCACGGTCATGATGACGAAGAGGGTGAACAACTCCTTGCCGATAATCCCCAGGTCAAGTCCGACCTTTAATACCACCAGTTCCATCAGCCCTCTGGCGTTCATCAGTACCCCGACGCTCAGTGCTACTGGTGCCGGATAACCGGCCAGACGCGCGCCCAATGCACCGCCCAGCAACTTGCCACAGATGGCTACCAACAGCACCAGAGCCAGGAGGCTGATACCCACCCCGGAAAACGTCGCTGCAGTAGTGTTGAGCCCGGCCAAGGCAAAGAAGCTGGGCATCAACACGATCACCGCCATATGTTCTACGCGCTCGACCAGCATGTTCAGCAGCCGTTGATCGCGCGGCAGGCACGCGCCGAAGAGGAACGCGCCAAACACGGCGTGCACCTGCAGCCATTCGGTGATGCTGCCGTAAAGCAGTGCTCCACAGAGCAGTACTGCAAGCAAGGGCAGCGTGCTCCTGTTGTCCTGTGCGGTTATCCACCGAGCCAGCAGCGGACGCACGCACCAGAATGAGGCGGCGCACAGCGCCAACAGCCCGCAAAGCCTGAGGATGAGAGCCTGCCATTGATGATCCAACGACAAGCTCATGGCAGTGATCGCCAACAACACCCACGCGCAAATATCACTCACGGCGGCGGCCATCAGCGAGAGCGCACCGATTTCGCTATCGAGCATCTGCCGTTCCTTGAGAATGCGCGCCAGCACCGGAAAAGCGGTCACCGAAAACAGCGTTGCAATGAATAGGTTAAAGCCCAGGTGAGGCGTGCCAGCAGGCGCGAAGGTGCTGTAGAGCACGGGCGTGATCGCAATGCCCAGTGCGAAGGGCAGGGCAATGCTGCTTCCGGCGACCAGCAAGACTTTGCCCAGTGCGTTGGCCGAGCGCTGGACCGGCATTCGAAACTCGGCGCCGACGACGAACATGAATAACAGGATGCCCAAGTCACTGAGTACTTTTAAGTGAGTGATGGTGTCGCCCTTAAATAGTGCATGGTGTGCCTCGGGAAATAGCAGGCCAAGAACTAAGGGGCCCAATACAAAGCCGGCGATCATTTCGCCAACCACTTCCGGTTGCCCTAACTTTTTTAGAAAGGCACCCGCAACCTTGGCCGTTAATATTACAAAAACAATGGGCAGGAAGAGCATGCGGTTACCTTGTTGGGTTAGTCGAAGATATGGGGCGCCGAGCGTCTATTTATCTATCGCGTGCTTGCAGGTCGGCGCTGGATCTTAGCGGAGCGGCCAAAGTTAAAAAACCTATCTGATCTGGTAGTTTTTTTTGTTCAGGTGAAGCTGTTAGGTTTTACCCACTGCCGGCTGCGTGTTTTTTAAGTGTGTCCGGCGCTTGTTCAATGATTACCCGGAAGGTCGATTATGCGAGACGCGATATTTACTATCATCCATGGCGCTTTGGTTGAAGTTAATGCCACGCGCAAAGAAAAAATCGATTTATCGAGTATCGATTCGCTGGCGCTTTATGGGACCACGGGCGTATTCGATTCCATGCAACTGGTGAGTTTTCTCGCGGCGGTGGAAGAAGGCCTGGACGACGAACTTGGCATTGAGATTTCGTTGACCTCGGAAAAGGCTGTGTCCCAGACCATCAGCCCTTTCAGCAGCGTCAGTTGCCTGATGGATTTCATCATTGCCGAGCAACAGCCGTTGTTGGCATCCGCCTGACTGTCATTCAGCAGGGAGCACTGACGTGAACGTGACTGTTCGTAGGGCGCTGAGCGCTGATATGTATCCCGTGTGCAAGCTATTGCGCGAATCTACCTTGAACTCCAACTGGATTGGCGCGAGCGTGCGCAAGCGCATGTTTACCGATGTGTGGTCCGGCGGTGAAGACTACTTTGGCTACGTGATGCTCGATGGCGACACGGTGGTGGGGTTTCTGGGTTTGCTCTTCACCACCCAGCCCTGTAACGACGAGCAGCGTTTCTGCGAGCTGCACAGTTGGTATGTACAGGCCGAGTACCGCAAGGAAAGCTTGAGGTTGCTGCTGCCGGTGCTGTCGATGCGCAAAGTCACGCTGCTTAACTACACGCCTACACCTGACGTTTATGAGATCAGCAAAAAATTCGGATTTACCGATCTGGAAACCGACTTGCGGCTGATTTACCCGCTGCCCAACCCGTTGAACATACGTCGCCGCTATCGTCTGGAAACCGATATTCATCGGGTTGCCGGCTGGTTGAATGAGCAAGAAGCCGTGGTGTTCCAGGACCACGCCGGGGTGGAGTGCCGACACCTGATGATTGTCGATTCGCAGACGGCGCAATCGTGCTACCTGATCGTCAAGCGCATGACCCGGCGCTGGTTCGAACCCATCGGCCGAGTGCTCTATATCGGCAACCCGGCGCTGTTCGCGCGCAGCCTCGACAGTTGGCGGTTGTCATTATGTCTGCGCCTGCGCGTGCAATGCCTGGTGAGTAATGCCGAGGAACTGGCCGAGTGGTCCCTGGGGGGATCGCGGGTTATCAAGCGCGAAGTACCGTCGTTGATAAAACGCGCCTCAGGCAGCTCACAAAGTACCCAAATTAAACCGCTGTATAGTTTGCCGTTACTTATCGGCTATAAGTTGCATTGATATGATTATATTGCTGACCGGTACGCGCAAAGGCGTGGGCAAAGAAGCGGCATTGTATTTTCTTGAACACGGCCATGTCGTCGTGGGCTGCAGTCGTGGAGAAGGTTCAATTGAACATGAGCGATACACGCACTTTTGCCTGGATCTGAATGACGCCAGTGCCGTCAGGAACATGATTAAGCATGTGCGTCTCGTCCATGGGAAATTGGATGTACTTATTAATAACGCGGGTGAGGCGACTATGGCGCCGTTTCAACTAACGCCGACTGAAACCGCTCGCGACTTGTTTGCCAGCAATGTATTCGGGCTGATCAATGTGACCCGTGAAGCCGTCAAGTTAATGCAAAAGAATGATGGCCCCAGTGCCATCGTCAATATCTCTACCGTGGCCACACACTGGGCCATTCCTGGCCAGTCAGTCTATGCCGCGAGCAAGGCTGCGGTGGAGCAACTGACGCGCACCTTGAGCAAGGAGTTGTCCGGCTTTGGTATTCGCGTCAACAACCTGGTACTGCCGCTGTATCGCAGCGCCCTGACTCGCACACTTCCTCAAGAGATTAAACAGAAGATGATTGAACGCCAGACGATTGCCAGGCCCTGCGTGTTTGCCGACCTGATCGGGCCATTGACGTTTCTGATCTCCAGCCAGTCGGTCTTTGTCACCGGCGAGACCTTGAGCCTGGGCGGTGTGCAATGAGCCGCGAAGCCTTGCTCGCGACACTGGGCGAACCCGCAGAGCGCACAGCGCTGTTGCACGGTGAACGGCAGTGCACTTACGCCGAACTGCTGACTCGGGTGCAGCAGTGTCTCGGGTGGCTGGTCGACCAGCGCGTCAAGCCGGGCGATGCGGTGATCCTCCACACCGATTACGGCGTGTCGGCGGTCGCCGCGTTGCTGGCCCTGTACCTGAACCGCAACATTGTCGCGCCGCTTGTGGACCTCAGTGAGCGAGCCCTGCTGACCTTGCAGGGCGCCGCACGCTGTGAGCACCGCATCGAGATTATTGACGAGAACTGGGTCCATCACGGGTTGGTACGGCAAGCCACCGATGACACCCCCGCTTACTACAACGCGCTGCGTGACAAGGGCCGCGCCGGCCTGGTGCTGCTGAGCAGCGGCAGCACCGGGGCGCCCAAGGCGATCCTGCATGACTTTGACGATCTGGTCGACACCAAGCTGGGCAAGGAACACAAAAAGCCGATGTCGATATTGATGTTCCTGCTGTTCGATCACATTGGCGGTTTGAACTCGTTGCTCAACACGCTGACCGTCGGCGGTTGCGCGGTGATGCCGGTGGACCGCGCGCCCGAGGCCATCTGCGCGCTGATTGCACGGCATGGCGTCAAAGTCGTCCCCGTCAGCCCGACTTTTCTCAACCTGATCCTCATGGGCCGGCATCACCAACAGCATGACCTGTCGTCGGTGCGGCTGATTACCTATGGCACGGAAAGCATGCAGCAAAGCCTGCTCAAGCGGGTTCAGCAGGCATTTCCCAAGGCCCGGATGCTGCAAACCTTCGGCACCAGCGAAACCGGGATCAGTGCCACGGTCAGTCAGTCGTCGGCCAGTACCTTCTTCAAGCTGGCGGACACCAACACCCAGTTTCGGATTGTCGACGGTGAGTTGCAGCTCAAGACCCGCAGCCAGTTCGTCGGCTACCTGAACCAGGACACCGATAACGTCACCGAGGACGGCTGGTTCCGCACCGGCGACCTGGTGGAGCAGAACGAAGAAGGCTACTTGCGCATCCAGGGGCGGCAAAAGGAACTGATCAACGTGGGAGGGCTGAAGGTGCTGCCTACCGAGATCGAGGATGTGATGCTGCGCAGCGCGCTGATCGACGATTGCGTGGTGTATGGCATGCCCAACGCCATTACCGGCCAGGCCGTGCACATGGATGTAAAGGCCACCGGTTTCACCTGCAAGAAGGCCCTCAAGCAACATGTGCTTGAACATCTGGCCGCTTGTCTTGAGGCCTATAAGTTGCCGGTCAAGGTCAACAAGGTCGATGAAATCGCCTTTTCCAACCGCTTCAAGAAAACCCGTGCGGTGGCCTCATGAGCGCAATCGTGATCCTTGGCGCCGGGCGCTTTGCGCTGGAGCTGGCGAGCTACCTGCAAGAAATCGAGCCCTCGGCGGTGGTGCGCCACCTGGCGGTGCAGGGCGAAAGCGAGGTCGCCGCCGTGGTCGAACCATGGCCCACCGACGACCTGGACGTGCGTGACCGCTACGTACTGGGCGTGGCTGATATCACCCTGCGCCAAACGTTGATCGACGCGTATTTCAGCGACGGTCGCTTGTCGGCCCCCAACTTCATTCATCCCTCGGTGCGCCATCGCCTGGACCTTGGCGCCAGTCGCGGCAATGTGATCGCCGCCGACTGCCATATCGGGGTCAATACCCGGGTCGGTTCCTGGAACATGATCAATTACCACTGCAGCGTGGGTCATCACTCGCAGTTGGGTGACAACAACTTCCTGTCGCCGCATTTCAATGCCGGCAACAGCATCACCCTCGGTAGCCGTTGTTTCATCGGGCTCAGCACGGTGGTCACGCCGCAGACGGTGATCGAAGACGACGTCACGGTTCAAGCCGGTTGCACCCTCAGTGACTGCATTCCGGCCCATTCGCATTGCACATCCACAGCCCGTCAGAAAATCCTTCAACTGGTCTAAAGGAGTAGTACCCGCATGAACAAGTCTGCACACGTCATTATCATGGGCGGTGGTCCAGCTGGCAGTATCGCCGCGTTGACTCTGCAAAAGCTTGGGCACCAGGTGACGGTGTTCGAGAAAGAGAAATTTCCGCGCTACCGGGTTGGCGAGTCCTTCCTGCCGGGCACACTGTCCATCCTGCATCGCCTGGGGTTGAGCGAAAAGATCGAGCAAGCGGGCTACGTGCTCAAGCCTTCGGCCACCTTCCTGTGGGGCAAGACCGAGGCGCCATGGACCTTCTCGTTCAGCACGCCCAAGACCGAAGACTGGGTGTTCGACCACGCCATCCAGGTACTGCGTTCGGACTTTGACCAGATGCTGCTCGACACCTGCCGCGAGCGCGGCGTGCGGGTGTTCGAAGAGGCCGCCGTCATCGACGTGGACACCGAGCAAGCCGACAGGATCAGCGTGACCGTGCGCCACAAGGACGAAGTCAGCGAGTTCACCGGTGACTACCTGATCGACGCCTCAGGCAGCAACAGCCCGCTGGTGCGCAAACTGGAGCTGCGCGAGTACGACGAGTTCTACAAGAGCGTGGCGCTGTGGTCGTACTTCAAGACCCCGGACCCGTTCAAGAACGACCTCAATGGCACCACCTTCTCGATTACCTTCGAAGACGGCTGGATCTGGATGATCCCGCTCAAGGACGGTATCTACAGCGTCGGCACCATTGTCGACCAGAGCAAGCTGGCCGACATCAAGACCCTTGGTCTGAATGCGTTCTATGACAAGACCCTGTCCAAGAGCGAGCGCGCCCTGTCGATCCTCAACGGTGTCGAGCGTTCGGAAGATGTGAAGCTGGTGCGTGACTGGTCGTACGAGACCAAGTGCTTTTCCCGTGACCGCTTTTTCCTCTGTGGTGATTCGGCCTGCTTCACCGATCCGCTGTTCTCCCAAGGCGTGCACCTGGCCTCGCAGTCCGCCGTCAGCGCCGCCAGCAGCATCGATTACCTGATGCAAAACCCCGAGCAAAGCGACAAGGTGCACGCCTGGTACAACCGCAGCTATAGCGAGACCTACAACCAGTACCACGAGTTTCTGGCGTCCTTCTATACCTTTGCCTCGTTCACGGAACCGGCGTCCGAGTTCTGGACCAAGCGTCGCATCAGCGAGTCGGCGGACGAACGCTTGAAGCGCAAAGAGTGGTTTGAGCAACTGGTCAACGGCGAGAAACAGAACCGCCCACAGATCGGCGATTTCAAGGATCGCGCCTCGACCATGATCGCGATCGGCCGGCACCAGCGCGACGAGCTGACCGACGAGTTCATGGATGTCGAGCTGAACCCGGCCCGTGTTCGCTGGATTTCCGATTTGACCAAGCAACTGAACCGCATCGTACGGTTCGACTGGTTGGGCGATCAGGTCGAGACCGCCGAGTACTTCAAGATCGAGCCCCTGAGCTTCAAGCTGAGCCTCAAGCAGATCCTCTCCAACGGCGCCGGCAAGGACATGACCAAGTACACCGTCAGCGATGCATTGGTACAGTTGTTCAAGGACCTCAACGAACAGGGTTTCGGCTACAAAGAGTTGATGGTGCGCCTCAACGACGTGGGCGAAGTGAATTCATCGCAGTTTGTTATCCGCTTGATGGAAGCCGGTCTGCTCGATGGTTTCGACAAACAAGGGCAGAAGGTGCTGGTGCAGGATCGCCTGCGCTTCGACGGGGTGGGGGTTGAATATGAAGTCTGACGAGGCGTTCAATTGGCTGTTCCTGGCGGGTGTCGGTAACTCCGGCGACACCCACTGGCAGCGACGCTGGAGGGCCGAACATCCGGATTCACTGTGGCTGGAGCACCGTGACTGGGATAACCCCGACTGCGAGGAATGGGTCGCCGATTTGCAGGCGCTGCTGGAGCACCAGCAGCAGCCGGTGGTGGTGGTTGCCCATAGCCTCGGTTGCCTGCTGTTGCTGGAGTGGGCCGCGCGCCATCGCTCGGAGCGGGTGCGCGGGGCGTTTCTGGTCGCGGTGCCGGACCCCCATAGCGCGCAATTCCCGGCAGAGGCCCGCGGTTTCCGACCGGCCGATCAACTGGCGAGCGATTTTCCGATCACGCTGGTCACCAGCCAGAACGATCCCTACGGTGACCTCGCCTATGCCCAACGCAGTGCACATAAGCTGGGGTGTGCGTGCGCGAACCTGGGCGAGTTGGGTCACATCAATGGGAAGTCGGAGTTGGGCTACTGGGATCAGGGCTACAACCTCCTGCAATCCTTCGCGCAGTCACTGAGCCGTTGAGTGACGATTGCACACAGGTCGCCCAGGCGGCCTGTGTTCCGTTTATCCATCAGGACGATGCTATGTCAGCCAATGCTGCATCTGTACTGCCAGGCGATGAGCCGGGGGCCGCCTTATCGCCGTTGATTAAAGGGGGCGCGCAGGGGCAGTGCCACCGCATTCCGGTGCAGGCCCAATTTGACGGGTACAGCGTGCCGGCCCTGCTGACGGTTCAAGGTGAGGCCCATTGCCTGCTTGAGCTGCCCGCCGGCACGTACCGCGCCGGTGCCGCGCCGGTCAGCGTGGCGCTGTACTTCCAGCAGAACCTGCATCACCCGGTGGTGCCGGTGAAAATGCGCGGTCGCTGGGCACCCAGCCAGCAACCTTGCCTTGAGCTGGTCAACAGCGGTCCCAGGCCGGCTCATCTGAATGAGCGCGAGCGCTGCGAAGAGCCTCTCAAGGCGTTGGCGCGCAGCCCCGTGTTGTTCAATCGCCGCCTGAGCCTGGACCTGCATTACCTCAGCCCGCTCAAGGGCGTGTTCGAGGTGATGGACCGCGATGTGGTGATCGTGTCCGGCATGGACCTTGAGCTGCAGTTCAACTGCCCGTGGAGTGGCCTGGCCATTGCGCGGGTGCAGGTGCTCGGGCGTTTCGAGGAGCACGGGCGCTGGCTCTGCCACTTCCGCGTGCTGGACACGCCGTCGAGCCGCGCCGTGGCACTGATGCTGCTGTGTCGGCAACGGCACTTCACCTTTGACAGCCTGCCGGCAGCGCTGCGCAAGGGGGCGGCGGTCGACCGCCTGATCAACGTCGCGATTATCCAGAACGCCGATGCACTGGAAGAAGTGCTTGCCTGTCGGCTGGCGGCCAACCGGCACTACGGACGCCTGGAAGACGTGCAGGACCCGCACACCTTGTGGGACGAATGGGACCCCTACGCCATTCAGGTCTGTGCGCGTCTGGGCAACAAGTGCGTGGGGAGCGGGCGTGTGGTGGTCAACAGCAGCCACCGCGAGCGCTGCGAGATCGAAGTGTCGACGCCTCTGCCCGTCTGGTTGTGGGACGCAGGTTTTGTCGAGATGTCGCGGGTTGCGGTATTGCCCGAATACGCCGGGCACCGTGTGATGCTGGCCTTGCTGCGTGAGCTTGGCAGGGTCGCGCTGCACCTGCGCAGTCGCTACATCGTGCTGGATGCCATTGAGATTCTGGTGCCGGTGTACACCCGTTTAGGCGCGCAATGCCTGCCGATCACGAAAAAACATCCGTACAGCGGTGAGAGCGTACGGGTGATGTATTTCGACGTCGGCCAGTTGCTCAGCCGCCTGAACTGGCATTTGCCGCAGTGGTTGTACGTATTCGGGCCGACTATCGAGCACAGTGTGCATCGTCGGCAGATTGGCGCCCTGGCCGCTCAGTTTCGTGTGTCGTCCATGGGCATCCGGGTTAAATGGGGGATTGCGCGTGCGCTCAAAAAACTCAGGGGTTAGCCCTTCGGTCGTGCGGCTGGTGAGTTCGATTGCGTCGGCCACGTTGTATGCCGGTTGGGTGGCGTTCTGCGCTCGGCACATGCCCTGGACGGCCATGGCGCAATCAGCCCTGGCACAGTGGTTGTTGAGTTTCGCGGCGACTTTTGCATTTTCGGCCTTTATCAGTCGCCGGATCGGCCGCAGCCCACGCCAGGCGGTTGCCGTTCGCGTGGCAGCCGTGGCGATGCTGATCTACACGGCCGTCCTGCTGAGCGTTCACCTGGTCATTGGCACGCCCCATCCGCTGCTGACTCTGCTTCCGGTGGTGAGCCTGGCGGGGGCTTACGCCTTGTTCTTTGCGCGCCTGCAGGTGCGCCACAACCTGCGCGAACAATCGGCGTGAGCGCGGTGCGGTTGGTGGTGTTTCCCGTACATGCGGCGGCGGATCCTGACTGGCAGGTAACGTTGGACGCCGAGCAACGGCAGCAGGCCGCGCGCCTGTGCGAGCGGCGACGGGTGCGCTACCTCAATGCTCGCGTGGCCTTGCGCTTGACCATCGCCGAGCTGCTGCACTGCGACCCTGGGCAGGTGATTATCGAGCAGCAGCCCAGCGGGCAATTGCGCGTGCGCAGCGAGCCGCCGCTGTTCGCCAGTGTGACCTACGCGCAGCGTCTGGGCGTGCTGGTGGTGGGAACGTCCGCAGTAGGCCTGGATTACGAGGAGGGTGGCGCCCCGGTATTCTGGCGCAGTGCGGTGCGTCGCTACTTTTGTGACAGCGAACGCACCTGGCTGCAAGGCCGTGACATCCATACGCAGGAAGCCGACTTCGTCTGGTTATGGACCCGGCGCGAGAGCTTGCTCAAATACCGTGGTTCCGGGATTCGCGGCGATATGCGCTGCCTGTGTAGCAGCCGGGACGGTGCCACCGCACCGTACCAGCACAGCTTCATGCTGGCGGGCGGGGTGGGCACACTCACGGGCGAGGCGCTGACCGTCGAGCTGTCGCCCGAGTGGTTGGCCTTGTGTGGTCAGCAGTCGTTTAACCTGGGGTTCAGTTGGCGCACGGCACCTGTCGGGATGGGATGTTGCGTCAAATCTGAATAAGATGCATCGACAGTGCCTGCACCACGGCAGCGCTACGGCTCGAGACGCTGAACTTGCGTCGGATATTCTTGAAGTGGAAGTCCACGTTGGCTTCCGAGCAACTGCAAATATTCGAAATCTCCCAGCTGGTCTTGCCGAAGGCACTCCAGCGCAATATCTCTTTTTCGCGCTGCGTCAGTTTGATCTGGGCGGCAGGCACTTCGCGCGTCATCGGTGCCATTACGCGCAAGGCGGCTTGCAGCGCCGCGTCCCTGAGCATCAGCAAGGTCCCCATCTGGCGCCTGATCAGCCATTGCGCCTGATCAATATCACTCGCTTCAAGACTGAGGCTCAGCGTACCGAATTGGCCCTGGGGGCCGTGCAGAGCGAAGGTCACGCCATATTCGAGACCGTGAGCCAGGGCCAGCTCGCGCAGGTTGAGGCGCTGCGGCGAACTGAACAATGCCTCGGTCCAAATGATCGGGGTGACGTTCTCCATGCAATGCAGTTGCACCGGGTCTATCTTGGCGTAACCGGCTCGTTCGTACTCCTCGCGCAAGGCCTGGGGGAAATCGCCAATGACCAACTGGTTGCACGCGTGTGCGTTCCTGCTGGGGCTCAGGCGCAGCTGAAACCGGCCGAAGCCCAACTGCAGCACACGTTCCTTCAAGCAAGCCATCAACTCATTGCTGGTGGTGATGCACAGCAGGTCCAAAAAGGGCTCAAGTGCTTGCGAAATCATCTTTCATTCCTTTTTCAAGTGATTGCCAGCTCAGCCCAGAGGGTGCCGATCAACGATTCATCAGCCATATCGACGCGGCTACCAGCAGCCCTCCCAAGCCTTGCCACAGGGAGAGTTGGGTGTTGAGAACGACCCAGGACAACAACACCGCAAACAAAGGCGCCAGAAACAGGAAGCCACTGGTGCTGGCCGCGTCTGCGCGTTTGAGCGCCACAAACCACAGCCCGAACGAGCCGGTCGAGGCGGGTATGGCCAGCCAGGCAAACCAGCCCCACTGCTGCGTAGTGAGGTGGGCCGGCCAGTGTTCGCCGGCCAGCACAGCACAGGCGAGCGCCCCCAGGGCGCCAATAAACATTTGCCAGAAGCTCAAGGCCCAAGTGCCCATGGGCAGCGGGTTGCGCTTGATGATCAGGGTCGTGGCGGCCCAGCTCAGGGCCGCACCCAGCGCCAGGGTCACACCGACCCACGCACCCGGCTGGGCGTCCTGCGCCAGGTCTGCACCCACGGCCAGCGCTACACCGATCACGCCGATCACCAGGCCCAGCAGGCGAATGGCCTTGAGCGGTTGCGCGAAGAACAGCCGATTGCCCACGGCGACCCACACCGGGTTGGTAAACAGCAGGATCGCGGCAGTGGAGGCCGACACCGTGCGCATCGCCAGGAACAGCAGACTCATCACGGCAGCGGTTTGGGTCAGGCCAATGACGGCGATTACGCGCATTTGCCGGGCGTTCAGGTGACGCGGGAACAGGGCGGCGCGCCAGGCACGCCCTTCGAGCATCACCAGGGGTAAGGTCGCCAGCGCCGCCAACAGGAACCGCGCGCCCACCAGCATCAATGGGTCGAACCCTTGGTTGAGCAGCACCTTGCCGGAGACGAAGCTTGAACCCATCAAAAACGTGGACGCCAGGATTGTCACGGCAAAGCCCAGGTAGTCACGGGCGCCGCTCGCTCCAGCAGTGATTGACACGGCCATCAGTGAATTTCAATCCGCAACGGCTCGGCGTGGTTCGGCTTGAACGGCGCGATCAGCCATTGACTCAGGCGTCTGGTGGGCGCTTCCTGCGCTGGCGCCAGGGCGATTTGCAACACACCTGCGCCATCGATCAAGGCTGTACCGGCGCTCAGGCGCAGGTCCTGGTGTTGCTCCAGAAACAGATCGCAGCCTTCCCAGCTCACCCAGTGACTGCCACTGAGCGAGCGCGCAATGATGTCCTGGTTAAAGCGCAGCGACATCAACTCCGCTGCGCGCAGGTGAACATAAACCCACTCCGGCTCGCAGTCCGCCCAGGCGTGAGGATGAGGGCTGGAAGTGACTGATAGCGTACGCACCCTGATGTCTCCTGAAAGGTCTATGGGGTGCGTCCGACACCGAAAAAACTGTGGTGAGTGCACCTGCACTTACATTAAATTGGCATCAGGTTCTTAGATATCAGTCTTTTTTTTACATATTTGTTAGGAGCGCTTACATGTCGGCTATCCCGCCCCTCAGTTGCCTGCGCAGCTTTGAAGCCGTCAGTCGTCTAGCGAGCGTCACCCTCGCGGCGGCAGAACTGCATGTCACGCACTCGGCGGTCAGCCAGCAGATCAAAGTGCTGGAAGAGATGCTCGGGGTGACGCTGTTCGCGCGTGAGGGACGCGCCCTGCGTATCACCGAAGACGGCCGCTTGTATTCACTGCAAGTGCGTGAGTCGTTGAATAACATTGCCGACGCCACACGCCAGGTCAAAGCGCAGCCCAAGGCTTCGGAGCTGGTGGTCGCGGTCATGCCATCGTTCGGGTTATCCTGGATGCTGCCGCGCATTGGACGGTTCCAGGCGCGCTACCCGCATATCACCTTGCGCCTGCAGGCCAGCCTGGCGGTGACCAATCTGGCGCAGGAAGCCATCGACATCAGCGTGCGCATGGGCCGGGGCGATTGGGATAACGTGCAACAATTCATGATGTTCCACGATGAAATGATTGTCGTCGCCGCCCCCGGTTTCAACGGCGGGCAACTGCCCGAAACGCCGGCGCAGATCGTTGCCAGCCCGATCATTTTCACTATGGATTCCTGGCAACCCTGGTGCGAAGCCGCCGGCCTGAACGTCGAGGTAGCGCGTAAAGGCTTGTGCAGCAACGATTCGAACCTGGTGCTGGAGGCCGTGCGCCTCAAGCAGGGAATTGCCCTCGTACGCCGCAGCCTGGTACACGACGCCATCGGCCGCGGTGAGCTGGTGCAATTGAGTGACTATGCGGTGCCGTATGCCTATCCCTACTGGCTGCTGCTGCCGGACCGCGAACGCATCCAGGGCAGGCGCCAGCAGTTTGTCGAATGGCTGAACGAGGAGGTGGAGCTCTATCTGCAAGAGGTCGATCAGGTGCTTAGATCGTCTGTGTAGCGGACTCATCCCAGATGCCCTAAATCACCCGGTGTGCGGCTAGTGTAATAGGGTGAGGACAAGTTGAATCAACGTATCGAGTAGATCCCTAGGCTATCAGTCTAAATCATCGAACAGGTCGTCCAAGATATGCTGAGGCACCCTGAAAACATCCACAAACCCGCCATCTACGAATGC
This sequence comes from Pseudomonas marginalis, assembly GCF_900105325.1. Classification (NCBI taxonomy): domain Bacteria; kingdom Pseudomonadati; phylum Pseudomonadota; class Gammaproteobacteria; order Pseudomonadales; family Pseudomonadaceae; genus Pseudomonas; species Pseudomonas marginalis. The sequence goes on from NZ_FNSU01000001.1 coordinate 1,395,558, forward strand.
GTCATGTCTCGCGAGGGCTCGCAGTAGCGTCGGGCGCCAATGGTTGGTGTACAGCTCGTGAGCCTCATGAAGTGCTTGAATCTTTAAGTGCTTACGGACACCTGCTTTACCACTTCGAGCGTACTCACGATGGGCTGAGGTTGCGTGCGACATGACGTAGGTGTTGATCTCCTTTTCATAACGCTCATTGAGCTCAAGCGTTTTAATCTGGTGTGTCAGTCGATTGCTGATGTCCTCGTTCAGATCAACATCAGTCGCGACCTGGAAGGTAACGACCAGCCCACCTTCGGAGATATCAATCCTAGCCTCCAAAAACTTCAAATCGGGCAGCGCGTCAAAATAGGCGTGGAGAAAAGCTAACTCATCTTTAGTCTGCTCCCCAAAGCCTGCGAGCTTGATGTGGTTGCAATCGTGGCAACTTGGTACGAGATTTCGCGCGTAGATGGCCAGAGGCTTGAAGTGGGTCCGAGGTAAAAAGTGGTCAAGTTCGGAAACGGTTTTGATGCCGCAGATGGGACACAGCCCCACGTCCTTGAACAGGCGTTGACGCAGCGGATAAAGCAAACGGTCTTCCTGCGTTTTGTCATAAGCGGCGTCCAGCGCATCAATTAATGACGCAGGGAAATCATTACCTTTCAGCATCTCGCTAGCTGTGCCCAGGTCACCGTCATAGCGATCATAGATGGCGAGCAGGCTCGTGATTTCGTCTTCAGTCAATTTATGCCCTTTTGGGCCACGGTAGTTGTACTGACGAATGGAGGCGATCAGATCATCCCGTGATGAGTCGCGATGTGGCAGGGGAAGATTTCTCATTTCTTCAATCTGCGCCTCGCTTGTTTGGAAAGCACATAAGCGCGGGCTTGGGCGCTAAGGCCGTACTCAAAAGCCGTTTCCACCTCGTCTATGGAATCGTACTCTTCGGCCAGCTTGTCGAGAGCATTGTGGTAGTCAGTGCTCGCTGCGGTCAGTCCAAAACTGTCATAAGTCAGGATGCCTATATTTTCCCCGAAGGTTTCAATCTTCGGCCTTTCAATGGTGATTTCCGCACCATTGCGGCTGACGTAGCGGACGTGGCAGGCAAGTGTCTCCTGCAACATTACAGGGGAGTGCGTTGCGACGACACAGTAGGCATTAACCTCCGTCAGGATCATCCGCACGGCGTGCATCAATGCGGCCATCAGCGGTGGATGCAAATGCGTTTCCGGTTCGTCGAAGAGAACAAGTGATTGCGGCCTCGTGTGCACAACCAACGAGGCGATCACGTGCAGCACAATCTTGTGACCTGTACTCCAACTCATGAAATGGCGCCGAGATCGCCGAGGCCTTGGAATAAGGTCCGCAAGTTGAAGCTTAAGATCTCGAAATGATGGGTCGGCTATCAGCGATTCAACGGCAGCTTCAAACAATTCGCTTCCACCGTTTTTTCTGATTGCTTTAAGCAATCCTTCGAATTCATCCGCAAGCGCGTCGATCGATTTGAGCTTCGTAGAGCTGCGCCTTTCCATGGATATTTCGGGCGGCTCGATCTCTGGATCTTCTTCTGCTTCGGCCTGCAGTTTTTCCAGATCATCGCGTACCTCTGCTACGACGTCTCTAAGGCCACAAAACACGAAACGGCTATCACCGTTTTCAATGTCATCAGTAATTTGCGAGAGGTCTCGAGCTGCAAGGCCGGGAACGGCGAAGCTGTCGAAGGCACTGTAAGAAATAGTGATTACCCGCATGAAGCCGATGGCCTTTGGCGTGATCTCACCCATTGCGGCGAACTCAGGTTGATCCCGTTCGTGGGGGGAGGCATAGGCGAGATGTGAGAGCCTCGACAAAATGGTGCTCTTTCCTGACCCGTTACGGCCGACCATAACGATGATTCGCTCGGGCAACAGAACCCGTTTTCGGCTCGGGCCGACTCGTCTATATGACCCTGAGTAGTAATCGGGCTTAGGCGCCTCGAAATTAAACTCGATAGGATCGGCGGCTCCTGCCGGCTGGAAGGAAAACTCATCCATTCCGACAAGTGTTGTAAAATCCCCTTGGTAGAGAATGCTCGCATCCCGAATGAACTCCCTCCACTCTGTCGTATCCCTAAACACGGAATTCCCCCATCCCTCTTCGTTTTTGAACTCATCCACAAGATTCGGGTTCGCAACCGCGTCCTGGAGGGCCGTCATGATCCTCGTGCGATGTCTGCGAGGGATCTCATTGAGACGCTGGTAATAGTCGAGCGAAGTCCCGACTGACACCCACCCATCCCCTAGTCGGGTGAAAGGTTTTTTGATGAGTCGAGCACCGGTGGTTTGGCCCTGCTTGAGAATCTTCACCCCACCGATATAGGTAACGTTGTCCGGTTCGTCCGCTTTCGGGCGATAATAAAGGTGATATAGCGTCTGGAAGCTGTAGTCATTCCAGTCATCCTGCTGAAGTGCGAACAGTGTTTCGGTACGTTTTAAGATTCGGCGCGATGGAGCGTAAATTTCGATGGCCATTGGGATTTCGATTCCTTTTGAGTGTTGTCTTATCCATTGCTTGATCCGTGTGTATGTCGGGAATCAGTTGGTCAAGATCAGGAAGCAAAGTTATGTCGCTGATTGTGCCAGAGCGAGCGTTCAGCGGCGATAAACCGAAGGGCTAGTGGCTCAAACATCGTGATTGCGCCGTCTGAACCGCCCCGGTGGCATCAATGCAAATCACCGAAGTCATCTACGAGAGAAACAGGCACATCCCTCGGAAGCTGAGGCGGGGTTGTAGGTGTTGCTGACCGAGTTGGGATAAGAGTTTCGTTGGCGCATGGCGATCCTGATGATAACGGCGATGGAGTCCACGTATTTTTCACTGTGCCAGCTGCCTTATGGCTGAAGTCGGTAGGTGGCTTCGCCGGGCGGTTACAATGATACTGCCGAATCAGCCCGTAATCTGTCACTCGATTCGCTGGATTTGATCATTTGAGATGTTGGGAGTACCGATGCGAATTGGACAACCTTGTTTCCCATCGGAGAGTAGTGCTCAGAACACATTTCGGTGCTGGAAACTGCTTGCCAAGACTAGCTGTTAGAATTGCGCAGGTTTAGTGACCAGGCCCTTGAGGAGCAGTATGAACAAAGAATGGACCGGAGAAGAAATGCGCCAAGCGTTGTGCAATTTTTAACGCGTGCCGTCCTGGTCGATCAGAAGTGCGTAGCGGCTCGCGCGGTAAAAGGAATGATGTTCGTGCTAGGTATCGGCTGAGCGCAACGCAAATCGGTGCGTCGATACACAAAATGACATTGCGCGTGTGAGTAAAGAGCGTTCTTTGTAAGAGGTAATATAAGAAGCGCGCGCATGCAATCTCTTGATAGGCGGTATCGTCTGTCCGGCTATCAATGACGTCTGTCAAGGTTTAAGTAAGTGAAGATGGCCGAGGATGTATTTTGGAGCCACCTCAATATCCCGTAAAAAAGAGTTTGGACGAGCTCAACATCCGTGATGTGCTGCTTCAGGAGTGACCTGGACACTTTCACGATGAGGCGACGGTCCAACCAGTGAGCCGTCTATTTCCTGGAGGAGCGTTTTTTCATACTTTTTTCTTCCCGCGACTTTGAGGAGCAGGCGAAGAGTAACCAAACTCTAGGAAGAAGTGTGCTATGTGGATGCTACCGTGTGGTGGGGCGCTTGCGGCGGGGCGAAGATGTACCGTGTCAAACGCCGCTGCTGATGGAAAAAGAACAGACGGCGCTTGCAGATGAGCGCCGTCGCTTGAGGGCTGAATTCTGAGGTTGGTCTGAACATCTGGACTACTACCTAAAGCCAGACGGATAGGATCCACACATTGTGAGTAGTCATCAATGATGATGCCCATCATGCAGGCCACGGGGTCTCCTAAGCTATAGGAACCATCGACGAAACGACCCAGACCATCGCTCCCCCAATAAGCCTTATAACTACTGGCGGTCCTTTTTAGTTTTTTAAACTCAAAAACGATCTTCCAGTTATTTGAGTCATTCCAAGTATATTCAATATCCGTTCGCGTACGAGACTGAATATTCAGAGTGTTTGGGTCTACGATGACGTGAACAGGTTCGGCGGACCAGTTTCCGAGCAACCTAGGGTGCAAATCCCGTACTCGGGAGCAAAGGACTAGAGTTAGGTCAGGTTCTTTTTTGGCTCTATTAAAGCCATCTTGGTGGCGTCTAGCCAAGAGCTTCCATGTTTCTGAAAGCGCGTCGACTGCCTGTTTTGCCTGCTGGTGAGGGAAGGTTTTCAACCAGTCCAATGGGATGCTATTACTCATTCAGCAGACACCTTTTCACGGTGAATAAGCTCTACGATAGAGCGCGCATCGCGCATTGCAGATCGTTTTAGCCACATTCGCCGGAAAGGTGGACGAAGAAGCAAGAAAGCACCTGGCGCTTGAATTGTTACGTCCGGGAGGAAGGCAACAGTTTCAGAGCGATGAGCTGGTAGTAGTCCTTGGGAGTTCAGACCTTCCATAGTTTTCTTAACCCAAATTTCTAATTTTTTCTCGTCGAAGTCAGCAGCCTTTTCAGGCTCAGAGAGAGTAATAGCCGCTACCGCTACTCGACCAACTGCAGAGTTTACCGTCCAAGCCTTAACTGCAATGGATCCCTCGCCGTTTAAGTGGGACCGCCATATACCGAGTTCTTGGCTCAAAGTTTCTGCGTAATCTTTTAGCTCATTTTTTGTAATCGTTTTATATACTTCAGTATTGATGCTTTTATAGCCGCGAGGGCGCACTGAAGGAACTAGTATAGTGTTTGCTTCTGTGACCAAGGCAGATTCTACGGCGCTCAGTCCGAAATACTCGTGAATCAAGGTGTTTATGTGTTTCTGTATCTGGGGGTTATGGTTTTGTGCTCTTAGAAATTCAGGTCTTTCGATATCTCCGAGTGCTAAAGATACTTCAGATATTATTTCTCTAGCTCGGCTTGGATCAAAGTGGTCATCGGGAGCGAAAAAAGGAAACTGTTCTATGTCGCCCAATGTTACTCGGTTGCGGTCACAAGTAACTTGAAATGCCCTCATCAACAGAAAGTAGGTAGCAAGGTCGGAGCGTAGATATGCAGCCATAAAGCGCAAAAGTTCTCTATCGCTTTCTGGTCCCGAAATTACCCCTATGCTGCTGGTGAATGAGGCCGGTCTGTCAATATAGGCTGCTCGAATTTGTTTACTGCTATCGAAACCGTCAGTAAATAATATACGAGGGCCATGAAAAACATCCCATAAGTCGTCAGTGAGGTTTACAACGGACTCAATACCTTCTGGAAAACTTTGTATTTCGTCATCTAGGAGAACAGGCGAGCTGGACTTCAATGATTCAACTAGTATATGCCCGATTTTTTTTAGGGGCGCCGCATCTGAAGTAAACTTAGCATGTTTGTCTTTTAGGTGAACGCCTTTGCGGGTGCGCCAGCTGTTTTCTCCGTTGTTGAACAAATCTTTAACTTGGCCTATAGCTCTAAGCCGTTCACATAGGGCTATGTCGAACTCATTGCCCCACATCAGTGTGACAAGACGAGTGGGATCATTGTAGTAAGCCTGTGCTGGCACCAAGTGACGGTCCGCAGGAGAAAGAGCCAAGCGGCCAAAGGCTAAACTAGCATCAACTTTTGGGGCCCAGTATTCAATATGCTCATCTGCTGGAATTGACCATGACTGTGTGCCTGTTCTAGGGCGAGAAGTAATAACAGCACAGCTGTGTTCCGCTGTCTCAAATATAAAGTTATGGAGGTCTCCAAAATTTATAAATCGATCAATTTTCGCCAGCGCAAGCCAGCCTTGAATAAATGGCCGACTAGTAGACGCAATGAGCAGGCTGATTGGCATAATCAGGCATATGCGGCCATTTGGCGATACACTTTCCAATGCTCTAAATGCAAAGTCGCCTGCCAGTTGACGACGCGCTCTTGGCACTCCTTTCTTCTTTGCCCAAACATCCGCCGAACTCCATGCGCTTCCGGCAGGCTCACTCCAAGGAGGATTCGAGATTATGAGGCTGAATCTTTGTGATGTAGCAAACAGGTTTTCAGGTGCGAAAAAATCCCCGTGTTGTTCGCCGCACAGTAAGTTTATGCCGCGAAGTGTTGGAAGTTTAACCTGTTCACTCTCCTGGAGTAGAGCAATATCGGCAGGTTTTAGATCTTCAAGAAGCGAAAGGTATAAACTGAAAGCAGTAACACGACAGGCGGCCTCACTAATGTCAGCGCCAAAAATGTGTTCCTTTAAAAGTTTTATACGACCTGCGAGATCCAGGCATTCCCCCGTTTGACTTTCTTGTATTTGAAGAAGGCGCCGGTATGCAGTAGTAAGCAAGATGCCAGAGCCGCAGGCTGGATCGAACACCGTTTCATTTGCCGGATTCAGAGATGTATGGAATGCTTCATCAATTACAAAGTTTGCAAGATGACGAGGCGTATAATAGGCCGACAATATGCTCTGCCGTTCCCCGATAAATGATTCGTAAATTCCGGACAGCAGCTCTACAGGAATGAAGCTGAAGTCATAATTCCATAGTGATTGCTGACCAGTGTCCAGATCGACTTGGTCAAGGAAGCGGCCAAGTATGTCTAAACCCTTGGAGCTGACCAATGACCACCAGTCAGAGTTTGTATGGTCTAGCGAAAGAAAATCACCGTTAAAGTCTTTCCTAAGCGCCTCGATCAGTTTTTCAATGCCACGGGTGTTATGGCTGGCAACTAACGAATGTAAAGGCTCGACATCTCGTTGGGTGCGGTAAACTTCGCTTACGATATTTCTATGCTCAAGGTAGGAGATAAAAAGTATCTGGCCTAAAAGTCCTTGTGCTGCTGCTCGAGCTACATGGACTTTGGTTAGCTGTTCAATTGCAAGTCCCAAGTTTTTCAGAAGTTGTCGATCGACTCTGTCTCCTGGAGAAAACCATTTTGGCAGTCTACGTTGAACATCACTTGATGAGATTTCAGCTAATGAGAAGTAGCCAGTAGTAATGGCTTCTTTAGCACTTAGGGTGGTGCCAACTGGCACGTTCTTCGCCGGCGGGTACGCAGTTAAGCTTGAGTCGTCCATCACAATGACTAACGAAATCAGGTTTTGATTCCAGATCTTTTGACGAATACGATTTAAGTCTTCTGTAGAGAGTGATAGCGCGTTATCAAAAAAAGCCACCGCAGGCACGCCATCTACTTCAAATACAGCTTTTGCGCGAACTTGGCCGTCAGGACGCAACAGCTCGTTAAGCTCACTTCTATACCTGTGACTGAGGCTAATATCCGAAGACTCAACGTGAAGTCCTTGGGCATGGCGATATCCGAGGACTTCTAACCAGCGCTCAAAAGTAATGTTCTCGTTCATTGTTTACGCTGCCTACGCGCTCCGGCTTTGACGGCCGTTTCAGAAGCGTTGAAAGTCTGCACTCTGTTTTTTTTCCGATTTGGCGTCACTGATTGCAGACCAAGGTCAAGCAATTGCTGTTGAGAGAGTCCAGGTAGGTAATCGGCTACTAGGTAGCCGTCCACTCGTGCAAAGATCTCTCGTAAAGATATGACCAGACCCTCTCTCAAGTTGCTTGGCACATGTTCCACAAACTGAACGGTTGCAGGGCAAACTTGGATGATCAAATATGCCTCTTGGGTGTTTGGGCGCGGGCCAAGGAGTGCTCGTGCGATATCTTGGCTTAAAGAGACAATAGCGTCCCTGCGGAGCCCAAAACGAGTCTCAAGCTCGCAGCAGATAGTGATCACTGCCAGATCATGCTTGGAGTACTCACGGGCAACCCGCGCACGCTCAGCCCTAGCCTGATATGCAGGTAATTCATTCAGTAATCCGCGTAGCTGGTGCCGGGTATATCCCGTTACGTTCGCAATATCGGCGGATGTTATCGGCTTGGTCTTCATCTGCGTATGTTAGACGCAGATCTGAGTATATGTCACGCAGGCTCGTGTTTTTTATCGTTTAAGGCCGAGACCAAGGCAGCTTAGCTGGCTCAGTGTGCCGAGAGATGGTGGCGAGGGCTCGTGACTGCGCGAACATTTACTGCTCAAGGTGTACAGAGCAGCAGCGTCCTCCGATTTCGGATTCATTATTTCTCGAAATAACCCGTGTGTTTATTGCTCATGAGTGCCGAATTTTCCCAGTCCGCGAGATGCGGGATGACTGCTGCGAAATGTCGGTCTTCTCATAGCCTCGCCCGCGTTTGCTTTCGGGGTACAGGGCTGCGGGTTGGTAGGTTGGATTGAGCAGCTGTGTTACTGCTAGGTTCCGATCCGACGCCGCCTGACTACCAAATCAGAAATTGGCCGTAACAGCTTGCCGTTTTATCCACACAATGACCCACTGCAGCTGAGATTTCTCCTGGGATACATGTCGGCTTGCCGACCACTCCGCCCCCGTCGGGGTGGACGTGGGCGGAGGCGAAAAGTGGGGTGGCAATCACTGACTCCAGCACCAAGACGAGCCAGTTCTCTACGGAGGTAATCCAAGCTGAAGGGACCATCGGAACGTAGGTACTCAAAGTAGCGCCTAAGAAAAATAAACTCTTCAGTGATCAATGAAGAAAGGCTCTGGAAAACAGCTCCGCCATCGAAGCCGGCCTCCACCAACACCATCATTTTTCGTATCCGTCGCACTGCGCTACTCGCGCCTCGCCATGGGCGCAAACGACAGTATTCTCGGGGTCAGCAAAAAGCCTCAAATCAGCCACTGACCAAGCTGCAATGATCAACGCAGCACCGGAAACCACGCAGCGTGATGAACGGTGGTGAAGTGAGGGGAAACCTCGATTTCTTCCAGCTTAAAATTTCGACTTTTTCAACGCAATTCGACGAAAGCAGCCACTTGCTCGGCCTCGATATTTCTCATTCGGGCTGTAAATGCCCATCCAGAGGGTAAGGCAATGTCGACTCGATCAGCATTAGTTCATCGCTCCTATACCTCGATACCCATCGCGGAGCTGCATAAATGCGTCTCACCGCAACCGTGCGCACCTATCAGCGCTGGCCATTTGCCGTTAAAGTGACGCAAGCCAAGTAGTTTTTTGCAAGGATGCTGTTCGGATGGTTTCACTGACTCTACCTACAAGCCTGATTTTTGACCTGGAAGTCGTCCCCGGCAGAGCCAATCAACCTGACCGCATTTTTATGATTGGCGCGATGCGTCCTGACACGGAAGAGGAGCTCGAGCATAAAGTCGACAAGGATCTGCCCGCTGCCCTTGAGGCCTTAGATCGCTTAGGGCAGGGCGCTAGTTTTGTGCTCGGCCATAACGTCATCGACCATGACTTGCCGATACTCCAAGAGCAAGCTGCGCATCTCGCCTTACACCAGTTGCCGGTGATCGACACCCTGCGCCTATCGCCGTTGGCTTTTCCGCAGAACCCGTATCACCGTTTGGTCAAAGACTACAAACTCATTCGTGACAGCCTCAACTCTCCGCTGTCCGATTGCCGCTCGACCCTGACACTATTCAATGACCAACGCCGGGCATTTGAAGAACTGAGCATTAAGCACCAGGCAGAACTGCTCTGCTACCAAGCGCTGCTCGCCCCAACGCCGAAGAGCGACCTGGGCGCGCTCTTCTCCTCGATCACTGGACAGGAGCCTAGCCTCACAGAGTTGCGCAGTTTGATTCCCGAGCTGCTTAGGGAAACCGACCTGGACCTGACGCGCACTTCCAAAGTCTGCAGCACCAGACTGAATCAGTTGCTGGAAGTCGACCTTATGGACGAGAGTCTGCATTGGCCATTAGCTTATGCGCTGGCCTGGCTGCGCGTCTCGGGCGGCAACTCGGTTCTAGCACCCTGGGTGCGCCATCAATTTCCAGCAACTGGTAAATTGATTGCCGAGCTGCGTGACGTCCCCTGCGGAGGAAGCCACTGCGACTACTGCAGCACTACTCATGACCCCCGCCACGAGCTCAGGCGCTACTTCGCTCCAATTCAGGAGTTTCGGACTGAACCGGACGGGCGCCCTTTACAGCATAACGTGGTACTGGCGGGTATGCAGGGAAAGCACGTGCTCGCAATTCTCGCGACAGGGGGTGGAAAATCCCTGTGCTACCAGTTGCCCGCTCTGAACCGCTTTCACCGCAACGGCAGCCTGACAGTAATCATTTCGCCATTGCAGTCGCTGATGAAGGATCAGGTCGACGGCCTTCTTGCTCGCAACGTCCAATGTGCAGCGACCTTGAACGGCCTTTTAACCATGCCTGAACGAGCCGAGGTGTTAGAGAGGATCCAGTTAGGGGATGTAGGCATTCTGCTGGTCTCGCCCGAGCAGTTTCGCAACATGGCCTTTCGCCGCGCGATCTCCCAGCGTCAGATCGGTGCCTGGATCTTCGACGAAGCGCATTGCTTGTCCAAATGGGGCGCAGATTTTCGCCCGGATTACCTCTATGTCTCGCGTTTCATCAAGCAGTTCACGGGGGACGGTCCGCTCGCCGCGATCGGCTGCTTTACAGCTACTGCCAAGCCTGACGTGATTGAGGACATCGAGCAGCACTTTGAAGAGCAACTGGGCATCACCCTTAAGCACTTCATCGGTACTCACGAGCGTACCAATCTGCACTTCGAAGTCTTGCCTTGTACCCGGTCAGAGAAGCGGCACCACACTCAGGCATTACTTGAGGAAGAGCTAGGCGGTAGCGAGGGCGGTGCCGTGGTATTCGTGTCTAGCCGCAAAGGTGCTGAAGAACTCGCGGAGTTTTTAATCGGCCATGGCTGGGCCTGCAAGCATTTTCACGCTGGGCTGGAACCACACGACAAGAAGGACATTCAGGACGCTTTCAAGGCTGGGGAGCTGAAGATTATCGTGGCCACCAATGCTTTTGGCATGGGCGTAGACAAATCTGATATTCGCCTAGTGGTACATGCTGATATTCCGGGATCGCTGGAGAACTACTTGCAGGAAGCTGGCCGCGCTGGGCGCGATCAAGGGCAGGCTCGATGCGTGCTCCTGTATGACGCTCAGGACATCGAGAACCAGTTCGGGATGTGCGAAGGGTCGAAGCTGACTCTGCGTGATATCCAACAGATCCTGCGCAAACTGCGCAAGGAGAGCGACCGACGCAAGGGCGGCCGGCTCGTCATCACTGCCGGTGAAGTATTGATGGACGAACAGGTCGATACAAGCTTTGAGGCCGGGGAACGCGATGCTGAAACCAAGGTCGTCACGGCTGTGTCCTGGCTTGAGCGCGGGCAGTTTTTAAAGAGGGAGGAAAATCAGACCCAAATCTTTCCGGCAAGCCTGAAGCTGACTAAGGTAGAAGCCGACAAGCGTCTGGCCACCGCCAAATTGCCGGCCAGGCGGCTGGAAGAATTTAACGCTATTCTGAGTTATCTGTACGAGGCGAGTGTTGATGAGCGCATCAACACTGATGCCTTGATGGCACTTACCAGCCTCACGTCAGAAGAAGTCACTGCGACACTGCGTCAGATGGAGAACTTGGGGATTTTAGTCAACGACTCTAAGCTTACTTTGTATGTCCGGCATGGCGTCGTGTTTCCTTCCACCCAACGTCTGCAAGCTACCTTAAAGCTCGAATCTGCCTTGTTTGACCTGTTACAGGAATTGGCACCGGAGGCCGAGAACGGCGAGTGGCAGGATCTTAACGTGCCGCTGTTGACCTCGACGCTCAAAATAGCTTCCGACAACAAAGATTTGATACCGCTGCACGTCCTGCGACTGCTGCGCAGTCTGGCCCAGGATCACGACAGCGAGAGTCAACTGCGTAGCAGTTTCGAACTGCGTCAGATCACTCAGGATTTCCTCAAGTTACGTGTCCGCGCGGGGTATAGCTGGAGAGGTATTCAAGGATTAGGCGAGCGCCGACGTGCGTTAGCTGCCGTAGTACTTGCGTTTTTAATTGGCAAACTGCCGCCGGGTTCACGAAACAAAGATCTGTTGGTCGACACCACATTCGGCGAACTTATAGGCCTGATTGATCAGGATCTTGAACTGCGCTCCAGAATCCCCGAGTCGCAACGCCGTAAGGCTATTGAGCACGTGCTGCTATACCTGCACAAGCAGGACGTGCTAACGCTGAACCACGGCATGACCGTTATGCGTCGCGCTATGACGATTGAAGTTGAGCCGGAAAAGCGTACCGGCTACCTTAAGGATGACCACCAGCGCCTTGATGAGCATTACCGAGAAAAACGTATTCAGGTTCACGTCATGCGCGAGTATGCCGAGGTTGGGCTCGACTCGATGCGAGAGGCCAGCGACCTCGTTCAGCATTATTTCACGCTAGCCAAACAGGAGTTCATTCGTCGCTATTTTGTAGGTCGCGAGGAGGTGCTTAAGCTAGCCACAAGTGAAGAATCCTGGCGTAGCATTGTCGAGAGGCTTAGCGCTGCCCAGCGGGTTATCGTGTCCGACGACGACGACGTGAATCGTCTGATTCTGGCGGGCCCCGGGTCGGGTAAGACTCGCGTGATCGTGCACCGCATCGCTTATCTATTGCGAGTTCGGCGTGTGCCGGCGCGCTGCATCGTGGCTCTGACCTTCAACCGTCATGCGGCAAACGAGATCAAGCAGCGCCTGCTTAAGCTGGTTGGCCCCGATGCTTTTGGGGTCAACGTGATGACTTATCACCGCATGGCGATGCGCCTTACTGGTACTCGCTTCGAACAAGGCGAAACGGTCGAGGAAGGGCGTCTGGCTCAGGTGATGGGAGAGGCCGTTGAGCTCCTCGAGGGCAAGCGGCAGGTAGAAGGCGAGGACGATCTACGCGAGCAACTGATGCGAGGTTACCGCTACATCCTGGTCGACGAATACCAAGACATTGACGACCTGCAGTATCGACTCGTGAGTGCTTTGGCCGGGCGTAAGGCCGAAGAAGAAGGGCGCCTGTGCATATTGGCGGTAGGTGACGACGATCAGAACATCTATGCCTGGCGTGATACCAATAATCGCTACATAGAGCGCTTTCGCGAGGAATACTCGGCCACGAAGAACTATCTGGTCGACAACTATCGCTCCAGCGGCCGCATCATCAATGCGGCTAACAGGGTCATTGGTCGCAATCCTGATCGCCTCAAAAAAGAGCATCCTATTCAGATCGATACTATTCGCCGCGCATTGCCGAAGGGCGGCGATTGGGAGACTCTGGACCTTGAGCGGGCTGGGCGTGTGCTTCGTCTGAGGATAGAGGCTGAGGGCCACGCCCGGGCGAACGTGCAGGCCCAGGCTGCTGTGGCTGAGCTGCAGCGTCTGCTCAGTTTGGACAGCGAGGATTGGCATGGGTGTGCGGTGTTGGCCCGTGCCCACCAGTACCTGTTGCCCCTTCAGGCCTGGTGTGAAGCTCACGGCGTTCCGTATTGCCTTGCCGCCGACAAGGAAGGTGTTTTACCTCTGACCGCTCAGCGCGGCTTTGTGCAGGCTGTTGAAATACTACGAGGAATTACCGAGCCGCTGAGTGCTTCCGAGACATGGACTTACATGAGTGGAAAGCAGCTCGGGCCAGAATGGTATGACATCTTGCTCACCGCCTTTAATCAGCTCACTGCAGAGTTCGGGCAATGCCCTATGAGCGCCCAGATGCTGGTCGATTGGCTCTACGATTATTTCCGGGAGCTGCGTCAGCAACCCAGGAAGGGCCTCTACTTAGGGACTGTCCATTCTGCCAAAGGCTTGGAGTTCCGCCACGTAGTGGTCCTTGATGGCGGCTGGTCCACTCAGCCCGAAACTCTTAGCGATGAGCGCCGACTCTTCTACGTGGGCATGACCCGCGCCGAGCAAACCCTAACGTTGTGTGAATTCCCTGGAGGCAACCCTTTCAGTGGCCAACTTATCGAAGAGGTCATGTGCCGCACCTTCCAAGGTGAATTTCTTGAGGAGCTGGAGAAGCGCTACCTACAGCTCTCTTTGAAGGATATTGACCTTGATTATGCTGGGCGCCAGAACCCCGCGGCGTCAATTCATAAGACATTGGCTGCGCTTGAACCTGGCGACACGCTTGCGTTCAAGGCCCATGAAGGTAGGTATCTAATTCAGGATGCGGGCGGTCAGGTTGTAGGCCGCACAGCAAAGTCATTCAATCTGGACCTTGAGGTTGAAGAATGTGAAGTGGCCGCCGTTATGGTGCGGCATTCTGATCGGTGTGAAGAGTCCTTCAGAGCCCATCATCGCTCGCAAGAGTGGGAGTTAATAGTGCCGAGAATTGCTGGCCGGGTTGTAAAGAGTAGCGGAAAAATCTGAAGCATCTGAGGAAAAGAAAGATCCCCAAGTCCCAGCTCTCCAAATTCGCAGGTTCTACTGCAGGTCAAGGTAACAATCTGAGGCTTCGGGCAGAGAGTCCTTGCGCTGACATTGATGAATGATCCTGACCCACTTGGGATCATTCCCCCCTGACAGGGCTGGCACGGTACGGTCTGCATGGCTTTAAAACCCATTGCATCGGGTTAAAAGTTATCCACAAATAGTGTGGGTATTTTTGTGGATAAGGCTGATCAAAAACTGAGCTTCTCCGTTCGCACTAGCAAAAGTGCGGTCTTGATATTCTCCTGTATGCAGAGGCGGTAGACCTTGAGAAATATGCATCTTCATTTTAATTCGAACGATAGAAAAGGATTGTCGGCAGGCATCGTTTCGAACAGTAGTTCCGGCTTTTCTAGTAAATAACCTTTAAGTCTTGCTTTCTTCCGAGGACCTTCGACCTGGCAGATCCAGATGTTCAAGCCATTCCCACGTTTCCTGTGGACGTTCAGTTTCTCGAACTGCTTCTGCACCCAACGCCATTCCTCCACGCCCTGATTGGCCCCTTTGGCGATGCCCGGAAATTCCTGGATATAACGTTGGAAGAGTCCCGGTGTTACGAGAAACACAGTACCGGCCACTGTATGGATTTTAGCCTTGCTGTCATTGATGATCAGCTTGTGACTCTGAATGCCTTCCCTGATCCAACTCAAGAAAACCTGCCCAGGATTGTTCGAGGGGTTTCCTGCCACTTCGAGAGGATTTTTTGACGGCGTATCAAGCGCCTCGGGTTCTCCCGTTTCGAACATATCCAGCAGCGCTCCGAGGTAGTCAGCATCCTCCGTAGCCATGAGCTCTGGCTGCGATTGGCTTTGATGCGATTCTGTTCCGCCTGTCTTGGGGGAGAGTGGTGATACGGGAGCGTTGGGCTGATTGTCATCGAGTGCAACGTTCACCTTTCCACTGAAAGCCTCGGGGCGGTCTGCGCTCCCCCAAATCAATGCCGGTTGAATGCGTAAAAACGTAAAGGTCTGCTGCCAATTTCCCTGTGCCACAAGCGCGGTCCAGATAGCTTTGCCTTCCGGGTTAGACTCGACTAACCCATATGACTGGAGTTCGTCGAACACAGCGATGTTGGACGTGGGGATGCCCTCAATCGACTGTGACAGCAGATAGGCCCGCAGCTTATCCGTGACCGTCTTGCTGACCAGCCACAGGGCGTCCTGGGTTAGCCAACCCGCGGCACCCGGCTGGTTGAGTTTCAGCTCGTGCTGAACCAGATGACGAAGTCCGCTGATCAAGTGATGTTGCAGCGAATGAATTGGTGCTTGCAGCGCCTTGCTCGGGTTACCACCGATGTTCTGTGCGGTGGAAACACGGTCGGCCTGCATCACCAACTCACCGAGCACGCCGGCACGTTCGTACTGGCCCGCCAGGACATACAGCAGACAGGCCCACAGCGACGGAAATCCACTGAGCCAATCCAGGATAGGTCGGTCAAGAATCTGGGTGTAGAGCAAGCCGGCGGCGGCGCCATGCAGGTGGTAGTCCCGACCTTTGAGGTAACGAAAACGGTAGGGTTGATCTAGCGGACCCTGCCAAGGATGCCAAAGACGGCCATCCTGGCGTTCGACCTGCAGGTCTACGGCGATCTTGCCGATGTCATGCAGCAGGGCACCATAAGCAATACCGGCGGACCAGGCATCAGTCTGGGCGGCTTGGTCTTCGGGCGCGGCGCCGGTGGGCAGCAGATAGGATTGGCGCAGTTTCAAACTACAGGCGACCAGCTCCAGGCCATGGTCGAGCATGCCGCCGAGATACGCATGGTGGTGCGTCTCGCTGGCCGGGAGTTGCTGGACCTGTTCGGCGTAGCGATGGATCGGATTTAAATAGAGTTGGGTGAATTGGACGTGGGAGAGGGCGGTGTACTGCCAGATGCGATCGAGCAACTGGCGGCGGTGCTCCGCGGCTAACAAGTTGTGGGTCGACTCGATGGGCAGGTAACCGTCGGCGACGTTGACGGTTGGTGGCGGAGGGGGCTTCTGCCTTTTGTGGCGAAACAGACTGAGCATCGTGACCTCCGGGAAGTGACTGGGTCAGTGGCCTTTTAGCCTTTTCGGATAGGGCTCTTACCCTTGAATCCCCATTCCCTTCCAACCCTTACCTGTCCTTTTGGCTCGTGTCCCTTTGTGCCGCAATCGGAATATGGATACTGCTCGACATCGTTTTGTTGGAGGGCTGGTACGGAAAAGACGAGTGTCGGTACACTGCGGTGCGAATTTTCTCGGGGCTTGCCATGAATCTGACTGACGCCACGCTGGTGCTGCTCCTTGCGGCACGTATCCATGGGACAGACGAAGCCGTCAGGGCCTCGGCGAAGAGCGTGGTCAAGAAGTTGCCGCGCAGTAAGCGCGATCTGATCTACAAGGTGATCGACAGCCGGAGACCACTCGAGCTGGTGGGTTTTCTGGCGCAGAATCTGGATGCGGAATGACAGGCTGCTGGTGAGCGTGCCTCTCTTGTTCTTTGCGTCAGAGTCCCGCGGCATGGAGCCTTTCTTCTGAGCATAAAAAAGGGCCCAACTTGTGTCAGGCCCTTTGAAGCGTTTGCAACGGTGAGGTATCGATTAAGCTCCATCGTTCATGCAAGGCGAGTCATCCATGACCGCTTGCTTCAGTTGCTGCTCCAAGTTGAGTACATACTCCGATGCGCTTCGGGCGTGACCACTAGCGCGAAAGATCGCGCGTTTGTCAGCCTTAAGCAGGCCTAGCCAAAAGTCGATGTAGCCCTCGTGCCGCAACTCTCCCTGTATACCGGTATAGGCACATAAAAAAGCGGCGCCCATCTCAGCGATTAACTCCTCAAACGCGTAGCCTGGCGAGCCGAACGGACAGGCTGACGTCATGCCTTCGCGCTGCAACCGAGCGTGATGTCCCGTCCAGTGCGCCAGCTCATGAAGTGCAGTCGCGTAGTACCCGCCTTCATCGTGAAATTGTGCTTTTGTCGGCAGTTGGATGAGATCCCTGATCGGGTGGTAAAAGGCTTCGTCTGCAGGCCGATGAACGATGCGTGCACCTGAACTTAACAGCAAATTTTCCGCGGCGCTGTTGGGCTGGAAGGGATCACCCTGGTCCGTCTCGAACAGGGTTTCATTGAGCATTTCGAGCCCCTCCGTTTGCTCGATGTTGAATAGAAGATGTGTTCTGAGAATGCCGAAGTGAGCGACCTTGGGTTGACCGTTTTCATCGAGCACGGGTTGGCCTGACTCGCTTTGTTCCTCGCGTTCCATCGGCCTGTAGAGCACCGCCAGGGTGCTGTGCTCACCCTTACGGATGTGCCCGCCGGCTTTCTTGGCTTGGTTGAAGGTCAGCCAACGATCTTGAGTGAACCCCTGCAACCTGGCATCGGTCCAGAGCAACGGTAAATTGATCCCCGAATAGGGACGCCCCGTGATGGCGTTAATGGGGTAGGGGTGATGATGACCGACGTGAGCTGAGCCACTTGAGGACCAGGGTTTGATCCAGGGGGCTACGCCTTGGTCCAAAGCGGTAACGATCTTGTCAGTCACGTCTTGGTAGATATCGCGCATGGCATTTTCCTCGAGAGAAAACGGAGGAACGCCGTGCCCGTCGGGGAGGGTTCCCCGATTGGGTGATGAGTGGACTGATACAGGTCTTGCATGCTGGTCGAATGTGGATTTGAGCGCCGAGTACGGTTATCTGCGTTTAGCGTTGGCCTCTTCTGCAAGCGCTATCAGCAAGGCGCAAGGCTGCCCCGGCTCTTGGAGCAGGCTGAGTCTCAGTTGCAGCAACGGGTCGTGGTATAAGTGATCGGTTGGTTGAATGTGGACTACCTCGAACAGCACATAGGGCTCGTGTGGAGAGGCCCGATGAGCCTCGAAGGCTGCGCGCAATACGTGGCTCAGCCGATCGACCTGCAGCTTCTCAGGGTGATCGGAACGCTCGAGCAGAACTGCGCGTTGCCACGCGCCAGGCGTGAACACGATGGGCAACCGAAGGGTGTTCAGTGTTTCCGGTGTCAGTGAGTCGGGCATGGTGTGTCTCCGTTGAAAACGCGAAGAAACCTGTCCCGTGGAGGGAAAGATTTTCCCCGCGGTGGGTTGAAGAAAAACAAGAAGGTTTGTCTGGCGAGCAAAGCTCGAAAGGCGCTCTGGAGAGCAGTAGGCGTTCATCACCGTAGCAACGGTCACCGTGCGAGCTACCGAACGCTAATCGCACTTGGGGAGAACCATCACCGAAGTGACGTAGTCTTGAAGGCTCTGGCTACCTGGGCAGGGTGCTGTCGATAACAGCGATCCGTACCTTGTATTTAACCGGACGATTTGTATGGGTCAATGACTGTAAAGACGCTGTTTCACGGAGCTTGTCCTCTGTCTTCCAATGAAGATTTTTCGGCTGGGGCAAACTGATAAACGGTCAGGGACGGGCCGATTTCAGTAGTACGCTATTACTCTTGTCTCAACCATGAAAACGCTCAGAAGAGGGCGAGACCATGCCGACTCAGCAACCTGTTCAGAGTTCACGTGCCCACCGCTGGGCGTATGCCTGTGGTCTGTCGGTGAAGCGTGGTTACCGTAAGTTGAGAGCGTTTGAATCCCGCGTGGTTGAGCGTGCGGAGACGGCAGGAATGCCCGCAGGTAAATTACTTGTTCGCGGGAGTTTTCTAGTTATCAAGTTGGCAATAGCCGCCGGACTCCTTCTAGTTAGCTTATGGTTCACAGTGTCGGTGATGATCCTTATTGTCTTGTGTTGGGCCATCGCCAATGGAACGCCTATCAAACCTAAGGATGCTCTCCGGTACAAGGCATATGGCGACCCATATAGTGAGTATGAGTATGGCCGCGCACCCGGTCAGCCTGATTTAAAAGACCTGTAGTCGAGTTCTTCACCCCTTCCTTAAGGCCTTTCCAGCAGACATCAGAGCTCCAGCGCCTCTTGCACCAGCGTCCTGCGCTTGAGCTGCTCCTTTGCTAAGCATGCCGTCGGCAATTGAGCCAACGCTATATCCTGCCCAGCTCATTGCAGCCAAAAACAACATCGGAAGCACGACGAACATTGCCCCCATCACGTACTCGATCACCTGCGCGGTGACCGTCCCATCCATAAGTCCGGATGTGGGCAGCGACAACAGCACCTGATTGGACACCGAAACCTGGTTGTACAAGGTATCGAGCATGCTGGAGTCGACCCAGCGGGCCAGTTCCCACCAGAAGCTCAGCATATGCAGTGTGAACAGTGCGAACGTCACCGTCATGACGGTCTTCAGCTGGTAGGTACTGACCAATAGAATCAGCGGCAAGCTGATGATGACGCCCATGATCAGGAAGGCCTGCACCATTGGCAGAGCGGCGCGTAGCGCATTCATCGCCGGGAAGTTACTGAAGGAACCGAGGGCCAAGCCGGTGTTGGTGGCCAGGTTATTGAGCCCCTGATTGATTGAGCCGCCACGAGCGCTAGAGCCATAGTCCTGGTACACCTGTCCAGGTGACATGGACATCGTTTGCTGGCGCGGGCTGATCAGTTCGCGCAGGGTGGCATCTTCGATCTCGTTGCTCGAACGGCCAGTCAACCAACCTTTCAGCTGAGTCAGCAGCGAGGGATCAACCTGCTGGATCAACCGCTCGCGCAAGCCAATACCGCTGTCGCTCCACCACTGCTTGCAAGTGGGGTAGCCCGCGCCATTCTCCAGCCGCGGCAAGGAAACATCGCGGCTTTCGTCATACGGCCAACTGATTCGCGGTGTGCGTGAACGATCCGTGTCGTAGTAGCCGGGCGTGTCGAGAAGATAGCTTGAGCCGATCCAGGACGCGTCGTGACTTTGTTCCTTGTCCAGTTGCGGGCGATTGGTAAACAACCGAGAACGGGAATAGCCATAACAGTCGCGGGTGAAGTCGGCGACTTCCTGCAGCAGTACCTGGCTGTTGATACGCGAGCTGTCGATCTCCATGCGCATCTGCCGAATATCCGGTGCGCAGGGAATGGAGGCGGTGGCTGCGGCGGTTACCCCTTTGCTCAAGGCATGCACTAGAAACCACCAGATCGGTACGTTGGCGGAGCGTTCGCCGATGGTATTGAAGGTCGTCCCCCAGGCGGTTTCCGCTGGCTTGGCCACACTTACGCCGCAGCGCTGACTCGCCGCATCATCGAACGTCATTGACGAGAGGCTCAACGGAAAGACCGGCGCGCAGCCGAACAACACAACGATGTAGGCCAGCCACAACCGGTTTTCGATCCGCGGCACCGAGAGCTGTCCCTTGTTACCTTCATCCGCACCTTGCTGACGGGCCGATAGCCATTCTTGCAGGATGATTGCACCAAAGGGCGCGGCGAACAGTCCGGTGTCGGACAGGACGCTCCAGAGGCCGTTGTTGATGATCCAGGCCAGCAGGGAGAGGTAAAACTCCAGGTAGCTGTTGGTGCTCATGAGCATGGTGGTGACCTCACAGTCGGGTGAGTTCGACGCAGGTAATGAGCACGAGCCCTAATGTCCCGATGCGTTTCACGCGCAGTCGATCCTGTGGTCGATGTCGGTAGCGCCGAAGCAGACCCCACCAGAGCGCGAAGAGGGCGCCGTAGAGCAGGGCACGCCACCCCCGCAGATAGGGTCGTACGGATTCGAATACCTGCTGCCAGGCCTCGAAACTACCCAACGCAATGCGGCCGATCCAGGCGACCAATGCGGCGGTGAGGATCATCGCCGCGGCAATTCCCAGACCTGAAAGCAGAGTGAACAGCCGTGAGCGTTTCATGGCTTCACTTGCGCCTGGCGTCGGCGTCATTGAGTCGGCGGGGCTCGGGATCACCTTGTTCGACGGTGCGTGATGCGTCGGCACCCCCTGCATGCCGATCGAGCACCAAGCTGGCGGTATTGGTGGCCAGCATCTGCCGGACCTGCAGTTCGGTCTGCAGCAGACGAATTTCGCGCTCCAGAGCGTCGATGTTTTTCGTCAAGGCGGTTTGGGCCGGTTCGGCGGAAGCGATGTTCGGTTCGTGGCTGCCCGCCAGCAGAGTGCGCAGTAGCAATAGCGCCTTGTCGAGCACGCTGGACAGGGCTGTCTCACTGGCCAGGCGCCGTGTCAGTAGATCCTGGTCGGGATCGTCGCGCAGCGCTTCGATCACACCCCGGGTCACCGGCAGCATCGGGCTGGAGGCTTTCACCAGGTTGTCAGGGGTAGGCGGCAGCGAGCCAGACAGCAGCTCTTGCAAGGCCTTGAGGCGCTCGTTATAGGCCTCCTGGATCAGTGGCGTCAATCCGCTGCCAGCGGTCGCACGCAGGGTTTCGCAGCTATCGCAGGTCGAGACTTCGCTCTCGCCCAACACGCGAACGGCCCATTCGGATTCCTCTTGCGGCGAGGCCCAAGTCTGGCAGATAGCCCCACCCAGGCAGTCGTTGCTACTGATCGACGCACCGTCATCCACCGACCGGTTATGCAGCAGGTTATAGCCTGCGCGGACCACGTCGGCGGTCACCCGAATGGGCGTCTGTCCGTTACCTCCGGCCTTCGAACCGCCGACCCAGGACACTCCATTGTTGCCGTTACGCGCCTCGGTGTTTTTCACTGCGGCCACCGCATCACCGCCGGTTTGCTCCAGATTACCCTGCATTTCCTGGTTCTTAGCCAGCGCGCCCCAGCCGGCCTGACCGACCTTGTCCGCCATCTTCTCGGCCATGGCCTGGCAGGTCAGCTTGGAGCGGTCGAAGTCGATACGCCCCTGCATCACCCCGTTACTCAGCAACTCATAGAGACCGGGGTTGGCGCGCTGGATGATCAACGCCGGCAGTGACATCACCGCTTGGGTCGCGTTCTGCACGATGCTGCCCATAATCTGCTGGAAACCTTCGGTGGCACCGTTTAGCTGGTTTTGCAGGGTGTTGGTGAGGCTCATGTTTCCGCACATCATGTTCGCTCGCCAGGACCCGCCGACACCGAGACCACTGGGTCGGTAGAGCGAGCTCGGTGAGCCCACTGCCGAGCCGCCACCAATGGTGTACATCACTCGGTCATCGAGCACTTCGCCTTGAGTGCCCAGGCGGTAATCGCCCTCGGCGGCGTGGGCATGCGTGGCCATGGCGAGCAGCCCGTAGATCAACAAATTTGCCAGACCAAACCATGATTGCGCACGAAGTCGACTCATGACGCACCGCCTTCGAAGTCGATGCTGAACAGGAAGGTCTGCCCCTCGCGTTTACAGCAGCTATAAGGACGCCACAGCGACCAGGCATAGCCGCCATCCGCGCTCTGGACCGGATCGCTGGGGAAGATGGCGCACGTGGGCTGAACCTGGGGGTAGAGCAACTGCCATTTGTGGGTTGAGGTGTCGTTTTCAATAATCGGGCCCGGCGGCCAGTAACCGTCGCGTTTGGCCGGCGTGAGTGGTACATACACATGCGGTTGCCCGTTACGGGTGATGACATCGCCGGCCCGTTGCGCCATGACTGCGGCGGCTTTGAAGTCGTCAGGCTGTACCAGAAAACCCTGCCGGGGATAAACGTTGCCCCACATGTTTCCCGAGGCCTGACTACCGATTTCACGGAGCCCCGGCATGAGCGACTCGGGGTAGAAACCTTCCGGGATGCCATGGCGCCAGGCCAGTGAGTCCAGGGTACTCAGGAAGTAAGGCATGAATGCAGTTGCGCCGCTGGCGCAGGCGTAGCCTGATTGCGAAGCCAGTTGCGTGGCGATCCTACCACCGGGGTGGCCGATACCGTCGACGTTCTTGAAGCGGGGCAGGTTGTCGCGGCGGGTGTTCGGGGTGATCAGGTTGCCGCCACCCTCCGCGCCGCTGATGGGAGCGGAGAGGGCAGCCATCTCGGTCCAGGGGTTGTTGCCGGTGTTGGCGTAGCTCGAGACCACCAGTTCAGGAATGAAATGACGAACCTTGGTCGAGGTTTTGACTGTGCAGCCGAAGGGGGTGCAGAACAGCCAGAAAAAAATGCCGACGACCCTGTAGTCGAGGCAGTTTTGCGAAAGCACGGAGGACGTGATGCTGGCGGTGTCCAGCGCCACGCTTGGGCCGCACGCCAGCAGGATACTCAGCGCCAGGGGCCGTAGCTTTGTGGGCGAGATTGACGAGCAGGCAACAGGCATGATCCAGGCTCTCGGTGTATGGCCTGGGCAGGTTCGATTACAGACTGAAGACTGTCAGTGGAAATTATGAAGGCGGATCTATCGGATTTGTGAGCCGTGAGACTATTATTTGACGTGAAGGGCGCTGCGCAGAGTATCGGGTTCTGCAAGTAGCTGATCTGTGGTGATTTCGAGAATATTGGCGAGCTTGCACAGGACCAACAGCGACGGATTGCCCGTGCATCGTTCGATTTGACTGACGTACGTGCGATCCACCTCGGCCATGAGCGCGAGCTGCTCTTGGGTAAGGTTTTTCACGCGTCGCATCAAGCGGATGTTTTCCGCCAGCTGAAGACGAAGCTGTTCGTAGTCTTGAGTCATGCGCGCAAATTGCGCCTTGAGGGACTCTCAATCCACGGGATATAGTCTACATTGGTATTGATCTAGGCCATTTGATGCACATACCTGTTATCCAGTGTTCATTTGGTTTCGTTATGATTCGAGGCTGGGTCCAGTGTCTAACAATAAAATCAGAACTCTAGGGTGTGTATGGACGAAAACTACATTTCAATTCCTGCGGCGGATGGTTGCTCAAGTCTTCTGACCCCTTGGGGCAACGAATTTGCTCAGATGATCGAACGTGGCGTGCAATGCGCCCAGGCTTGGCTTGATACGCCCGGTGAAATTCCACTGTGGTGGGAGCTGGCGCAAACACGCAAAACCTTTCCTGTCGGTGACTGCCAAGATGCTTTTGAAGCCGGATTCTTGTTGCGGATTCAGCAGCGGCTTCGAGGCGCATCGTAATAACCGGTCACTCGCTTTAGAGCGCGATACCTGAATAGATTCCCCTATGTGGGTTCTATGCCTCGCGCTCTATCGATCCGGTCAGCTATCCGATAAGCCGCTTCCAACTCTGAGCAGCCATTCTCCTGCATCAGTGTCCAGCGCTCGGCTTTTTCCTCGGGCTCTGTCATCGCCAGGGCAAGGTAAAGACTGGGCGGCACGGCCCGGAACAGCGTTTCGAGCTTTTTCGACAGCACCACTCCTTCGGTGTATTTGCCCGGCTCCTTGCTGGCGGAGAGCAACAAGGCTTTCTGTGCCGGCGTGAGTTTCTTGAACCGTGCGATTTCTTCGACTTCCGCCGGTGGCATGTTCAAGCAAACCCACCACTCGATCATGTTGAGCATGGTCTGCGCGGCAGTGGGGAAGTCGGCAAGGTTTTGTGTGGCCAGCCAGAACCAGGCGCCAAGCTTGCGCCACATCTTAGTGCCCTTGACCACGAACGGTGCCAGCAACGGGTTCTTGGTGATGATATGGCCCTCGTCGGTGACCATGATGATTGGTCGGCCCAGGTACTGATCGCGCTCGGCGAGATTGTTCACGGTGTTCATCAGGCTGATGTAGCTGATGGACATCTGGGCTTCGTAACCTTCACGAGCATAGGTGGCCAGGTCGACAATGGTCACATCGCTCTCGGGCCAAGGCGTGCCCTCGCGATTGAACAGTTCACCCTCGAAGCCCTGGCAGAACAGGTCGATGGACTCGCCCATTTCCTGGGCACGCTCGCGACGCTTCTCTGGCAGGTGCGGGTCGGCGGCGACACGCAGCAACGCGTCGCGCACGTCGCGGGTCAGCACCTGGCGGTTCGCTGCGACACAGGTCTGCGCCGCATCGAGAATGCACTCGCGAACCAGGCTGCGATCGGCTCGACTCAGGCGCGCCTCTTCCTTGGCCTCGCCGCCGGTGATCATCAGGCGAGCGGTGATTTCCAATTCGCCGAGAACATCTCGCTGGTCTTCGCGACTGGCTACCGCCTCATCGTCCAGCTCATCGATCGACAGACTCGCCACCTGATCCGGCTGCTCGACCAGGCGCCAGGCATCGGCGAACGGGGCGAGACTGACCGAGGCGCCAGGTTTCAATTGGACCTTGTTGACTGACAGGCCCTGTGTCGCGAAGTAGTCGCCCTGCAAGCCGAATGAGTTGCCGGCTTCGACGATAAACAGGCGAGGGCGGTACACGGCCATGACCTGCATCAGCAGGGTGACCAATGTGGCCGACTTGCCGGCGCCGGTGGGGCCGAACAACAGCAGATGGCCGTTCATGGCCCGGTCCAGGCGTGACAACGGATCGAAGCTCAGCGGCGAACCGCCGCGGTTGAACAAGGTGATGCCCGGGTGGCCGGTGCCTGTGCTGCGGCCCCAGACTGGAACCAGATTCGCCAGGTGTTGGGCGAACATCAAGCGGGTGTACCAGTTGCGCGTGTCGCGGGCCGGGTTGTAAGCCATCGGTAACCAACGCAGGTAGCTGTTGCAGGCGGCGACTTCATCGCCTTCGCGTACCGGTTGCAGCCCCGCACCCAACAGTGCGTTGGCAAGGCTGACCGAGCGCAGGTGCAATTGTTGTTCATCGTGACCGCGCAGGTAGAACGCCAGCGTGCCGCGGTACAGCTTGTGCTGGCGGCCGATGATCGTACGAGCCTCTTCAACATCTTGGCGGGTCTGAGTCGAGGCCAGGTTTTCACCGATGGCTTTGCGCGCCAGGCGGTTCAACTGATCCTCAAGCACGTCCTGAGGCTTGACCACCAGGGTCAGGCTCATCACCGTACCTTCAGGTAACTGGTCGAACAGGGCATTCACCGCGTCGCCCTTGCGGGTTTCGCCAGTGAGTTGACCAATCAAGGGCGCTCGGCGCAACTTGTCCACTACCATCACCCGGTGGGGCTGATCGTCGAAATACCAAAGTCCGCGCTGCACATCCGAACGCGGCTCATTGAAAAATAGCCGTTCGGCGAAGTCGTGATCGAAGGGCAGTTCCAGCGACTCACCGTCGCCCGACTCCGGATAGGCCACGCGACGGTAGAACGCCTCGGGCGCCTCATCGTTGAGCGTGGGTGCCGGATTGAACCAGGGCACTAACCAGGCATACAGACCTCGGCCATCGACTCGCGTCGATGGCACCCCGCATGCTTGCAGCGAGGCACCGATTCGTTCGCAAGCTTGTTGCAGGGCTTGCGCCGGGGAGAGTCCTGTTTCTTCAGCGTCAGACTCAAGCCAGCGATAGACCACCAGGCGCACCCGGCGGTTGTTGCCACGCCAGGGAAGGCGCGTCACCACCTTATCCTCAAACAGACCACCGGGCTTGGCGATGGCCTTCAGATGACGGCGGATGAGTTCCAAATACGCTTCGGTGAAGACCGTGCCTCGCGCGCTGTCCTGAATGTAATCGGTGAGCCGGGTCAGGTAGGGGGTGAAGTCGTTGTCGTCCTGGCAGAAAAACTGCACCACCCACGGCGCTTGATCCTGCTCGTCAAAGCTATCCTGCAGGGCATCCTCAAGGGCATCGCGGGCCGCCATCAACCAATCGGGTTCGCGCCCTTCAGTGCCGATGGGCAGCAACTCGAATACCGCACCCACCGAACGATTGTCATCGAGCAGAAAACACTGCTCGGTGTTGAGGTACTCGACCCACGGCAGGTGATCGGTGAAGCTAGGGTTGTGCGCATAGAGTGCGGCGTCATCGGCCAACGTGGCGCGAGCGCATAATGGGTTGCGCCAGGCTTTCCACGCGGCAGTGCAGTTGCCCGAATCGCCGGTACGCACTACAAGTCTTCCTGACGTTCACCCGGCAACGCGTACTGCACCCGTTGGTAGAACGGAAAGACAGTCGAGTAACCCGGGACCGGCGCCTGTTCGGTACCACTCAAATGCGGATACACGTACAGCACCAGATCGGGATTGGGCAGGCGAGGGAACAGGTTGCGGATCTCGTTCGCCGCTGTACGCGTGTACGGCTCCTGGAGAGAAGCAGAGACATCTGCCGGAGCCAGCGGGCGGCGTAACTGCTGCCGAGCATCCAGCAGTTGCTGCTGAGTGCCTTGCGAACCGGCACCGTTCCAGATGTCCAGCATGGTTTGCTCGCCATGGGGCAGAAGCGTGTCCTTGTTGGTGGAACACCCCGCCAGGACCCAGCAGAACACGCTAATCCAGATCAGGTAGGGAGGCATGGTCTTTTTCATGGCGAACGCTCCGGCCCTTGGGCTCGTAATCGATGGTGATCTCATGGTCGAGGTGCAGTGCGACCTGTGCCGCCGGTGGTACGTACACGGCCGCAAAGGCCTCGCCATACAGCTTGTTGACCCACTCGCGGATGTCGCTGACCCCACCACTGAGGATTGAATTCAGCGCACTGTTGCCTGTGCTGTTGGTGATCCCGAAGGTACTGCCGCCCGAACTGATCACGCTGCTGTTGTTCTGCTCATCCCCGAGCAAGGCGGCGACACCCGCGCCGGCCGCAGTGATCAGGCTCTGGCTGCCGAGGTATTGCTGGGCATTCGAGCGGCGCTCGCCGGCAATGCATGGAATGCCATACGGATCGGACAGGTAGCCGAGCCCACCGCGGATCTTGTCGATGTTCGAGCTCTGGGTGGAGGCATTACGGCTGGCTACCGCCTTCGGCTGAGGCACCGTACGGATGGTGCCATCGGTAAACACAAAGGTGATCGACTCGACCTGTCCGCGTACGCAAGACAGGGTCCAGTCACCGGACGCCGTGCCGCTCATCACGGCCCCCGCGACGTCCGGCAGGTCGATACCGTTGGCAGTCAGGTTCTCCGGACCGACCAGCACCTTGAAGGGGTAGGGGTCGTTGACCGTGCCATCCACCGGGACACGGCCGATCAGCGCGGTCATGGCAACCGAGCCCATCAATGTCGCGTTTTCAGGAATGGTGTAGACCGGCTTCGCGCCTTCGGTACGATCAACGGATCGCGTCAGGTCACGCTCACCCTCACCCTGGGTGACTGCACGTAGCTGTTTCTGGCTGCGATCAATGGCGTTGTCTTTCAAGCCTTCCAGTGAGTTGAAGGCGGTAGGCAGACTCAGTGCGGAGGCGGTCTTGGTTTTGCCTCGGGCGTCGGTGGGCGGAGCATCCGAGGGTTCAATCCACTGCAGCGCATCAGTGGCAGAGTGTCGTCCTTCGAACTGAGCCCCATCGCCCGGCTCTAGCCCCAATCCGATCGGCATGTCCTTGCTTTTGCCAGTCAGCCCCGACAACTGCTCCTGCAATTGCGTCAGCAGACCGCGAGCCTGGCGACTGTCTTGTTCCGCTTTGAGCCGGGCCTCGTTGGCTTGTCGGCGGCCTTCGTCGACCTGTTGGGTCACGCTGCCCAGTGCCGTCTGGATGCGCGAATCGACACTGTTTTCCCGCTCACGCAGGCGGTTGTTTTCCGTCTGCAGCGAATCGTTGTGTTTCTTCAAACCAAGCATGTCGCTGCGCATGGCCTTCACCTGGCCGACCAGGGTGGCGACCGTGTCGCGTGGGGTATCGCCCGCAATGCCGAGCGACTTGGCTTGCTCGGCGGATAATTGAATATTGCCCTGATCAACTGGGTGCTCTGGAGAAGGTGTGCTGCCACCCGGGACCCAGGTTTTCAGGATGATCAGCACCCCGCCCAGCAGCGCAGCCGGTACCAGCCATTTGAGCAAGGCGTTAGCTTTCATCGTCAGCACCTCGCGCAACGGGCGGGAGCAGCACAGCGTGTTCGAGGCCGGCACCGCGAGTGACTAGATAGGCGATCGTAGTGTCTTCGGCACTGCCGACCGGCCCGAGGAAAGCATGCTGGAAGGCCGCGGCGAACAGCTTGGCCTGAAGCCGACGCGGATCGAGTTGCACCGTCGCTGGACCACGATTGCGCAACTTCACCGCCGTCACCCAGTAATCACCGAGTCGCCAGGCGGCGATGGGCGTGCTGGACACGTTTTCGGTCGGCAGCAAGGTCGGCAGTTCGCTGCGCAGCTTGAGCGGGACGCAGCGTACACCGGGCAGGGACTCCACGGTGCGCAGCGGCGCGTACAGGCTTTGCGCGGCGTAGCGCGTCAACGCGACCGGGATCGGTGTGCGTTCTGGAACAGGGACGGCGCTCGATTCAGCCTCGGTAGCTTGCCCCTGAGCATGCTTGAGAATACGCACCGGCTCCAGCGGTTGATCGCCGGGCGTGGTCGCGATATCCAGCAGGATGATCTCACCCGTCGCGACCGATTGCAGTTGCAGTCGGGTCGGGGCAATGGCTTCCGACGCGCGCAGGTACAGCGTGCCGCCGGTGGATTGCACGCGCAGCTTGCCCGTCAAGGTTGAGGGCACGCCGACGCGAACAGCCTCATCGACAAATACCACTCGCTCCTGATTGATCACTAGCGGGACCGCGAGGGGGAGGCGTTCCCAATGCATCAGCTCGACGGCCTGTGCCGCGACTCCCCACAGCGTTAGTGCGACGGTGAGTCCCAGGGTCGACATCCGCTTCATGGTTCACCTCCAGGCAGGAAGATTTTTTGCGGAGTGCCCTGGTAGCAGTCCAGAGCCAGCCCCCACTTGTTGCGCTCGGGATCCAGGTCAAAACGCACCACGCGCAATGGATAGCGCACCACCACCCGTTTTACCGGTTCGGCGGCGTAATACTCATCGGCGTTGAGGTCGAGCGTGACCAGCCAGCTGTCGCGGTCGAGTTGCTTGACCCTGAGTTCCGGATCTTCGCTGTAGCCGCGGCCCAGAATTTCGTAGACGCCACGCACCCGCTGGCGCAACTCGCCGGCGGCCTTGCGGTACTCGTAGTCACCGTCGAGGAAGGCCTTGCAGGCGGGTGTCAGGTAGGACTGCAAGCCATAGATGGCGCGGCGATAGTCCTGCTCGCCATCCGAGGGCCAGCGGTTGAGCTGACCAAAGATGTACAGGGCAAAGGCATACACATTCTCCGAGGGGATATCCCACCACTTGCGCGTGCTGCCCGAGCGCAGATCTGGCGGTACATGTACGGTCAGATCGGTCGGTGCCGAGCGCCAGCCATACCAGAGTCCGGCACAGAGCAGAGCAAGGATCACTACCGCCAGACGCAGGCTGAAGATGTGGGCCTGTTGGGCATCGACCTTGTTCCGAAATCGGCTCATGGCTGCCACCGTGACAGGGCAGGACGCAGCCGACGTGAACGGCGGACCGTCCAGGCACCGGAGTGGAGGATCAGACTGCCGCGACCCAAGCGCCAACGGCTGGCGAGCATCCATTCGAGTTTGCGGTACAACCAGGTCTCGGGGCGAGCCCGTTTGGCCCGGCGCAGTAGCGTGCCACCGGCCAATAACACCAGCGCCATGCCGGCGATCATGCCGGTCGGCGCTATGGCAATGGAAGCGGTGGCAATCGCTAGAGGGACGCCCAGCAGCAGGCCAATGACGGCGCCAGTGCCGAGTGCTACCCACATCTCATCATTGGTCAACCCTCGCAATACGGCGGGATCACGATTGAGTCGCTCTGGAAGAAAGACCAAGGTGCCGTCGGCAAGGCGTTCGATAGTGTCGTTCATACCGACCTCACAGAATGGCGGCCGCCTTGGTCAGGAACCAGATGATGATCACCACCAGCAGGGCACCGATGCCGACCACTGCACCCAAGTCCTTCCAGGTCTTTCGTTGGTTTTGCACGTCGGCGTACACGGTCAACGAGTGCCACGCCACCCCCAAGAAAGCGAGTAGGGCGATCAGCAGACCGAGCAGGATGCCGCCGTCGTAGGCATAGTTTTTGATCGTCTCGATCAACCCGGAGCCTTCGCCGCGCGAAGGGGCTTCCATGGTAGGGAGCTCGGCAAAAGCCAGGCTTGGGCCGAGCACCAGCAGCAGTCCGATCAAGCGTTGGCTCGCACGATCACGCAGGTTGTTTTTCAGAGGAGTAAAACACTTGAGCATGGCGGCGATCTCCTGGGTTAGGACAGGGTGAAGAACATCAAAACCAGCAAGGTGAGCAGCACGCGTGCGGCGCTGCCGCCGAAGGCTCCAAAGCGCACGCTGCCGCTCGCCCAACCCCGGTAAGCCGTCCACATCACCCAGGCGCACCACAGCAAGGTCAGGACGAGAACCAGGGACAGCCACAGCGTCGAACTGCTCTGCGGTGCGAAGCCGGCGGCGTTTTGGAACGCAGCGATCTGAACGTCAGTCATACTCATGGCGAGGGCTCCGCAATCGGAGTGTCGAGGCGGTAATCACCGACCAGTTCACTGGGGTCGCGGGGTTGCGCACGGGAGGGGTACAGATAGCTCTGCACCCCTTGGCGGATGCGCTGAATGTCCTGGGTCAGTCGGGGGTAGTCGAATCGATAGCGTTCGATTGGTTCAAGGGTACGGGCTGCCTCCGCTCGCGTCGCAAGGCGTTCGAGAGTGTCGAGTTGCTGCTGGACTAGGCTGAGCTGTTCCTGTTCCTGTTCCTGTTCCTGCTCATGAGTCGATGCGGCATAGCCGCTGACATGAGCGATGGCCAGTGAAAGGAATAACAAGCAGCGAAAGACGGTAGTCGACATGATGCTGGTCCATGTGGAGATGGCGCCAGCATCAAGTTAGGGGTTGAATTACTCAGTATGAAACGCGAGATGGGATGTATCGCTTTTTTGGAGGCGAGCGGAAGAAACTTACTCACACATACACGAGCAATCGATTGGGCGAAAAAGAGAGCCCAGTCTAGCAATCCTTCCCCATTAGTAATGTGTTGCTCATAGGGCAATGAGTGAATTCACTTCTGCTTGAAACGCGTATGGGTGACGAAGAGTCAATCATCGCTTAGCATGGGGGCGTTCACTTCTCATTTCCCTAACCTGAAGGAAGTTTCACATGTCTCGTTTGGCTGAATTTCGCAAGCTTGAACAACAACTGGCTGAACAGCTCGCAGAGCTCGAGTCGATGAAAAGTGACTCCGGTCTGAAAAAAGAAATGGAATTTGAGAGCAAACTACGTGCGTTGCTTGGCGAGTACGGCTTCAGCTTGAAGAACATCATTGGCATCCTGGATCCAGAAGCTGGTCGTCGTACCTCGACACCAATAGCTGCCCCCGTAAAGGCAGTCCGTAAGGCTCGCGAAGTGAAGATTTACAAGAATCCAAACTCGGGTGAGGTGATCGAAACCAAAGGTGGAAATCATCGACAACTTAAAGAATGGAAAGTCGAGTTTGGCGCAGACGTTGTTGACTCGTGGCGTACTCAGTAAGATCGGTTTGATGATCAGGGGCCTGTAAGGGCCCTTTTTTATTGGTGAGAATTATAAGTCAAGAGTGCAAGTCTTGACCCAGTCCTGCACCAGTTTAATTGCTGGTTAGATCCTTGAATTCCGCCCAAATCTTGGAAGCCTACATTTCATCTGATGCTCTAATCCATAGTGGGAGTCGAGGACGACCTCTAGCAGCTTTATTTGCATCCGTATGGTGTGTTAGTTTTCGGTCGCTGGATAACTATCCTGGCATCGGGACATGTAAAGAAAAAACTGGTTTTTCCGAATCAGAGATACTTCTTGAATGTCGTTGCCGTGATTGCCGTAATGATGCCGAGCATCACAGCACAAGGGAAAAACACAGCCATGGGATTGAGCGAAAAGGGTAGAGACAAGTAGATAACCCAGGGCACGATCAGCAGTGGTAACACGGCTCGTTTAGCTCGATGGTAGACAAAGCTACTTTCTCTCCCTGCGCCAAATTTACGTAGGTCCCGGCGTATCAGTCCATCGACAAAACCAGTGAATATGGCCAGCAGAAACAGGGGGATGGCCAGGACCAGAATGGTCAGGCGCACCACGAAGGTTAAGGTCACATACACTGCAGCCAGTACGAAATCCTCGATGCTCACGTATAGCTGATTGGTCCAACTCCAGAAACCGTTGCCCTGGCTCGACACCCGAGCCTGCCGGGCAAAATCCGCAAAGCCAGTCTCGACCAGCAGCCGCTGATTTAGAAAATCCAGTACTTGAACGATCGTTTGCCCGGGTTGTTGGAGGATGAGTGAAGCTTTGAAGTGCTCGCTGAGCCATCCCAATTCGCTATTCAACATGGCCTGGCTGTGTCGCCAACCCTGATCGCCCCAGAACAGTAGCAGGCCTGCGAACTCGATGAGGATCGAGAACAGCAACGAGGCGATCAGCAATCCGATGATGCGGAGAACCAGGCTGATCGCCGAGATGATCAACCCCGGGCGCTGGACCGATTGTGGCGGCGTGTTCTGGACGGAAGTCGCCATCGTTCACTCCATTGCGCACTGCAGAGTTGAGTTGGGCACGACGTCTTCCGGATCGCTTTCTGTTGAGTCGAAACCTAGGTCAGGGTAGGGCTACCCCACCTGATCTAAATCGAAGTTTGTTGTTGGGCCGCCACCGCTTGCGCTCCACCACTGTCCCGCCTGCGCGTTGTAGGCCGCCCGCATCCGTTGAGTGAGTTCCTGTAGGTCCTTGGGCATGGCGTCGTCGTTGGAGGGTTTTGGCAACGGCATGCGGACTTTCCAGAGCTGCCCACCGGCCTGGAAGGAGAACATTTGCCCCTTGGGCAAACTGACGATATGAGCAGGCTCGATCAACGGCACACTGGTGCTGCTGACACGGTCCTGTGAGGACGAGGTGAAGTCCGTGTTGGCCTCCGGATCGGAGGTGTCGGTCGCACCCGACACCAGGGTCTTGGTCAGCACGTTAACCTTGGGTAACTGCTGG
The DNA here is from genome assembly GCF_900105325.1 of Pseudomonas marginalis. Taxonomy (NCBI): domain Bacteria; kingdom Pseudomonadati; phylum Pseudomonadota; class Gammaproteobacteria; order Pseudomonadales; family Pseudomonadaceae; genus Pseudomonas; species Pseudomonas marginalis. The sequence goes on from NZ_FNSU01000001.1 coordinate 1,429,303, forward strand.
GTGAGCAGTTCAGCGGTGGCGGTTTCGCGCACGCGGAGCATCTGCAGGGTGTTGAAGTTGCCAATCACCTGGCCAGCTTTGGCGCGGTTGCCGATACGTGCTTCGATATCGCTGAGGGTCTGGGTGTAGGCGGTTACCTGGATACCGGCGCCGCCACCCTTGTTGATCAGGGGGATGAACTCATCGCCCATCAATTCGTTGAACTCATCAGCGTGCAGGTTGATCGGCAGCTTGTCACTGCTGCTGCCTGATGGGGGCAGGCCATGGTCAATGCCGTGTTTGTAGATGTGGCCCGCGACCGAGACCAAATCAGCGAACATGGAGTTGCCCACAGCGGCTGCGACTTCGGCGTCGGTCAGCGCATCCAGGCCGACGTAGACGATGCCGCGTTTGCGAATGATCTGCATCCAGTCGAAGATTGGTCGCGGGTCATCTAGGTCGGTGTAGTTGGGGGCCAGCAGTTGGGCGGTCTTGCCGGTGGTGAGTTTCTCCAGCAGCGGCAGCAGCGAAGCAACGATTTTGTCGAAGTAGGTGCGGTCGTAACGTACTGCCGAGCGCAGTCCATCCAGCACCGGATCGAATACCCGTTTCACCGCCAGGTACTGTTCGATGGCCACCACACGCTTTTCGCGTCCCACCATATGCCGGGGAATGTTCTTCTCAGTGAGTTTGCCTTCCAGTTGGACGATCACTTCCCAGGCTTTCGGATCGGTTTTGGCGAAAAACTGCTGAGCGTATTCGACGAACAGCGCGTCGATATTGACCACATGTCGCTGGATCTGCAGGTAGTCCGGACGCCGGCCGAGCTCGATCAGGGCACGGGCGATGATATTGACGAAGCGCCAGGCGAACTCACGGAAGGCCGCAGAGTTACCTTCACCACTGAGCTGCCCGGCGATGCGTGACGCCACTTCCGAAATGCGTCCGAAACGTCCCACCGCGTTGTAGCGCGCGGAGATCTCCGGCCAGCCCAGATGGAAAACATAGAATTCCTTTTCCCGACCGGCCCGTTTGGCTTCGACATACATCCGCTTGAGCAAGTCAGCATCGCCTTTCGGATCGAAGACGATGACTACCTCATGTTCGATGCGATGAATGTCCTGGGTGATGTACACCTCGGCGAGTCGCGTCTTGCCGACACGGGTAGTGCCGAGCACCAGGGTGTGTCCGACCCGTTCGCCCAGCGGCAGACTGACTTCCGTTTCATCGGGCTCGACCCCATGCAATAGTGGCGAGCCACCTACCGGGGGCAAAGGGCGCAACGGATTGAACGCACTGTCCCAGGCCGTGACACGGGCCAGTATCGAGAGTGGAAACGGTACATGCTCCAGGCGCCGTTCGAGTCCACGGGCCAGACGGTAGCTGGTCGGTTGGGCGACATAGTGGGCGACCGCCGGATCCTGGGCCTCGACCAAGCGCTGGGTGTGCAGACGGGTCCAGCGAAAGCCGCGACCCATGAACAAACGCTTACGACTGACCGGAATCTGCCGACTGGTCAGTTCGTAGCGGGGCAGCCGGCGGATATTGCGTCGATAGCGCAACACCTCCCAGGCTTGTCGCAGGCGGATCAGGCCGAACAAGGCATAGGCCAGCGCCGCAACCTGCCCGATCTCGGGTGACAGGGCCACGGCCCAGGGCGAGGACATGCACAGCATTGCGGCCGCGATGCAGATCGCTACGGTGTACAGCTCCACCGCTGGCCGGAGCTTGGATTCCATCGCATGCTCGGCCATGACCTAGACTCACTGTTCCAGTGAGGTGGCAGTGATCAAGACGGGGTAGTGCTCGATCTGCAAGCGGGTGGCGATGTCGTTACCGTTGATCGGCAGGATGGTGAGGTTCGGACCGGCTGTTCGAATCCGCGCCAAAGCTTCGGTGTCGGCCACTTCGACGGCGAGGCCGGCCGCGCCCATTTCTTGCAGTTCAGTCGCACGCTGATGCAGCCAAGCCAACGATTGGGGATCCTCCCCGACAAGGAAAAATGGCTGCAAGCCCGGCATGTCCAGGGTGCGATTTGTGATTTGGCCTGGGCTCAAGTGAGAGCTGCGCACGGGCAGTAACCAGGTTTCATCGGCAAATGCAGATAGGTCTGCATGTATGGCCCGAGCAGGCTGGGTCTTGTTGTTTAATGACGGCCTGGCAACTTGAAAATGGGGTCGGGTGAAGTCGCTAGGCTGATCCCCGGCTACGGTCAGTTCCGGCTGGGCGAAAGGTGCCAAGAGCAGGATGCAATAACAGACAATGGGGATTCGCTTCATGGTGGTATGCCCTGTTCAAAGGAAACCAGCAACCGTTCGAGTTGCCGGGAAAAGCCTGCGCGATAACGCGCGGCCGGCGTTCCTCCTGCCGGACGGTGATAGCGCCCGGCAGCCAAGACCCAATCACCGGTGGCAGCGTGATGCTCCTGCAGCAGCGCGGCGGTCACGGCGAGATTTCGGTAGGGATCAAGGGCTTCGCAGGGGCTGGAAAAACGTTGTCCGTGGTAACCCAGATTGGTTTGCCCGAGACCGGCATCGACCCGCTTGGCGTCATGTCGGGTGAGTGCCTGAAGCAAGGCGTGACAGGCGGCCTGGCGAGTGGCGAAGCGGTAGGGTGTTCCGGCGATGTTCAGGGTCCAAGGCCAGGGCAGCAGTCGACCCCGGACGCGGATACCACTCTCCTGCAGGGCAATCGCGAACAGCACCGTAGAAGGGATGTCGGCGTCATGCGCCGCCAATTGGTAGGCCGGAGGCGGGAGTTCATCCGCCTGGACGGCGAGCACCGTCAGCAGGAGCGCAATACCACTCAGTCGAGGCGTTGCCATTGTCCATTCACCTGTTGAAATGTGGCAGGCAATGGCCCCGTGGCACCCAGGTTGAACCAGCGACCACGGTCATGGTTCAAGGTGATCTGCTGGCGTTGGACCTTGACCGGATCGATGTCCGCTTGCCGAGCCCAGCTACGGACGCGTTCATCCTGGCCTTGGCTGCCCACCAGGTAGATATCGAACGCCGTGTCGCTGCTTTGCAGACGCTGCGCTTCGTCGGTGCACGCCGGGCAGTGGTCCTCCACAAACAGGGCCTGGCGCGGCATGACCGATGAGCTGGCAGGGGGCGGGGACGCCATGCCCTGGATCGGCAGCAGCCCGGGAAACAGCTTGGTCCAGGCCGCGGTGTAAGCGTTTTGGTAAGCCAACTCGCGCTCGGCGCGTTTGGCTTCCAGCGCTACCTGTAATTCGGCATAGCGCTGGCGATCTTGGTCGGTCTGGGCTTCGACCCCGAGTGCGGTCAACGGATCGAGGTTCGGGCTCCAGAAACCGCGCGGGCCAGCTTGGATCTGTTCGAAGCGCGTCCACTCCTGCTCCGTCAGACCCCAGCTCGCCGCCTGTTCAGAGTCAGAGCGCCCCAGGGGAGCGGACTGCGTGTCCTGGATCCGTGACTGTGTCGCGACGGGGTTGCCCACCGCAGCGCCCGTGGCCAGTAGCGAAGCGAGACAGACAACGGTGGGCAGTAGCGCTCTGTTCATGATCACTACTCAAGGGAGGTGCACGGTCTGATCTGGCTGAGCGGCCACCGCGAAGATGGCTGAGTTCGGCTCCAGTATTTTCAGGCGCCAAGCCCCTTGCTGCTCACCGCTATGTAGCAGCCGGACATCCGTGAGCGAGCGACTGTCATGAGGTGCGACCGCCAGAAAGCGCTCACCACCGCGGGACTCGACACTCAATACTGAAAACGGTGGCGAGAGCGGGGTGGGTGTGGGGCGAGCGGTCTTTTTCGGTTTGGTCGCAGAAGGCGTCGGCGATGGGGGTGATGGCTGGGTCTTGTGCTCCAGGAGCTGCTGCTCGACCTGTTCAAGGCGTGCGCGCAGCGCTGTCAGGTCTGCCTGGGTGGCGCGGGCTGCGAGACCATCACGCAGTTCCTGTATCTCTTGCGCCCACTGATCCAACATCGGATCGAGGGTATTGGCCTGTTGCTCGCCGGTATTGACCATCTGCTTCAGGTCTTTCAGCGCGTACTGCAGCTTCTCCTGGGCATCCTTGAGGGCGCTTGAATCATGTTGCAGGGTGTCCAGGGTTTGTAGGTGTTGGGTGTTCGTGCTCTGCAGTTCGGCCACGCGTTGATACTGGTTATACAAACCACCGCTCAGGCCGGCGACCGCCAAGCAAAGCAGCCCAACGATGAGGGTTTGAAACGTCGAGGCTCTCATGGGCGTACCTCCAACAGATGGGGCGAGACGGGTGTGATCAGCGCGACGCCGGCCTCCGTTTTCTGCTGTTCGAAGCAGACTGAACGGCTGACTTCGTCGGTCGTGAGTTGCCAGGCGGGGCCAGCGAGCACTTGGAGCGCGCGGCGCAAAGAGATCGGGCCGAGCCGGTAATGGGCCGCGGGCAGGGGCCGAGTAAACAGCACCCTCACCGACGCGGTAACGGGGCAGAGCGCATAGCCCGAGCGCTGCAATACGTACTGCAATGCATCCTGCACCGAAGGGTTCAGGCTGGACGGGATGCTCACGTCAATGATTTGGGCAAGAAGATCGCGTTGTTCCGTGGTGGGCTCGTTGCTAACCAGCGTGTAGCGGCCATAACGAATCTCTGCCGGATGGCTTTCTTCGGCTATGCCCTTCGAGTGCTGGGCCCGATTGGAGCCACTGTCGATCTCTGGATTGGTCGGCAAAGGGTTGGGGATTTGCGCGGTGCAGGCGCTCAACAAACCCAGCAGGCAGACAGGCGTGAAAAAACGCTCCATGGAAAAAACCTCATGTCAGATTCAGTGCAGAACCTGACATGAGGTGAAGGAGCGATTCAGTGAGTAAGTTGATTCAAGACGGGTCGTGTTTAAGTTGAACGCGTTGCTATTTCGTCATAAATGGCGAGCCCATCCAAGACGGCAGCGTCGGGGTCGAAAATCAATAACCTCACATCCGCCAATGCCGCCAGATACAGTACGTTGAAAGGCTTCCGGCGTACCGGCGTCGAGTTGCTCTTGCCTCAGCGACGCGTAAGGATTGCCCTCGATTTGAACCAAGTTATCGTCGGTCCAGGGCGTGCCGATCAGCTTACACCCGACGCCATTGCAGTCTGACAGGGCAAAGGGTTCAAACAGCAGTCCGGTTGGCTTGGAGTCGACATTGCCAACTCGGCTTTCCAAGTGGCGCAGTGCATCGTCAGTGAGGTGTGCGGTACTGATCTCCCAGGCTCGACTGTAGTGTCCTGTGTCGAAGCTCAAACGATGGACCATGGCTTGGGCTTCTTCGAGGGAGTACAGGTCACCGACGTGATGACGCTCATCGAGCATTTCGCCAGTCACGGCATAGACTACTTGCCGCACCAGCCCGGTGGACTGGAAACATTCTTCCAATTCATCCGGAATGGATTGGCCTTCGCTGATCAAGGCGGCGTCGTCATTGAACACGCAGGGAAACCGTTCTAACGCATCGTCGAGTAGATGAGCTTGTGACTCGTGTATGGAGCGAAAGCAGGGAGGGCAGTTGTTTGCGTAGGTGATCAGTAGCAGTCGCTCGATATGCAAGTTGCCGTAGCCACGAGCAAATGGGTTTGAGGTTTCCAGCAGCGCTGGGGGTTGGGGTGAAGGGTTCATGAGGTTTCTCCAGAGGGAAATGAACAAGGCGCCCGGAGGCGCCTTTAAAGGTTAAAGCCAACCGTATTCGGCAAGAGAAAGTGGGCGACCTTCACCCACAATGAAATGATCCAGTACGTGAACCTCGATCAACGCCAAGGCCTCCTTCAACCGTGCGGTCAAGACGCGATCTGCCTGGCTGGGTTCCGTACATCCCGAGGGGTGGTTATGAACAAAAATGGCAGCAGCTGCGTTACGTGCGAGGGAGCGCTTGACGACTTGGCGCGGATAAACGCTGGCGCCATCGATGCTTCCGTGAAAGAGGATTTCGAATGCCAGAACGCGATGGCGGGCATCGAGAAAAATCACACCGAAAACCTCATGCTCTTTTGGCGCAACATGCAGTTTTAGGTACGAGGCCACGGTGTCGGGTGAAGTCAGGCCGGGGCCGCGGGTGAACAGCCGACGATCCAAAATGTGCAGCGCTTCGTCGATCAGCTGGTTTTCTAGGACGATACGATCAGCCTCGACATCCGAGGTTTCGATCAGGGTGAGTGGGGTGCTCATGGGGTACCTCCGAAGGGAACAATCCGGGGTACACACCCGAGGGGGAGCGGCGTCCCCGAGGTGGATATAGAGTCAAGGGCATTGCCCGATGACGTGCTGTTTACAGCCGAGTGAATCGGTGGCGTTGTCCGTGTAGGTGTGAATCACAACCGTCGCAGGGCAATGGGGAGAAGGTCGTTATTCCACGGCCAGTTTCGGGATCGAAGTCGGCACTGATGGGCATTAGCCGAACCAGTCCGCGATGGAGGTCGGCGATGCGTTTCCCGATTTCATCCGTCGTGTAGTAGAGCGATAACGTGCTGTAGTCCTCGTAAGCCGCAGCGAACAGGCAGTCGTCGCAAAGCCAGAAGGATTCCATGCTGGTTCTCCTGTGCTGGTTGAAGAAAAGGCGCTCGATTGAGCGCCTTGATGTAAAACACCGTGGACTGTTCAGGCGGACTGAGCAGCACGTGTGGCGACACGGCGGGCCGTGCGGGGAGTGGGTGCAGATTCAGGTTCAATCCTGGACTCTGTTGGGTTGTCGGTGTCCTCAGCTTCGGCATCAGCCGATGTTGGGGATGGCTCACTGTTTGGCGCTTGCTCAGCAGGTGCTGTTGCCTCCTGCCTGGCGGGCGCTTTGTACTCAAATACGCCGTTGACCTTGATCCAGTCGATGAACAGCAAACGACCTTTCAGGCTGGCGCCCGGTTGGCCTTGTTTAGCGCCTTTCTCATAGAGAAATGGGTCTATCCACAGGTCGCCGATACGGAACGACAGCAAGACCTTTTTCTCGGCTTTGACGGCGTCCATATAGAGACGAATCAAGCGTTCAGCTTCGCCTCCAGCGACTTTGCAGTCGAAGCGGGTGTACTCGACCGCATCGGTGGCACCATGCAGGGCTGCGATATCGCAGGCCATGAATGGCTGGCCGCGGCGGACTTGTACTTCACGAACACGGTTGAGGTAGCCGATACCGACGGTGTGTAAGTTGAAGTAAGTGGTCGCTTCTTGGGATTGGTTGGCGTGGGCCATGGTGGTTCTCCTTTTAAGGAAAACGGCGACGCACAGCCCCTGACGGGGAAGTGAGTCCCCGTCAGGGTGGGTTAGGTGAAGGCGAACGATGAACGACTCGTCACCGGCAAGCCGATGACCATCAGATCGATGCGCTTGGGGAAGAGCGATGCTGCAGAAGGGAATCCGCAGTAGTGGTCTACGGATCTGGGGTAGTAGGCATTCATCACCGCTGAAGCGGTAATCGTGCGAGCCTCCGAATGCTGATCGCACTTGGGTAAACCACCACGAGCGTGGCGTAGCCTTGAAGGTTCAAGCTACCTGGGCTGGGCTGTCAACGACAGCGAACCACGCCCTTTGTATAAGCCTGTCACGGGGGAGCGTCAAGACGCCGTAAGCTGATTTTTTATAGCCGGAATACAGTGGAAATTATTGGATTGAAAAAATGAAGAGCGGGCCTGGCGGGGTGCCAGGCGAGGAATAGAAAAGCCACCTTAGGCGGTCTGACGCAGTCGACAAGCTCCTCGCATAACTTGATTTAACTGCGCCATGATTCGCCAACCGACCCTTATCGTGGCCTGGGTCGGAATACGCTGGCACGCATCCGCGCACAAAGGGTGCCCAGTGTTTCCCCGGCGGGCTCCGGGACTGAATGCGATCGCCGTAGCGGATGACCGCTGATGCCTGGCAGAGGCAACAGCGGTCATCCGCCACATTGATCCGGTCGAGCACAAAGCGGGAATGAAATTCCGCAGAAGAAAAGGCTCCGAACTCTGAGGGTCCGACCGAGCTACCCGGAGCGAATCGGTCTTGGGTCGCCTTAAGCGATGATCCTGAGGCACTACAGCAGAGCGGGTGTGACGACGTCAAGCCAGTGGGCGAAGAGGTTATTTGCTACTGAAATGAACGGCCAGCTGTTCGACGGTCGTCAGGATAAAGGCACGGTCGCGTTCTTGAAGACCGCTCAGTATGCCCGCGATCATTTGGCCCTGGTCGTTGGGGCGATTGCTCGACTCCGTCAGCAGCTCATCCATTCGACAGTCGAAAATATCTGCTAACTGCATCAGCTTGACCACGGAGAGCTCCACCACACCCCGCTCAAGGCGCGAAATGGCTTCGCTGCCAATTCCGAGGCGTTCTGCCACCTCTTCCTGGGTCAGATTACGCTGGGTGCGGTGCTTCGCGATCATGCGTCCGATTTGGGCTTGGGTTGGATGTTTATGTGCCAAGTGATGGGTTCTCCAATTCAACCCGAATGGTTGAGCAAAGACCCATTGACATGAACATCCTTATCGGTTGATTATCGACTTATAGGGTTGTTATATTGACTGAAATAGCTGTTTGTCGCGACGTGACATGTGTTCCCCCAGGAATTAGAGCCCGTAGTGACCAGTGACTGAGCGGTCTGATAGGACCAAATGGAGGCAAGGGTGAGCATGGATGAGCAGCGCGAGCACGACATGGACCTGATCTGGGATCGAACACTGGAACTGTTCATCAAGATCCATGATTGCCCCGATAACCCCGCACACCTCGACAGCCTTGTTCATTGGCTCAACGAAGATCCTGCTCACCTGAAAGCGTTCAATGAACTGGGGCAAATATGGATCGCGGCAGGCATCGCCTTGGCCCGTGAAATCGGACAACCGCTAGACGACTTGGAGAAGGATCAGGCACCGTTGATGATGCACTGACAACACCCACGAGGTTCATGTGAGCGCCATTTGTGCCTCATGGACGACGTATACCTTTGCTGATCGGCACAGTGCCTTTGCAGTCCGGGTAGTGGGAGCATGACCAGAACGGCCCTGATTTTCCCTTCCGCCTGAGCATTGAGGCATTGCAATTGGGGCAAGCCGGCCCGGCTTCGACCGGTACCGACAAGGTGAGTGCTCCGCAGTTTGCGATCAGCTGCGTAATCCAGTGCGCCTGCTTGGCAACGAATGCATCCAAGCTCAGACGTCCCGCTTCGATTTCATCCAGAGCTTGCTCCCAGATCGCTGTCATACCCGGATCCGCGACTGCAGCGGGTACCGCTTCAATTAGTGTATGGGCCGCTGCGGAGGCCGTTAAGGCACGTTTTTTCTTCAGCAGGTAACCGCGATCAATTAACCCCTTGATAATGCCGGCTCGCGTGGCTTCGGTGCCGATACCGGTGGTGTCCCGAAGTTTCTGTTTCAGGCGCGAGTCGTTGACCAGCTTGGCCACGTTTTTCATCGCCTTGATCAGATCGCCCTCGGTGAGCGGTTTGGGCGCAGCGGTGCGCATGGACTTGAGTTCGACGTCGTCCACTCCGCACTGCATACCCTGTTGTAGGGCGGGCAACACCTGGGACTTTTGACTGGGTGCATCGTCTTCGGCGTTGTCGGAGAGTAAGCCTTTCCAGCCTTGGACGAGGATCTGTTTGCCAACAGCAGTCAAACACTGGGCGCCGCACTCGAGTTCGACCTCGGTTCGATCAAACTCGTAATGCGGCAGGAATTGCGCGAGGTAGTGGCTACGAATCAGTTCGTAGACTTGGCGCTCATGTTCTGACATCCGCCCAAGGTTCGTCGGTTCGGTGGTGGGGATGATGGCGTGGTGCGCGGTGATCTTGGCATCGTTCCATGCTCGTGAGCGCAATGATCGATCGACGCTTCCGAGCGCTGGGCGTAACGCAGGATCCATTCTGAGCAGGGCATCGAATACCGACGCTACCTCGTTAAACATGCTCTCTGGCAAATAGCGGCAATCGCTGCGCGGATAGCTGGTGGCTTTGTGGGTTTCATACAAGGCTTGGGCGATGTTCAGGGTTTCCTGAGCGCCGAGTCCCAACTTGCGTGAACAGACTTCTTGCAGTGTGCTCAGGTCGAAAGGCAGGGGTGGCGCTTCGCGGAAATGCTTAGTCTGCAGCGAGACTACTGTGGCGGTCTTGCTGCTAGAAATCGCTTGGACGGCCTGACTGGCAAGCGCCTGCTGCAGGCAGCGACCGGCTTCGTCACGTCCTGAGCTTGGCGGTATCCACGACGCGATGAAGGGTTGCCCCATTGAGGACAGGTGCACATCCACCACCCAGTACGGCACAGAGACGAAGCTGGCAATCGCGCGATCTCTTTCAACCACCAAGCGCAAAGTGGGCGTTTGGACGCGTCCAACCGACAGCACGCCGTCATAGCCCGCCCGCCGTCCCAGGAGGGTAAACAAACGACTGAGATTCATACCAATCAGCCAATCGGCGCGGCTGCGGGCGAGGGCTGAGTGGTAGAGCGGTAAGGTCTCCTGACCAGACTTCAGCGAGGACAGTGCCTTGCGAATCGACGCCTCGTTGAGTGCGGATAACCAGAGGCGCTCAACAGAGCCACGATAGTTGCAGAGCTCCAGTAACTCGCGGGCAATTATTTCACCTTCGCGATCGGCGTCGGTCGCGATGACGACGGTGGAGGCTTCACTGAGCAACTGCTTGATGACCTTGAACTGTGCCGCGGTCTTGGGTTTGACCTCAACCCTCCACTGCGCGGGAATGATCGGTAGATGATCCAACGACCAGGATTTGTACTGATCGCCATAGGCTTCAGGTGGGGCCGTTTCCAGCAGGTGACCGATACACCAGGTGACGGTTGCCTCGCGTCCGATCAAGCAACCATCGCCACGTCGGCTGGCTCCGAGAACCTTGGCGAGGTCACGACCTTGGGAGGGTTTCTCGCAGAGAAAGAGACGCATAGAACTGCTCCGGGTTGAGTTCGGAGCAGCGTTGTTGGAAACAGCAGTGGCGAGCTATGAGAAACCTGAATAGCAGGTTCCTCATATTAGTCGGTGAGGTAAGGATTTAGGGGTTGAGGTTGCCGTCTGGTTGTTGTCTGGATAACAGAATGGATCTTTACGAGCAGCCAGTAATAACCGCTCAGAGACTTCGCGAAAAGCGCGATTTTATTTTACGATTACTCCAACAACAAAACTCGCTGGACTATGCGCCGCCGCTGCGAGACCTGAGTTGTCAACTCAGGCATCCAGGTCTAGATCGGTGTGGCGTTGAAGCGCGCAAGACCTTGGCGATGTTCATGCACTACGTCCACACCGAGGACAAGCCAGTGCTCGATGTGGCAGAGCTGATGGCTAACTGGCGCAAGAGGATTACCGGAGCGGAGGTAGTCAAATGAGCTAGAAGGCGCTTTCGGCGGAGGGGGAAGCCCCGTCGGCTTGCCGGCGAGAAGAAGCTGGGACAGCTGTCGTGTCTGGGCGCAACGGTGGTGTCTCACCGGAGGTGGGCGGTTACGGAACCCGTCCATCTAAAAACAATAGAGAAAGGCTGTTTTCTATGGCTGAACCGTCGTTCTTTTCTTCGCTTCGTCGAGCAGCCATTGAGCAAAAGCTTGTATTGGCTCTCTGCCCAATCCGATGGGCTCAGGGAGGATGAGGCAGAAGGTTTTGGAGATGGTTTTTCCCTCCGGCCACGGGGCGATCAGGCTTCCTGACGCAAGTTCGGTTTCAACGTACAGGCGCGGTACTAGCGCAACGCCCAGGCCGGCCAATGCGGCTTCTATCAACATTCCATGGAGATCAAAGCGTGCGCCAATTGCAGGATTGGTCAGCGGGCTTCCCGTCTCCTGGGCGTAATGTTGCCAAGCTTCAGGGTTCTGTCGTCGGTGAAGGCGCGGTAATTCATCCAGTGCGGTTGTTCGATTGCGTCCTGTCAGAAGTTCAGGATGGCAAACCGGAACCAGCACTTCATGCAAAAGTTCGTGAGTCCGCATTCCCGTCCACGCTGGGTGCTCGAAATGGATGGCAGCATCGAATCCGCTCCCGGCCAGGACGAAGGGTTCCATGCGCTCGGCCAAATGCACAGTAATGTTCGGATGCTTCTGCTGGAATCGTCCCAAGCGAGGAATGAGCCATCGCATCGCGAACGTCGGGATAGTGGCAATGTCCAGGCTTGCGCCATCGTTCGGCTGCCCCATTAAGTACTGACTGTCCCGATCCAAGCGGTCAAGCGATTCGCGAACTTGGACCGCGTAACGCTCTCCGTTAGGAAGGAGTCGGACACGATTGCCGACCCGCTCGAACAGCGTGACCCCGAGGAAGGCTTCCAGCCTGCCAATCTGGCGACTGATGGCTCCTTCAGTCAAAGACAGTTCCTCTGCCGCGCGCGCGAAGCTGCCGTGGCGCGCAGCCACTTCGAATGCCATCAGTGCCGTGCTGCTGGGGATCTTCCTTCGCATGAGCGTTCCTAGCTTAAAACTGGTGATCGGTTTAGCTTGATTTTTTGTCACTGAAGCATACCGAAAAATCGTTTTATACGTCGATTTCCAGGTCATACCATGATGAAACATCAACAGTGAGGACCGAACGCACAAGGGTTCGGTAGCGTGATTCCATGATCTATACCGTCGAGTGCAGCTTTGCCGACCCAGCCAGCGAAGCAGAGTGGAATGATTTCTATAGCCTGGAAAAGCTACCCGCGCTTATTTCCGTGAGCGGGTTCCATACTTCGCAGCGCTTCAAGGCGTTTAGCGATGGCTGCCCTGTCTACCTGGCCATGCACTCGATCGACGGTCTGGCTGTGCTTGAGGGTGACGAGTATCGCCAAAAGGGCGGGGGCAACTTCGCACGCTGGCAGCAGCACATCACCGATTGGCACCGCAATCTTTACGGCGGCCTTGAGCGTGCGCCTGCCATCGGTGAAGGCGAGCATCTGATCGTGAGCGCAGTCGGTCCCGAGCCGCTCATCGAGATGGGGCTCACGCCTGAGCAGATGTGGGCCGTCGCATTGGAGAAGTGTCCTGAAAACAGGTGGCTGGCGAAGCTGGATAGCGCCATTAGTCTTGGTGTAGATACCCTTCCGAAGAACGTGCATCTCTATGCCCCGATGACCGTGCAATTGACGAGTGGCAGAGGCGCAGAGCCCCAGACGCAGGTGCAGAACCGACATGCCTAACCTGACGATCTTCATCCAGGCGGACGAGATGCCACCCGACGCAAATCTGGCGGAACTCACCGAACGATGCACTCGACTTTGCACGGACGTCCTTCAGGCGGCGCTGGACAACGTGCATGTCATCTACGTCGCTGCCCGCCAGGGGCGTGGGCATCCTGCTTACGCGGAAATCAAATACCGCCTCGAACCGTTCAGAACGCCATCGGTCATGGACGATTTCATGGCGCGACTGGATGAGGCAATAAAACGCCATGCGGGGCTTACGGCGCGCATCCGTTGCTTTGGCTATCCAGCCGATACCATCTACGCGCGGAACTGATGACCTGCAAGGAGTGCCGCAATGAACGACATGAAATTTCCAGGCCAGCAGATCGGCGAGTTTTCGATCACGGCCATCAGTGACGGATACCTTTGCGCAAGTCTAGATCTTCTCTCCAATATCGATCCTGCGCAGGCGTCCAAGTTGCAGCAGGACGCAGGTGTGAGCGATCCATTCTCGATCCACATCAACTGTTACCTGGTGCGTGGAATGGGCCGCACGATCCTCATTGATGCGGGGGCTGGTGGTTTCAAGCAGTGGGGCGGCAAGCTAAAGGCGAATCTCGCGCGTGCTGGCGTGCAACCCGCTGACATTGACACCATTCTTCTGACCCATGCACATCCCGACCATGTTGGGGGGTTGCTTGACTCTTCAGGGGAAGCAGCCTTTCCCGATGCAGAGCTAGTCGTCCACCAGCGTGAGGTTTCTTTCTGGGAGGACGATGGCAATCTCAGTCGAGCGAGTGAACGTGCTCGTGGCAACTTCCTGTTTGCTCGGAAGGTGTTCGATCAGTATCGGGAGAAGACGCGCCTGTTTACTGATAGCGAAGTTCTCCCTGGCATTAGTGCGATGCCCCTTCCGGGGCATACCGCAGGACATTCCGGTTATCGTCTCGATTCCAATGGTCGTAGTTTGCTGGTTTGGGGGGATATCGTTCATTTCCCCCAAATTCAGATTGCTCGTCCCGACGTATCCATTGCATTCGACCAAGATCCGCTTCTTTCCGCCGAAACACGATCCAAACTATTGAATGTTGTTAGCTCGGATAAGATTCTTATCGCGGGTATGCACCTTGGCGAACTCGGTTTTGCACATGTCGAGCGGCTAGGCAAGACCTACAAAATTTCCTACGAAACTTAGCGGCTGTTCGAGATGCCTACGATGCGTCGGCAGCGTCGAATGAGGTCATTGATCCCACGGCGCCTCCTGCCAGCGGTCGAACAGAAAATCGCTGAACGCCGTCAGCCGGCCCGGCACGGGTTCGCGCCGCGCCCGCACGATGCTGATCTTCGAGGGTGTGGCTTCCCATTCAGGCAACACGCGCACCAGCCTCCCGTCGCGCAGTTCCTCGTGAATGTCCCAGGTCTCGCGCAGCGAGATGCCCAGCCCGGCCACGCACCACGCATGTAGCACGTCGCCGTTGTCGCTGCACAGCGTACCGCTGACCGCGACAGGCGTCTCCCTGCGGCCCTTGCGCAGCGGCCAGGTGCTTTGCAGCAGGCCCGGATAGGCGAACACCAGGCAGTTGTGCCGTTCCAGTTCTTCCGGCTGCGCGGGACTGCCATGCGCTTTCAGGTAGGCGGGAGAAGCTGCCAGGATGCGCCGGTTGTCGGCCACGCGCCGCGCCACCAAGCGCGAATCGGCCAACTCGCCCATGCGGATCGCCAGGTCGAGGTCGCCGCTATACAGATCCTGCACCTGATCGGACAGGCGCAGGTCGAAACCGACCCTGGGATGCAGGCGGCAGAAATCGTGGATAGCCGGGGCCACGAACTTGCGCCCGAACGGCGTGGGCGCGGTCAGGCGGATAGTGCCGCTCAGTTCCTGGCTGCCGCCGGTCGCCAGTTCCTGCACTTCTTCCAGCACCGCCAGGGCAACCCGTGCGCGCTCGGCGATGGCGCGGCCTTCGCTGGTGATGCGCAAGTTACGGGTGTTGCGCTCGAACAGCGTGGTGCCCAACGCTTGTTCCAGCCGGGCGATCTGCTTGCTGACGGTCTTAGGCGCGAGGTGCAGGTCGCGTGCGGCGGCGGAAAAGCTGTGGCGCTCCACAACATGCACGAACACCGCTAGGTCATCAAGATTGCGCAGGGCCATTTGGGTCATTCCGGGGAAAGTGTTTGTCTATTTTGGTCATTTAAACGATATACCGGATTCACCAGAATGAGGATCCCAACTTCCCACGCTGCAACACGCATGCCTCCGTTGGAGGTGTCCGGTGGTGTGCTCGATTCGCTGCAGGAGCTTCTTTTCGTCCTGACCAGCCACGACCGCAAGGGGCCGGCCGGCGCCTATGCCGCGCCCAGCGGTTTCTATCTGTCCGAGGTCACGCATCTGCATCGGGTGCTGGCAGACGCCGGTCATGCGGTCGATTTCGTCAGCCCCAAGGGCGGCAAGACGCACGTCGATGGACTCGATTTGGACGATCCGATCAATGCCGCGTTCTGGAACGATGCGACGCTAAGAAGCGCCACCGAGAACACCATGGCACCCACGCAGGTCGATCCCGATGCCTACGCCGCGATCTTCTACGCCGGCGGCCACGCGACGATGTGGGACTTCCCGGACAACGCCGAACTGGCGGCCATTGCGGCGTTCATCTACGAGCGTGGCGGCGTGGTCACGGCGGTGTGCCACGGGCCGGCCGGGCTGGTAAACCTCAAGTTGTCCGATGGCGGCTATCTGGTAACGGGTAAGGACGTGTCGGCCTTCACCAACGAGGAGGAGCGTGCGGTCGGCCTGTACGACACGGTGCCCTTCCTGCTGGCCGATGCTTTGCAGGAGCGTGGCGCCCGGCATGTGCCTGCGGCGAATTTCCAGGCGCAGGTAGTGGCGAGCGAGCGCCTGGTGACGGGGCAGAACCCGGCCTCGGCCAAGGGCGTCGCGGAAGCGATGCTGCCCCTATTAGCGGTGACAGCCGAGAAGCGAGCCTGAACCATGAATCCACGTATGCCTTTCGTCATCTACGTCTTCGCGCTTTGCGCGTTCGCCCTGGGCTTTACCGAGTTCGTCACCATCGGCCTGGTGTCCACTATTTCCGCTGATCTGCATGCCAGCGTCAGCCAGGTTGGCGCGGCGGTTACGGCCTACGCGCTGGGTGCGGTGATTGGTGCACCCGGCCTGACCGCGCTGGCAACCCGCTGGCCGCGCAAGCGGCTGCTGCTGGTGGCGATGGGGCTGTTCACGTTGGGCAACGCTGTAGTCAGTCTGTCCGATGCACTGACACCCATGCTGGTGGCCCGCTTCGCCTCCGGCCTGGGACATGGGGTGTTTCTCGCCGTAGCATCCAGCGTGGCAACCCAATTGGCGGGCCGACATCGCGCCGGTGCGGCGGTGGCCGTGGTGTTCGGCGGCCTGACGCTGGCACTGGCGCTGGGCGTACCGCTCGGCACCTACCTGGGCAGCGTGTTGAGCTGGCAGGTCATCTTCATGGCAGTGGCCGCAAGTGGTGCCATTGGGTTCGTCGGCCTGCTGGCCCTGATGCCGACAGATCGCAACGATGCCTCGGCGCAGGCCAATGCGATGGATGGCCTGAAAGCCATGTTCAATCAGCGTCTGCTGGCCGGAGCCGGTATCACCGTGTTGGCGTATGCGGGATCTTTCGCGCTCTACACCTACATTTCGCCGATCCTGCTGCAAGTGACGAACGTGAGTGAAAGCATGGCGAGCCTGTTAATGCTGGGCTACGGCGTGATGGCCGCCATTGGCAATGTGTGGGGCGGGCGGCTGACCGACCGCAAGGGTGCCGACTTTGCGGTGATGACTGTGCTCGTCGGCCTGGCCGTCGTGCTGTTGGCGATATGGGCATCGGCACCATCGTTGCCGTTGATGGTGTTGCTGACGGGCCTGCTGGGTGCGCTGACCTATGCGGCGGTGCCGGCCTTGCAGGCGCGGGTGATCGGGTTGTCGCACATCCACGCGCCGCAGGCGCCAGCGGTGGCGGCTGGGCTGAACATCGCCGGCTTCAATGGCGGCATCGCGTTGGGTTCGCTGCTAGGCGGGGCCAGCCTGGAAGCGATGGGCCTGACCAGCACGGCCTGGGTCGGTGCGGTTGCCGTGGGCCTGGGGATTGTCTGGATGCTCTGGCAGATGCGGCGTCCCACGTTCCTGGGCGCAAGAACTCAAATGTAGGTGAACGATGGATTCTCGGCATCTTCGCTGCTTCCTGGCCGTAGCCGAAGAACTTTACTTCGCCCATGCGGCGGAGCAACTGCACATTGAGCAATCGCCGCTGTCTCGGGCAATCAAGGAACTCTAAGAAGAACTGGGCGTGGTGCTGTTTGCACGTACCACACGTACACACGCAGCACACGCCTGGGGGCGAAGCTGCTACCTTGCAGTCGCTTGGACGACAATGCTTCACTAACAGCGAGTATTGAAAGGCCAAGACCTTCGCGCAACTCGCATCGGAGAACCGCCAGGACAGCATCAATCAGGTCGGCCAGGAGATGACCTAGCGCAACATGAATATCGAGCCGACGCTGACCGAGCAGCCGGGCCTGCCGGTTCGCATCATCGCCCACCCCGACTTGGTGCTGCGGCCATACCAGCCATTGTCCTTCAACAAGGGAACTTCACGATGACGACGCGCAAGCTGCGGCTCGGGCCGCTGCCGAAAACCGCTTCCACGAAGCTGAACTTTGCCTGCCCGGCCAGACTGAAAGCCGACCTCGATCTTTACGCCGCGCTGCAGGCGCAGGCGCAGGCGTATGGCGAGACCGTCGATGCCGTGACGCTGATCCCGCACATGCTGGAGGCGTTCATGGCTGTGGATCGGGGATTCAGGGAGGGAGGCATGGCTAAGACTGTGCCGCCCACGCCAAGCTGATGAAGCAGGTTTCCGCTCTGATGACAAAACAAGCTCTTCGCCCACCGGCAATTGCCCCGATGCAGCACGCTCTGGCTTTTTTACCGCGACGCTCTTGTGTGGCTCACGGCCACAACACCGCAACCCTGCAAGGGCTCAAAGTGACGCTAAAGCGCGTCCCATAAAGCCTTCCAGCCAACGGGGCGGGTTCACTAACCGCTTGACACTGGCCCTAATGAATCGAGTGGTCCTAATGCCTCAGGCAGATGCAAGCCGCGCCGGCGCGCCCGCGCGCAGTCCTTCCATAACGAAGTCCATGAGCCAACCCAGTCGGTGTTTCCACTCATCGTTGAAGTTGATCTGCCAAATACCTGCGATGGCTAGAAAAAAGTCATCGGTGGTGATGCCGGCGCGGATCGTGCCTGCCTTCTCATTTGCATCAAGTAAGGACTTGGCTGCAGCGACCACCGGAGCGTAACTCTCCTTTCCTGCACAGTCCCCCACACTGGACACCTCGCGTATTGCATTAGCCAAGCCAGCCTTGTTCATGGCGTACTCGGCAAGACGAGCCATCCACTCACGCAACGCTTGGTCGGGTGGGCGACTCTGGAGCAGATGTTCGGCGTATTTTGCCACCTGCAACATTTCATAGCGGTAGACCTCCATCACCAGTGCCTCTCGCGTCGGGAAGTGACGATAGAAGGTTCCTTGTCCTACGCCAGCCTTCCTAGCGATCACGCTTAGGGGAACGTCCGCAGAATGAGGCAGCTCCGCTAACGCGACCGCCAAGATGCGCTCGCGGTTAAGTAATGCGTCGACACGCGTACGACGCTCAATCTTTTGTGACTCTGCCATTTGTCCTCATCCTCGACGGGTCTCTTGTTAAGCGGACAACTGTCCGTTAATATTGCGGCTTACGGACAGTTGCCCGTTTCAATTCTACCCGTTCCACCCATCTGGAGAAGCATATGAAGCCGACTGGCAATACCATCCTTATCACTGGTTCCACTTCGGGCATAGGACTCGGTCTAGCGCTGCGGTTTCATAAGGCGGGTAACAAGGTTGTCGTCGCGGGGCGACGCAAGGCGTTGCTGGAGCAGATCACTGTCGATCATCCGGGCATCGAGGCTATTGAGCTTGATGTGGCCGATGCTACGTCCATCGCCCGGGCGAGTGAGCTAGTAGCCGCGCGTTACCCCGACCTCAATGTCGTGATAAACAACGCGGGCATCATGCCGCGCGAAGATGCGATGAATCCCGAGTCACTTAGGGTTGCAGAAGAGACCGTCGCGATCAACCTCTTAGGCACCATTCGGATGACCTATGCTTTCTTGCCGCAACTTGCGAAACAGAAAGATAGTGTCCTCATCAATGTCAGTTCCGCATTGGCATTTGTTCCATTCCCCATAGCGATGACATATAGCGCCACGAAGGCGGCTGTCCATTCGTTCACCGAGGGCTTGCGTGTGCAGCTCGCCAACACCTCCGTGCGCGTCGTTGAATTGGCTCCGCCCGGTGTGCAAACGACGTTGTTCGGTCAGGAAAAGGACGAGCATGCTATGCCTCTGGAAGACTTCCTCGACGAGACGCTCGCTCTTTTGCATGGCGAACCCACACCTCGGGAAATCATCTTGGAGCGGGCCAAATATTTCCGTACTGCCGAGGCTGCTGGTAACTATGAAGCAGCCTTGGCAATGCTGTCCGCATGGCAGGACCCGAGCTGAAGCATCGAGCTATGAATCAGGTCATTCCACAGTAATAAAGTTGACTACGCCGACCGGTGACTGATCCGGCTGAGGTGCCGGGCCTCGCGAAGTCTCGGCGAACGGCTCACGGATCAGTTCATCCACACGGCAAGATGCCGCGAACAGGGGCAGTCGGGAATCAACATGACTAAGCAAATGATGATTGGGATGGTTTTCAACGGCGGTTACGGCTCGCAACCCGGAGCATGGCGGATGCCGGGTGTGGACCCCAAGAATTACACGAGTTTCGACAGTCAGGTGCGGTACGCTCAAGCCGCTGAACGGGGTAAGTTTCAATTCCTGTTCGCCCCGGATTTTCCAGCGTGGCAGAACGACCTCGAGACCGAGGCTCCGTTGAATATCAATGAGCCGTTGTTGACCTTTGCCGCAGTCGCGCGCGAGACCCAGCGGATCGGGTTGGTCGCCACCGGCTCCACGACGTTCAACGAACCCTTCAATTTGGCTCGTCAATTCAAAGCGCTCGACCTGATGAGCCACGGCCGAGTTGGATGGAACGCCGTGCCCTCCAGCGATCCTGGTGTCGCCGCCCTCTACGGACGAGCCCTGCCACCTCGTAACGAGAAGTATGAGCGACTGCATGAATTCATCCAGCTTGTGCAGGCATTATGGGGCACATGGGGGTTGGACGCGTGGCTGCATGACAAGGAATCCGGCCGATTCGCTGATCCCACCAAGCTCCGGCCAATCAATCTGAAAGGGTGCCATGTGGCCGCCAGCGGTCTGCTTCAGATCCCACCTTCGGAACAGGGCCAGCCGGTGATTTTTCAAGCCGGCGGCGGCGCCCAGGGGCTGGAGGTTGCTGGTCGCTATGCCAGTGGCGTGATCGGTGCCGTCTTCACAATCGAGGACGCACGCACTCAGCGAAGCGCCCTTCGGAACGCAGCCGAACGTGCAGGGCGGAACCCTGACGAAATCAAGTTCTTCGCTGGTTTGATGACGACAATCGCGCGTGATCGACGCGCAGGCTTGGACCGACGAATTGCGCTGAGCGGGCAGACGTTTCCGCAGCGCGTCGTATATCTCGGTCAGATGCTGGGGCTGCGGCTCGATTCAGGCCAGCTGGACGCACCGCTTACACCGGAGCAATTGGCCGCCGCTCGTCCATCGCCAGGCGACCCTCGTTCGGCGAACGCGCTCAAGATCGCACGTGAAGGTTGGAGCCTGCGCGACGTGCTCGCCCATGGCGTGATCGACTATCACCCAGCGATCGTCGGCCCGGCCGTTGAGGCCGCCGATCATATGCAGGAATGGTTCGACGCCGGCGCCGCTGATGGCTTCTGGCTCTCGCCTGACGTGTTTGAGGACGGAATCGATGCCTTCGTCGACGGCGTGGTCCCGGTTCTCCAGGAGCGCGGGCTTTTTCATCGGGATTATGACGGCACGACGCTGCGCGATCATCTCGGCGCGCCGGCTCAATACGGGCTAGACCCGCGGGTCAGTGGCTGAAGGATCTTTTCTGAAGCTAGGAGGCGCATGGCTATGATCAAGCTTACTCAAACCGTCGATGCAACCTCAGTGACCGGTAAGAACCAAGAACTGCGGGGCACCATTGTCCCCGCTTCCTCTGCCAGTTTGTACAGCAAGATGAACCAAGTGAAATGGAGTAGAAATCATGAAAGTAGGCATTCTGGGCACCGGCAATATCGGGAAGACACTTGTCCGTGAATTGACCAAAGCGGGTCATGAGATCAAGGTTGCGAACTCTCGTGGCCCCGAGACAATAGACAAGCAGCTACTGGCAAACGGTGCCCGCGCGGTAACCGCTCAAGAGGCGGTGAGGGACGTGGACGTGATCATCCTATCGATCCCTTTTGCGAGTCACTCGACAGTCAAATCCCTTCTCGCGGGGGTCCCGGAAGAAACGGTCTTGATCGATACCGCCAACTATTATCCAGTGCGTGATGGAGCGATCGAGGCGATTGACACGGGTCAGGTGGAAAGCCTGTGGGTAGTGGAACAATTAGGCCGGCCGATCGCCAAGGCGTGGAACGCGATAGGAGCACAAGCATTCGCGGAATTTGGGATGGCGCCGGGAAGTCCCGATCGTATCGCGATACCCGTTGCTGCTGATCGCACAATCGATCGAGAAGTGGCGATGCGCCTGGTCGAAGAGACTGGCTTCGACGCATTCGATGCTGGATCGCTCGCGGATTCGTGGCGCCAGCAGCCTGCTGCGCCGGCTTACTGCACGAACCTTAAAAAGAAGGAGATGGCAGCGGCTCTCGCAACGGCCGAGAAGGATCGCCTCCCGAAACGTCGCGATTTGGTGTCCGCGATTGTGCAAGAACGCTTCGGTCTTGCGAACTTGAGCAATTCCGATGCCGACTTCCTTGAGAAGCTCAACCGGCTCATCTATATGTAAGCCGCTGGGTCGGCTGTCTTTGAGCAAACTGGTCTTGTTCGCTTAACCTCGAGCGAACGAGTCCGCTTGCTCTGTTAGGACCTGGAGCAGGATCGTCGTGATGACCACCTCGACGTCTTTGACACCCCCTTATCCGCAGGCATCGGCGCCACCTGGAGTGTGCCGACGGATACGGACGCGCGCGCCCTTCGCTTCTTCCTCGATTTCCCTGCGGCGATTCAGGCCGCCTATGCAGTCGACAACACGCGCCTGTTTTTCAACGGTTCATCGATGGGTACGGCGATGACCAACCGTAACGCCGTGAATACCCCGGTAAGCGTCCGGCCAACACACCTTACGTTAAACGGACGCCCATCGATGCGGAAGCAGCTCGGCAATTTCACTCCCCCACAGCGTCGCCAGACGTCGCATCCTTCAGATAAAAGCCATTCCGATACATATGACTGTTTGCGTTGCGGCTAGATGCCCGATTAGCCTAAACGTACTCTGAGGCATTGCAGTCAGCGCATGGTTCCACTTCTATTTAGGTTGGCTCAATCTGTGAAAATTCAGTCAATCCCAGGTAGCTTGGAAGTCGAACGCCTGCAGGTAGGTTGCAGGTCAAAGATGAGCCTGCTTTGATTTGCCTCGAGGCAAGCAACACAAGTTACGGCATGCTGAAGGACATCCGCTAGGTGAAGAAAGCTCAGGCCACTCGCACGCGAGCGTTTTAAAGAGGCAGGAACGATAGCGCCGCCCAGCCCCATCTCAACGTAGGATGGGATCGTCGGGATGATACTACGATGGCCATACCGTGCCCGTAGGGGACGGCAACGTTACGAATCAACTACTGCCAGAACTTGCCAACCTCGGCGACAAAACGTTGCTTGTGCGAAGCTCACGCACTGGCAGTGGCTCGCTGCACCGTGGCACTTCGTATGATGCCGATAAGCGTTACGGATTTGTGGCCGTTGACGACCAGACGCCTGTCAAAGCCCGCCTGCTGACAGCGTTGGCGCTAACTCAGACGAGCGATCCAGTAGAAGTACATGAAACAATGTACAAATACTGACCTGATCTGCCACCCAGACGCTGATCAGGGTCACTTACGAAGTCACTTCGCTGGGCGCCAGTTAAGGGGCCCTGCCTCAAGGAGCTCGCTCTCAGCAGCTCGTGATCAACGGATACGATCTCTGGCCCATTGGGCGCTACAACTTAAGTGTTTTCCAAAGTCAGTCGGCATAACTCAGGCAGATATAGACATCGAGCCATCCGGTCGGCTTCACGAAACGCTTGACGCCGGCCATTTTTATGCATGGTCAGTCATGCCGATGGTGGCTGTCCTCTGCGCTTTTCGGACTTCGTCGTAGGCGAGCTGGCCTGGTCTGTAGCCTGCCCGACGTGAGCCGCAGATGAAGCTGACTCACTGACGCGCTCCCGCATCACCACGTTTTGCACGCGATGGGGCAGGATACCGACACGACGCGCCTCGATCTTGAAGGTCACCCGGGCATTGTCTTCGCTGTCCTCCCACTCATCGCGCACGGTGCGGCCTTCGACCAACACGCGCATACCTTTCTGATACAGCGTGCTCCAGTGTTCAGCCTCGCGGTGCCAGAGCTCGACCGGCGCCCAATAGCCGCCTCGATCCTCATAGCTGCCATCGCGTGGCACGGGGTTGTCGAAGTACACATTCAGCCGCAGCAAGCGCCGTGGCTCGTCATTGCCTGACGGGAACTCCTGGAACTCTGGCGCACTGCCGATGTTGCCTTCGCCGACGAAAAAAGTACTCATCGTGATATCTCCGCTGCTGGTGTGAACTGGCGCAGCAGCCGTTCGGCGCTGGCCATTTTGATCGCGCAGGTTGAAGCTTGACGGTAGAGCGAATGCACCACGCTCATCTGCAAGTTCAGTGCAATGCGCTCGCATTCGAAACGGTGTAACCCCTCGCGTACGGCTTGCGGCAAGGCTTTGTTGGAGGCTTGGCGTTCCCAGACCGCAACGCCCATACGGGCGAAATCACGGGTGCGCCATCGCAAAAAGGTGCTGCCCGCACTGGTGTTCTGCAGCACGAATCGAATATCCAGCAGCGAGTAAGGCGGTTGTCCGGCCTGCTGCGCCACAGCCTCCATCAGACGACGTAACTGCGCCTCGGTTTCCCTCGCCACCTGCGCCAGGTATTCCAGTTCCCCCTTACCCTTAAAAGGTTTTAAAAGGCCTTTTAGGTAGACAGCGTGTTCCAGCTGTCGATAGGCATCCGGTGTTAGTGTTTCGAGGGGCATTGGTTGAGTCGAGATAATGGGCTTCATGCTTCGTCCTCAGGCTCATCCACTGCGGCAGATGGGACTACCACGTCCTCCACCAGCACATCAGCGTCATCCACAGCCAAAGCGCCACGACGAATGATCGGTGGCGCGAACTGGGAGCGGCGATGTCCCTCAAGGATGTCCATAGGGGGTAATCCAAACTTCTCCATGGCCGCCAGAGCACGAGCGTTGTGCGCCGCCATGTCATCACGGGTGACGCCTGCATGCCGATAGCGCTGCGCCTGCCCGAACAGGCTGCGCAGCAGGTGGGCGCCGTCGTCGATCCAGGCTTCCATGTCCCGGCGACCGATCAAGGCGGTGTGATGGGCCAACAGGGTATGTCGCACCAAGGTGTCGTAGTCAGTCAGCAGGTAAGCGGCGAGGAAGCCCAGTTGGCTGCCGATGTACAACGGCAAGGTGACGGGATGGATGTTGAGGTTGTCGCTCATGTCGATCTGCGTCGGCAGGTCCTGTCTGATCCGGTCCAACTGCTGGGTCAGTTCGAGCATCCCAGCCTTGGCCTGCATCAATTTCTCTTCGAGCTGCACGATCGCCCAATCGGCATAGGGGGCGTCCTGCGCTGCGGCCTGTTTGATCAGGTTAGTGACGCTGATGTAGCCCGCCATACCCATGATCGAGTGGACGCCTTCGCGTGCGGTTCGACCTTGCCAGATTCGGGCGGCGTGGTGGGTGTGCAGTGTCAGGGTGATGCTGCTGCGCAATGAGCCCAGGTTGAGCTGATAGTGATCGGCCACGGTGTCGTCCTCGCATAGGCTTGGACTGGAACGTTGCGACAGATGAGGGTCAAGGACAGCCGAAAAGCTGAATGCGGTGTGTTCGATTTGGTTCGAGACGATTAATTTCCGACGCGCTCGACAGTGATGCCAGTGGCATCAAATCTACTGACGTCCAGAGCGTTTGCTGCGCAGCTGGCGCAGTTCATCCAGGCACGCTTGGGCGAGGGCAGAGGCAGGTTCGCCCTTTTTCCTAAGCTGGCGCGGGGGAGCGGGTGGCGATTCTGCAATGGGTAACGATTCAGCCTGACCTGCCCAAGGGCGGAAATCGCCTTTCAGCGCCCGCTGGATCAGGCCCATCAGATACGCCGCCGGTTTACGGACGCTGCCTGCCGCACACCGTGCGGCCGCTTCGTTGAGCACCGCCTGCCGATCCGCTGGTTTCAGCTTGTTCAGCGTCACGGTGACGGCCTGCCGCTCGCTCGGACTCAGGTGCAGCGGATCGGGCCAGTGCAGGTTATCCACTGCTGGGGTCGCGCGCGGTACAGTACAACTACTTTCGTTTAATACAGTACAGGCGGCATTCGGATTCCGAACGGTGCCGGAAACATGGGCGTTCGGACCCGGTTCGGAAACCGAACGAGGTTCCACACGATTCCGAACGGGGTAGTCGCCACCCAGTTCGGAATCGTGTAACGCTTCATTCGGCGCCTTATCCAATCCTTGTTTTGTCCAATGGTCGCTCCAACTGTCGAGCCGGGTGGGGAGTTGACCCAAATCGATATCGGTGTCCTGACGAATTTCATCCAAAACATTCTGAGCAACAATTCGCACCGCCTTGGTTGCATGAGAGAGGGCATGTCCGACCAGCTCCAGATAATCCTGATCCAGCTCCATGGCTTCGGCGGGCGTTAACGGTTCATCGTGCAGGACGTACAGAGAGCCTTGTAGGCGCCCGCTAAGCTGATCGCGACCACGACTCACCAAACTGAGCCAGCGCGTCAGCCTGAGCATCGTCAAGACGCGAGCGATGGTCTCACGGGAGGCTGACGTACCGTAGGGCACGCTCGACAGATAAGGCTGTAAATCCTCATAACGCGGTGTGACCACGCCTTGGCCTTGCAGCATGAGTCGGAATACTTGCCAGGCATTCCGTTCCAAGGGCGTTAGCCGACTATCCAGCAGCAGCCGACGCGGCACGACTTCGTGAGATTGGCCACTGAACAAAAAGCCCGCCTGCAGGGCCTGGTTGGAAGGAGGTTCAGTGGTGGGGCGTGCGGGCCAACGTTCACTTAGTTGTTGGGTGCATTGCTGCAGAACACGCTGCCAGCGACTGGAACGGGAAGTGTTCATGTTCCGTTGCTGTAATGGTCGATCTGCTGCCAAACGATGGTCAAGCTGATCTGTTGCTCCTCTGCCAACATCATCATGGCGTCGAGCTGATCCTCAGCACCGTCCTCAGCGCGTAGTTGGCACCAACGCTGCCAGAGCGCATGTTCTTGCGCTTCGCTCAAGTTCTGAGGACGGCCCTTACGGGTTTCTATCTTGAGCAGACGTCGACGCAAGGCGGTTTCCGAATGCGCCAAGCCGAAATACTGATACATGATGGTACTGCTGGCACCGAGCTTGAGCGCTCGGTTGATCAGGCGCTCGTTCTGTTCATCACGTTCGGCTTGGTCGATCAACCGATGCAACACCGGCGAATCAATCTTGACCTCAACCCAGGGCACGGTCGCATGGGCCAGGCGTGACAGTGTGGTCGGCGGTAAGGATTGCAACAGGTAGATGTCTTCTTCGCCCAGTCCGAGTGCTTTGCAGCGTTGCAGATTACCCAGGCGCAACTCGTGAAGGACCTGGGTCAGCATGGCCTGGTTGAGCACATTGAAGGACAGGTTCATGGCAGCTCCCTTAGTGAATCGTCTTCATGGGTAAGCGTTAAGTCGATCAGGCGCCGGGCTAAGCGAATGAGGCGATACAGTTTGATTAACAGATAGTCGGGCAGTCGTTCCAGTCCTACGTCCACGGCGGGACGATCTGCTAGCGGGAGCTGATAGACCCCCAATAGCAGTTGCCCGAACAGAGCGGAGGGCAGTTGCTTGCGATCCTCCCAACTCACGCCGTCTTGAGCGCGCAGTAAGGCAAGGAGCATCAGGTGAACGCCGGCCGCACGAGGCGCAGCAAGATTAAGTTGCTCGATGTTCAGGGTGAAGCCCAAGCCATGCTTCTGGTCGATGATGCTCTCGGGCTGTCCGGCATAGGCCGCCATTTCCCGAGCCAGGCCGGCGATGGCTAAACGCAGTTGTTCGGGGATATCTAGTGTTGGTGCGATGATCCAGATGTCGTCGGTTAGGCAGGTTTCGACGGCTTGTGCTGGTTCGGAAGCAGTGGCGCGATCAATCTGTTCGCGGATCTGCTGAACACGTGACGGAGGGCTAACGGCTGATACCACATCCGGTTCGGGCAGCGTGAGCTGCTCCTCTCGCTCTGTTTCGGTCATCGTGCTGGTTTCAGGTGATTTGGAACGCGGCTCGGTGGCGTGAGGCTCGGCCGCGGTCTCATCGATGCTCGGCAGAGGGTTGTTCTCTGATGGCGTGACGACCACGCCGGACGTCCGAATAGCCCGTTGGGTATCGCCAAGCTCCAGGGCCAGCATGCGGTAGGACTGTCCGAGTAAGCGACTCATGCGTTCGAGCAGTTCATCCTGGATTTGCTCAAGATCGAAGGACTCTGGGTCGGCATCGAATTGCCCTAGGGTGTCGAGCCAAAACTCGGGAAAAGCGATGGCGTCGGTTGGGTAACGATTCCAGGTTCGTTCCGCCTGGCTACGCAGACCAATCAGACGTTCAATTTTTGGTTTTCCCAACCCTGCATACAGAGTTTGTGGAATGGCGGGCAGTAGGTGTTCGAGGGTGTCAAGCATCCGGCTGATATGCGACTGGGAAATCGGATAGCCTCCAGCAGCAAGACGTCGTGCCAGCTCACGTTGCGAGAGTGTTGCTCCATCTGATTCGAGCATGGTCTTGAGTTTGGTCACTGCCAGAGCACGTTCGATGAAGGTGAGCTGGCCGTGCAAATCGCTTTCGGCAAGATGGCCGAGTAGGGCGCTGACTTCGTCGGTCCAGGGTCGGAACAGGCAATGAACGCGAAAGAAGCGCTCGTCGCGAGTTTCCTGCCACAGCTCGCCGAGAATCGCCAAGCGCGTGTTACCGCCGTTGCGGATGATGAAATAGGTTTCACCCGGACGGCGAGTAATTGGTGGCGGTTGATCCAGCCCGCGTTCACGGATCGAAGCCTTGATATCGTCATACAGCGGATTACGGATGAAACGTGGGTTGTGTTCGTAGGGGCGCAACTGCTCCAGAGTGACCAGCATAGGCGTATCAGTGACTGGATCGGACAACTGCTCCAGTTCTGGGCCGCGAGGGAAATGATCCTGGTGTAGTTTTTCGGTGATCTGCTCCTGAGTGAGCGTCTTCATTGGAGCAACCTCAGTTAACGCCGGGGGCGCAAATGGTCACCAACCTCGAACTTGACGATCTCGGCAGTGCCCGAATCTTCGAAATAACGAGACAGTTCCGCGACGAACCAACCCATGGCTGATCGCCCGCCTTGCAGTCGAAAGACCACCGTGCAGTACTCCTCGCAAGATGGCTGGTGCGGTTGAGTGGACGGATGAACGTAGATGGGAAAATGATCCAGCATCAAATACTCCTCGCCAGATACCGCTGGCATCAAAATCGATTAACCTAAACAGCTATCGAGAACACTCGCACGACGAGTCGCCTCATTTAATCACCGAGACTCTATTTACCGTGTAGATTGCCGAACGCCATTCCGGGAACAACTCGGCGGCCAACGCTTGCATGGTTTCAAGCGTTGATGGCGAACGTCGTTCGAGTGACTGGTGACTCTCAATTCTGTGTACTGGAAGTCCAAGAGACGCAGCGTTGAGGTACGCTACCCGGTCTGGAATTACGGTATCTAGGATTGATATGTCGGGCGTTTTGATGAAGGTTTCGCGCAGACCCCGAATGATCATTCGAGTATCTTTCCACCGTGCGTTCACTTGGTTAAGTAGCAGTCGCAACGGGGGCGTTGTTATGCCCAAGTGACGAAACGGTTCTAGCTCACTCAGCAGCTTAAGGGTGCCGCGATGCAGTTCGCGGGCGGCGAGCATTTCCGGGGTGATGGGCGAGAGTGCAACGTCTGAGACCAGCGCAGCCATCTCCAGTAGTGCGCTGCGTGCGCCTTGTGTATCGATCAAAAGCAGATCGTACCCAACGCGGAAATTGCCGAGCAAATTCCGCAGCCGCAGTCGCCCGTCTGGTGCATGCAGAAGCAATGTGTTCAGTCGGCCTTGATCGTCATTGGAGATAATCAAGTCGAGACCTGTGACCATTGTCCTGGAAATGATCTGTTCAGGAGCTGTCAGATTGAGTGCGATAAACTCGTACGCACCTGCTATCGCTTTGTGATTCAATGCGTAGTAGCTGGAGAGGGTGGGTTGGCTATCGAGGTCGAGTAGCAGGACGCGTAAGCCCGCATCCGCCAGCAGACCGCCGAGATTGGCAGCTACTGTTGTTTTGCCTACTCCACCTTTGGTGGAAACCACCGAGACTATACGCATGGCATCAGGCCTGCTGGTCCAACTGTTCAATGACCCACTGCTCTATCTCCAGTGAATCCCAGCCAACCGCCCGCTGCCCAATGCGCTTGGCTCGAGGAAATCTACCTTCCTTCATCAGGTTGTAGATGTGCGACCGTTTGAAACCGGTTTTTCGCTCTACCTCTTCACGGCGCATGATATGGCGCTCGACCTTGGGGTTAGGTGCATCAGCGGTAGAGAAGGATTGATTGAGCATTGTGGTCACTCCTGGCGCCGTATGGCATCGGGTGGGAAGTGACCTGGATTCAATACCAGAAAGCGAGAGAAGTCATTGCACTGCAACTGGAGTGATTGCCGCGCAAGGTCTCACTTTTTTACCTTCGCAAGGTTGCGTCTGCCGGCCGCAAATTTTCCGTCCAGTGTGCGCTTGCTCAGCCCCTTCACTCCGTCGTAGTGCGCGATGATCGAGTCGACAATAGACGCCTGACTGTCGAAAATAGAGTGTTTTCTGCCGGAGTTTGTCGAGCCCAATATGGTTTCGACCAGCGCGCCGATAATGTTAATAAAAGTCTCTTTGCTGTCGTCGCTTAGGTGGATCCTATTCTCAGCGAGCTCGCGCAGGTTCTCGCGCTCCAGTCCTGCAGCCTTTAACTCGTCAGTCAGAGTTTGGAGTTTCGCTTCGGTAGCTTTTAGCTGTACCTGTAACGCGTCTCGATCGGCTTGTAAGATCAAATACGTGTTGTCGGGAATAGTTTCCTGACTAAGTACGGGCGGGCCGAAAAGAAAAGATGGTCGTTGATCAGGATGGTACATAAACATCCAGCGTCTTAAATCTGAATGTCGGATGGTCAGTAGCCTGATATCTACAGGAGTGCCTGGAGTCACGGTAACCCCCAATGCTCCGTACGGAATTTCACGATTTCGAATGGCATCCAGAATCTTCCAGAAGGTCGCGTGCAAGCACGGCCACTGCGGAAACTCGTTGCTTAGGCGATCGGGATTGCTCCATGCAGATTCAAGAATCAGAGACTCATGAGCAGTTAAATCACTCCAGCGTATTGCCGCTTCAATGGGCCTGTAGAACAGTTTTTCAGTGGCCCTAAAATCGTTAGGTGCATACATAGCGGTGGCCTTCTGTTAAAGGGCAGACCCGCTAGGTACCGTCTAATGCCTGATACAATGACTTAGGCTTCCGTGCGGTTGCTGTCCTGTATGTCTTTAGGGGCTTATAAGTCATCGAGTCCTGTCTACGTTCATTGATCTAAGTCTCGTCGTGAAACGTTTGCATAGAAGCTTGCGTCTGACGCGAAGAGCCTGGCTTGCGATCTCTTGGCATCTACGCGTTCGTAAGCTCGAGAGTGGGTCGATATGACGCGCGATCATCGCCCTAGGCGAGACTCCCCTTCAGGTATCAGCTGATCCCGTTTCAGGTCAACGTATTTGACCTTCTGCCCGAGTCAATTCGTGTCGTCGTCGGATCTAAGCACAGGGTGTAAAAAAAAACGGCCAGTTAAGACCGCAAAGCGGGATGAACCGCATAAGCTACTGTGTTGAGGAATGCAGATGAAGAGCGCAGCCAGCATTTCATCCGACATAGCTACACAGCATCTGTAGTTCAGAGGTGTGTGACTATATTACAATCGGGTCATAAGTTGTCAACCTTGACGGGGATGCGTAAGCTACATGTATGAGCCAGCCATCAGTCTCCTCGCCCGGCGTTCGTGGCCCAGCCGATCATGACATTCGAGATCAGATTGTCGCGGCGGCCAACGAGCATTTCAGCCAGTATGGTTACAGCAAAACCACGGTTTCCGACCTGGCCAAGGCCATCGGATTTTCCAAGGCTTACATCTACAAATTCTTTGATTCCAAGCAGGCGATTGGTGAAGCCATATGCGCGAATTGCCTGGCGGAAATTGTTGCGGCTGTTGAAAAGGCCATTAATGTCGAGAATATTTCGTCAACCGAGCGGTTTCGACGTCTGGTCAGAACCCTGATCTCCAAAGGTGTCGACCTGTTCTTCAATGACCGAAAACTCTATGATATCGCCGCATTTTCGGCGTCGGAGAGCTGGCCTAGTTCACAGGTCTACGACGCACAGATTAAACGCTTCGTATTGCAGATCGTGCGTGATGGGCGGGAGAGCGGCGAATTTGAACGCAAGACTCCATTGGACGAGACGGTAGATTCCATCCATTTTGCGTTGCGGCCTTTCGTCAACCCTTTGCTGCTGCAATACAGTCTTGACTTCGTTGAGACAGCACCCACGCTCACCTCAAACCTGATATTGCGCAGCCTCATGCCGTGATTCCAGGCTGCGCTTTCTGCGCGGCCTTCGCGTGAGCGTCGAAAAAATACCTTTTCAGTTCCAGCCATTGCATCGAGCAGTGGCGTACACGTTTTTGCCTGGGTTGTGACCGTTGACATAAATGGTCACATGACTAAATATGCGCCTCAGTTTTGTCTGCATTGCCATCATTCAGCGCTGCTGTGTTACTTTCGCGGCGATCGCCGGGTTGTTTGAGGGCGCCAGACTGTGGCCTTTTTGCGTGAGGCAAACGAACTGAAACTCACAACAAAACTACTGCTAACCGGTTCGTTCCGGTGATCACGAAGAGTTCTAATAATGAAAAAAATCTTGCTCAAACGTCCACTTGGACTGGCTGTCGTGCTTGCTTCTTCTAATGTGCTGGCGAGCGGTTTTGCACTCAACGAACAAAGCATTAGCGGGATGGGCTCCGGTTTTGCTGGTCGTTCTTCTTCTGCTGAGGATGCGACCACAGTCTTCGGTAACCCGGCGGGTATGGCGCGCTTGAAAAGCGAGCAGGTCAGCGTGGGGGGCGCGACGCTGTTCGCGAAGTCCGATATAAGCCATACGAGCAGTACATTCGGTGGTCAGGAAGACGGCGACATGGTGCCGGTGACCACGGTCCCGATGGGGTATTACGTCAAGCCTATTGATGAGCATTGGGCATTCGGTGTGGGGTTCTATGTGCCGTTTGGTCTGATGACCGATTACGGCAGCGGATTTGCTGGCCGATACTATGCCAACAAAAGTGAAGTTACGACCCTTACGTTTCAGCCCACCGTCAGCTATGCCTTTAACGAAAAAGTATCGATAGGGTTTGGTCCAACCATCAACCACATCAGTGGTGAGCTGTCCGGGATGGTGCCCAATCCGCTGAGCCCCGGCCGCAATGACGGCAAACTCAAGAGCACTGGGGATGACACGGCTCTGGGTTTCAACGTCGGTATTTTGGTGCAGGCTACAGACCGGACCCGTCTGGGAATGACTTACCATTCCAAGGTCAGCTACCGCCTGGATGCCAAGACCAAGGTCACTGACGGTCTCTTTAGCGTGCTGGGGGTAAGTGGTCGCAGCTATGACGCTTCGTTGGAAGTGGATACTCCAGAGTCCGTGGACATGTCGTTGACTCATCAACTGGATGATGACTGGACCCTATACGCAGGCAGTACCTGGACGCGGTGGAGTCGCTTCAAGGAATTGACCAGCGAGACCAAAGGGTTGCCTCCTTTGTTGAATGCTCAGCTAGGTTCCGTCACTGAAGAACAGAACTGGCATGATACGTGGGCTCACGCGATCGGCGCGGCGTACAAGTTAAATGATCAGTGGGTACTTCGTTCCGGCTTCTCGGTCGATCAGTCGCCCACCAATAACTCCGATCGAGGGCCGCGCATTCCTACGGGCGACCGGAAAGTGTTCAGCGTCGGCGCGGGCTGGACCCCCGCAAACAACTTCACAATTGATGTTGCCTACTCTTATCTATGGGAAGAGAGTGTTCAGATAAATCATGTCTCTGCGACCAGGGGTGGATACAGTTCTAAGTATAAAAACAGCGCGAGCGGTCTTGGGGCCTCTGTCAGTTATCGGTTCTGATTGGCTGCT
Organism: Pseudomonas marginalis; assembly: GCF_900105325.1. Taxonomy (NCBI): domain Bacteria; kingdom Pseudomonadati; phylum Pseudomonadota; class Gammaproteobacteria; order Pseudomonadales; family Pseudomonadaceae; genus Pseudomonas; species Pseudomonas marginalis. Next base: position 1,462,830 of record NZ_FNSU01000001.1, read on the forward strand.
GTTCCACACACGGGCCGGGAGTCGCGCATTACTTCCGGTCGTTTAGAGCGTTCCCAACGGTTACCATGGTGAAAGGCGGTGTTTTATCACGCATTCAGACGCCCATCACGTGCTCCATAAGCCCCTGGTGAAACAGACGAGGCGTGGCCCAGGTCAGGACGCTGATGGCCTTGTTGCCGAAACCCCGCACGACGCTCATTCGTCCCGCTTGCAGTGCGCGGATTCCTGCTTGTACCACGGGCTGGGGCTGCATCATCACCCTGCGCAAGAGGGGTGTGATCTTTTGCTTGGCGTTTAATTCAAAGCCTGTGTCAGACATGCCTAGGCAAAGCGAGTTGACGACGACACCGTCACCTTTGAGTTCGCGATGAAGCGCATCGGAGAGTCTCAGCACATAAGCTTTGGCAGCGGAGTAAAACGGCAAAGTTTTTAACGCCTTGGTAAGACAGCAGACCTGCAACCATCAAAATATGCCTTTTCCGCCGGGCTCGCATATCCTCGGCAAAGAGGTGAATTATAGCGTTCAGACTGGCGATATCCAAGTCGACCATAGCCAGGGAGCTTTCCAGGGGGGGCGTCCAGAAATGCGCCCTGTAGGCCATAGCCCGCGTTGTTGATCAGTATGTCGACGGCAATGTTGCGGTCACGCAGATCCCGATGCAGATCGATAATCACATCAATGGATGACAGGTCCGCCTGTACCACCAACACATCGACGTCGTAATGTGCGCGTAACTCATCAGCGAGCGTTTCAAGCTCATTTAGCTTGCGCGCGACTAGGATCAGTTATCTCCCTTCTGCAGTATATTGTTGCGCAAACTCTCTGCCGAAACCGCTTGATGCGCCGGTAATGAGTACCCAGGAATTCTTGCTCGACTGCATAGGAATGTTCTCCGACGTATTGCTGTTGTGTGGTTCGGCAACTCGCTGCTCTGTGCTAAGACCAAAGGCCACCAGTCGCCCTGCGCAACCAGGCTTGGCTGACTCAGCGAGTCGCCACGGGCTGGGATTCAGGCGCTTGCCAGCCACCGCCGAGCGCTCTAAATGCCGCGACCGCCGCCGGTGCTGATTCTGTTCGAGCTTGCGCACGAGCATCGAAAGACCGCAGGAGGGTCTTGTCGGCATGCAGTACATCGATCAGGCTGGCTGTACCCTTTTCAGAGGCCCTGATCGACGATTGGCGGGCCTGTGTCAGGGCGTCCTCGCCTGTGATGAGGTGGTTGCCTGAACTTCCCGGTTCACCAGGGCGGAGAAGACGTTTTCGACATCCTCCGTGGCGCGTAATACAGATTGTCGGTAACCGGCCAGTGCATCGGCTTCTTGCCCCTCTGCCTAGTCAATCTGCGCGCTTATGCGATCGAAGTCGAAAAGCCTCCAGCGCAGGCCCAAGACGCCTGCCGCCTGGCTGGCACCGCCGATAAACAGGTTGCCACCGGATACGTCTCTGGCACTGCCGAGCAATGCGCTCAGTGAAAGCTTCGGGTAGTACTCGGCGGTGGCCTCACCGATGCGTGCGTTGGAGCCCGTAAGCCGGCGATCAGTTACAATCAGATCCGGCTGGCAACGCAGCAAATCGGCGGGTGTTCCCGTGTCATTTAATTGCGGCGCCAGAAAATGTGCCCAGACTCGCCAATTGCATTCGATGCGTGCCTGGAGGTGTGCCAAGGATCACATCGAGCGCGTTCATGGCGGCATCCAGGGAGACAGTGCGCCCTCCGTTTGGCGAACCGTATAGCTGGCGGCGAGGCCTTTGCCATAGAGCAGTCGGACTTTTTCATACAGTTGCTCCTGCGTTTTGACTTGTCGGTTTGCGATGTCCAGCCGGGCCTGAGGCATGCCATATCACCCAGCCATCCTTGCTTCAAGAGTTCATGGCGGCTCAGCGATTAACATCGGAAAAAATGACATCCAAACCAATGGGAGAATTAGATAATCACTCGTTCTGATCGTTGGCTAAAGGTTCTTGTGTGTGCTGCAAGCAGATGGTTTCATAAGCGCTAATATTTGCGATTTTATAAGAGTTTCACATTAGAAAATAAAGGGTGAAGTTAACAAAATTCTGCTAGTCGGTAGCGAAGTGGCATTGGATATAGTGAGGGGTTAGTTTATTGCTAATTAATTAGCCAATTGCTTCTGTTTATTAGGCTGGCGCTAAGAAAGATTGAGTGGACTCCATCCGCCTTACGTATCAGGCTGGTTAACTTATCGAGCAGAGCTGAAAGACCCCTCGGTATGTTTAGCGGTTTTTAGCATTGTTCGGCTTATGGTCTTGAAGAATTAAGAGCGATACGTCGGGATCACTAGAATCTGAACATTCTGACCCGAGCCGTGCTACACCAGCCGCAGCCCAAGCAGGACGATCGTCCGGCTATAGAAAACAATTCGGCGCCTCTGACTAATAGCACCTACGATAGCTGTCCGATACTAAACTGAATCAAGCTCAATTGCGCGACCGCTTTGCTACTGCTGAGGTGCGGCGAACTGTTCTCTCGGCGCCACAGACCCACGAATACTTATAAAGTACTCTCGGACGCCAGTTCCATCGCGTAGTTCATACAGTCCGCGGAGTCAACTTTACTCAGGCATGCTCATCGAGCTATCGGGATCACCGATGCATACGATAAGCACTGATTGCCCTACAGGCATGGCAGCCGTACGTAGGGGATTGGTGAAGTAAGGAGCATGATAATAGCATTGCAATAGAATTTGGCTTACATACGAAAAAGGGGGGCGACGAAATGATAGAACGTTTTGTTCGGGTGAGTATTGCCTTGTGTATTCAATACGAATTGCTGTTTAACCTTGCGCGAGTATCCTACTCCTTTTGATTTTGAATTCTTCAATCTGCTTTTTAAGCAATCGCCTGATGAAAGGAGATAAGCTAAGTTTCTGATTGATGCTTTTAAAAGATAGAATATGGACTTGCATCTAAAATTGGTAGCTGCGGTCTTAAATCTTTCCGCTTGAGCCAATATAGATTCCCCAAAGCTCTGATATCATTCTCTTTAGTGGTTTGCTTTGAGTGATCATATTTTCAGCTAATTGTTCGATTTTGATAGGTGTGTTTAAAAACTGAAGATGTGTTGGTTTTTTTTGCTGTTTCAGTTGAAGGTGTGCCTATACAGTGAGGAGTTTAAATTTGAATTTTAGCTCATTACTGGTTGGTTATTTTCTTCAGAGCTAAAACCGGTTTGTGCGACGAATAATGTCTCATTTTGGGTCGATGTGCTCATGCTTGGTGCGTTATATGTTTTTTGATGAATGCGTGAATATCATTGCGTTCATACGTGGCAAAGAGTATCGAAGCTGACGGTTAATTGGCGTCAATTTCCAATATGAATTTTTTGTGACAATGTTCATTTTCGCTTAAAAATTGCCTTTCGCTCGTCGACAAAGTAGGAGTCATGCTGTTTAATTATTTCAGGTTTGTTGACGGATTAATGGAGAGTTAACGGCTGATAGCATTCAAATGACGCATTCGGGGTTGACTGTTAGGGGGCGGTTGAGGCTTTCAACTTTCGCCATTATTGCAGTGTTCTTTGGATTGTCAGCTTATCTTTTCTTTTCAGATCAATATGTCGACTGATAACGTGGAGGCATTGTTTGATCAGTGTTTTTTAGCATGGGAAAAATGAATAGGATGGACGGGCTTTTCACCAGAGTAGACATCAATATCCTTCGTGCGGTTGCAATAGGTGACCCCGTCCAGATTCCTGTATGAAAAAGCCCGAACTAGGGTGCGTTTGTCCAGATCGATAGCTCGATATCATCTAAAGCTTAAAGTGATTATTAAAAAAGCGTGACGGTACGCTCCAGCAAACAACAGCTGTTACAGCTTCAGTCATTGCCGATGCTGTGCTCCCTATTCTCTTAGGAGCCCCCGATGCCATGATACGACCCGACTCTAAATTTGAAATAGTCATCGTGACCCCCAGGCTTGCCGGCTTCCGAAAGTCAATTGATGACTTGGCTGCGCTGATCGAGCTGGATATACAGTAGTCGTGTTCAACCTCTATGCTCTTCGTCTTTTCAACAAGCCGCGCAGGTTAGTCTTAAAGGCCCGGGAGGAGGCCGACCTAGGTGAAGTGTTATCCATCCGCACACTGGCAGCAAAGACGCGATGACTGAACTGAGAATTGTCTTGGCTAAGTGTAAGTGAACGCTCAGTAATGGTGCGCGGCCGCAGTGATGAATAACACTCAAAGTTAAAATCTTTCGTGGTTTTCCCGTTGCTTGGGACCTATTTATACCTTTTGTCAGTGTTTAGTTAACATTTGGATTTGTATTTAATAACATTGGCATGCTTATCAGAATTGTGAGGTCTCAATAATGAGCGAAACCGTCTTTTCTTCATGTCAGCTATCTACAGAAGATTCTGTTAGCGAGTTTTTTAGTAAATTCCGCTGTGACATTGATGTGTTTCGCGGAACTGCGGGCAGATTCGATTATTCTTCAAAAATGTGCCAAATTGGGAAAACTAGTGTCAGTCGTTCAACGAGTCTTTCAGGTTGGGCTTTTGAACAAAAAACTGAATTTGATGGCGTATTACTCACTGTACCTAATTCTGGACGGCTATCGTGGAGTACTCCAAAGGGTAAATGCGAGTCGCGACAGGGCGCTGTTTTCGTGATAGGCCCCCAAAGAGACCTTGTACTGTCCACGTTTTCTGCGCAGGCCAGCTATATCAGAATTTTCATTCAGCATGAGGATATATTTCAATACCTCAAATCTCTCACTGGTCAAGCACCCAAAGCGAAAGTATTTTTTAAAAATAATAATACTGATGTTTTGGTTGGTCGCTTTCTGACTAATCTTGCCGAAACAGTGCTGTCCGCATCAGAAAACATCGCCATAGCGGAAGGTCCATTTCTTCGCCACCTTAAGGAAAGCCTCATTTGTTTTGCGATATACAACTTAGAGAACAACTATTCTCAACTAGTTCGTTCGCCTGATACAGCCTTTGTGCCAACGCCGCACTGTATTAAGAGCACTATAGAATACATAAACTCACACTATTCAGAGGCGCTGACTAGCACCGACCTTGCTTTGCAGGCTAACGTGAGTATCAGAGGGTTGCAGGTCGGATTTAAAAAATATAGAAATACCACTATCAACAATTACATACGTGAAGTCAGACTCGTCAACGCGAGGAAAATGATTTTCGATTCCAGCTTGTGCTTGTCGCTCAAACAAATTGCTTATGCATGTGGATTTAGTAACTATTATCTCTTTTGCAAATATTACGCGCTAAGATTTTCTGAACACCCGAACGACTCCCTTAAGTTTAAGTGATATGATGGTTGTAAGCATGCTCACTACGAAAATGTGAGTCCTGTGGGTGTTTTTAGCAGTCAGATATGACTTCTACCCTGTCGGAAATGGCATTGAAATCTAAAGTTATGTTCCACTTTGCTACGAGGACAACCATCTAGTAGGCATATATAATAATCCACGGTAAATTTTATTCAGGTGTGTATTCAAGTAGGCGTAATCTGCCACATATAACGAGATTGAGAAGGACTACCACAAGATTAAAAAGCCATGAATCCTGGAAAGCTATTTCCTGCTACACTTGCTAGATTTGAGTGGGGGTATATTCGTACTAGCGCGAGGACGCAATGAACCTTATGCGATCCATAAATTCCACCTACCTAGCAGTGGATTAACAATTCCACCCTTTCGCTGCGGCTAATGGCGTATCAGACGAAGGCGCACCAGGGCTACGTCCTCAGTAGTCTCCGAATTATTACCGTGCTGACATCAGAGACCCCGACGGCAACCGGATAGGTTGGTGAAGAACCGCATCATCTGCTGTCGTGAAAGCTTCTTGCGAAATAGTTCTCGACCAGATTGTCCTGGCCGTGCAGGTGGAATGTGTGTTTGCCGAAGTCTATAGCGGCCAGATCCAAATCGCTCATGGTGGTGGTCTCCAAATAAAAAATACCCTGCGAAAGCGCAGCCCTCCCAGGGTTAGGGGTGACCATCCCATTACTAGCTTCGGTCTAAACTCCGAGTCGCCCGCTAGATCCCGAAGCCGTCATGCACCGGCATTTCATGCGTATGGCGCGGCGGTTGGCAAGTAGATAAGCACAGTGCAGCTTCGCCGCGCCGAACACCGCGATCACTTTGGCCAGTGCGGTTTTTGCATCCGCTCGCATGTCCATCGAGAAGGACTCAATGTGCATCACAGAGCAAGCCCTCGGACAAAGCGGGCGCATCCGTCAGGGTCTGAAGTTAGCCACTTACGGTGATCGATTGCTCGCCAAGTGGTAGCTTCACGATCGCCGACGCCCCACTCTTTTGTTTGGCTCGACCGGCATGAATTCTGTATGAATAAAATTCGGCAGCGCGACGGCCTGCTTATCACGATAAAGCGATATCCATCGGCGAACGAAATTCGGTTTGATCCCGTGCCTAATTGCGATAGCCGCCACGGAAAATCCGGCCTGCGCGCACTCCTGGAAGACTTGGTCCCTAAAGGGTTTCAGGTAGAGCTACTTTGGCCCATGGCGATCCTGACGTTAAGGGTAATTGCGCCCGCTTAAAAATGATATGACTCCGCAAGGTGTGTTCTCCGTCCCCTTACGTCAGATCAAATTTAAGTGCACATACCATGTATTGCCTTTGCAGGGCTGGTAGATGACTTGGTCGGACGGGGAGAGCGCGCTGGAGGAGGTTAGTCGATGAAAGTTCTATACTGGTAAGAGATGGCGAATCAACCAGACCCCGAGTCATGCATGTTGCACCGTGAGGTGCAGGGCGAAGCGTTGACAGGGGAAACCGATGGGCCAGCCATCGAGTCGCGTAATCAGGAATCCGGGATGCCGATGCTGTTATCCGAAGCAGAAGGCAATACGGGGCATGGCGATATACACCAGTCATGCTCTGATCCCGCGCGGCCGGAGACCCCATGCCCGTCGGGAAGTCCTTCGCACAGAAACTGGGAGATCTCAGCGGTGCCCAGTGCGCAAGCACCGGGCGGAGCAGGAAAGGCCAAAAGCCGTAACCCTGCTGTTCAGGTCGTTGATAAGTCGGATACGTCCGTAGTACCTGAGAAGCCATCGAACAAAGGGCCTGGCCCTGCGGAGATTGTGGAGGAAAGGGATGTAGCCAAGGGAAACACCGAAACGCCCCCGTGTCCCGGACACTGAGCCGGATCAGTAGCGCGTCGATTGGACTTGAAGGTGTACGTGAGGCCGCCCGAAGGAACAAGGGCTTGCAGTTCACAGCATTGCTGCACCACATCCCCCCGCTATTATTGGCGCAGAACTTTTATGCGCTTCGCCGCGATGCGGCGGTGGGCGTGCACGGTATGTCGTGGTGAGAATATGAGGAAGGTCTTCTCCAGCGGGTAACCGATTTGCACGCGAGGCTCCACAGTGGAGCCTATCGGGCAACGCCATCGCGGCGGGTTACATTCCCAAAGCCGATGGCAGGCAACGCCCGTTGGGCATTGCCTCTCTGGAGGAGAAGATCGTACAGCAGGCAGTCGTTACCGTTTTAAATGCGATCTATGAGGAAGACTTTCTGGGTTTCTCGTACGGGTTAAGGCCGGGACGTAACCAGCACGATGCGCTGGATGCGTTGAAGGTCGCGCTCAAGGGCCAGAAGGTGAACTGGACATTGGATGTGGATATCAAGTCGTTCTTTGATGGGATCGACCATGAATAAATGCTGATGTTTCTGGGGCATCGGATTGCAGACCGGCGCCTGCTCGGGCTTATCTGCAAATAGCTCCAAGCGGGTGTTATGGAGAACGGCCGTAAGGTGACTGCGACCAAGGGGCTCCCCTAGGCGTAGTGATATCGCCATGGTTGGCGAATAGCTATCTTCACTACGTGCTGAATCCGTGGGCAAGGCAGTGGCGCCAGCGGCATGCCCGTGGCGATGTGATTGTTGTGCGATACGCGGACGACAGCGAGGTGGGTTTCAGGACGCAATGGCAAGCTCAGCAGGTTCGGTTTATCTCTCGATGCCTCGAAGACACGGCTAATTGAGTTTGATCGTTTTGCTAAGAGAAATCGTAGGAAGCGAGGATTAGGTAAACCGGAGGCGTTTGATTTCCTGGGCTTCACACACTGCTGTAGTTCCAACAGAAACGGTGGGTTTCAAATACTGCGTCTGACGGTCAAGAAGCGAATGCGTGCAACGCTGCTGGCTATTCGGGATGAGCTGAAGCGCCGACGTCATGAACCCATCCGGGTTCAAGGGCAATGGCTCACTCGGGTGGTGAGTGGTTACTTCAATTACCACGCGGTGCCAGGAAATCTGATACGTCTGGGTGGTTTTCGTTCGGCGGTATGTCGTCTATGGCGGCAAGCCCTCAAACGTCGCAGCCAGCGTAACCGGCTTCAGTGGTCACGCTACGGACGTCTTGCCGACCTCTACATACCTAGACCCAGAAATGCACATCCGTACCCTGAGGATCGCTTCGCGTCACATACCCGAGGCAGGAGCCGTACGCGGTAGTTCCGCACGTACGGATCTGTGCGGGGGGGGCAGGTAACTGCCATCCCTACCGCGACCGTTCCTACCGCGACCTTGTCAGACTACCGAATTAAGGTTTGTCTCAATCGGCATCTAACTGAAAATCCGTTTTAGACCTTAATCCGTAAAAGGCTAATAAAGCAGCTGCTATCTGCACCATAGCTGCAACCAGAAGAATAGTTTTGAACCCAGCCACGGGATAGATGAGGCTCGCGGCGATTGTGCCGACGGTCAGGCCTAAGTAAGTTGTTGCGCTGTTCAGTCCGAGTATCGCTCCACGTTGCTTATCGCTGGATTGCGATAACAGCAGCACGATCGTGTTTAGAGTCAGATGGTTAGCAAACCCCCAGCAGAAGACCACTGGTAGAAACCCTACAAACGAGGCCATGGTGAGAATCATGGATACGAAAATGCTCGCATTAACAATCAGTAGCCACGGTAATACCTTATGTTGCCCTATCTGGTCGACCCTGCGATTAGCAATTGATGCGCTTGCAAAACCGAGCCCGAACATTAAAACAACAATCCCGGCTTGTGCCGTTGAAGTCTGCAGCACCTCGCGCGTCTCTTGCACCACAAACGCATAGGTGCCGTAGAACGAGCTGGTGAAGGCTAGTCCGAGAGTCAAAAGAGGACGTACGCCAGTTTCCTTCAATGCACGGAGTGGGCTTGGCCAGCCAGCTTCTTGTCGATTTCTACTGGGATAAAGTGGGGATTGAGGTAAACAGAAGAAAATGAATGTTGTTGACACGGCTAAACATAAGTACGCAACTCGCCACCCGGCGTACTCTGTAATAAATGCTGATAGCGGAACGCCAGCAACAAGTGAAAGTGACCAGCCAATGAGCACTTTCCCCAAAGCTCGGGAGGCAAATTCCGGTGCAATATATTTAGTTGCAAGTGCGTAGGCAGATGGAAGAACGAGACCTGCTCCTGCCCCTGCGAGTGCTTGGAACGCGACCAACATTGCGACAGAGACAGCTAACGAACTCCCGAGCATCGCGAAGAGAAGGGTTATTAACCCGGCTTTCAAAGTCCAAGACGCACCGCAGCGATCGATTAGCGGAGCCAGGAACAGCGCTGAAATAGCCGTCCCTGCACCGTAGGATGACATTGCAATCGCTGCTGAGCTTTAGGGGCGCAGCCAGTGAAGACGCTACGTCAGAAAGAATTGGGCTCAGAAGCAGGCCATTCGACCCCACGATGGCGACCGAACACATCAGCAACGTAACCTTTATCGGCGGACTAGCTGCTGAATGAGATATATCTGTCATTATGACAAACCTCTGAATACGGTACAAAACGTGTTCAAATATACCTAACGGAATTTGGCAAAAAGCGAGATATGGCTGAAATGAGTGAAAATTCGAACCCTATTAAGAAAGGTACAGCCAAAAGCACCTCGCTGGACCGGATTGACCGAAAGTTATTAGGTTATCTGGCCGTAGATGCGACGTCCAGCTATGCAGTGCTAGGCGAATTGGTTCATCTGTCAGGGCCAGCTGTGCATGAGCGCGTGAAACGCCTTAGGCAGCTCGGCGTTATCAAAGCGACTGTTGCTTCGCTCGACGGCGCCAAGCTTGGCAGGCCTCTTCTCGCATTCATCAACGTCGACACGAAAAGCTGGGCAAAGACGCGACAACTTATACAATTGGTCGACTTGCCTGATATTGAAGAGATTCACACGGTGACAGGCGAGAGTGCTGTCCTGCTCAAAGTCAGAACTCGAGATACTCAGACACTGGAGGCCTTACTCGGCATGATTCATGGAATAGAAGGCATTGAGGCGACGCGTAGCAGTATTGCTCTCTCTACCTACCTTGAGAGAGGCCCGTCACCGACAGCAGAATAAACATCTATCTGTCCTTAGAAAATCCGTAGACAAGTTTAGACGCCAACCTGCGTCCGGCAGCCCGGCAGCCCGGCAGCCCGGCAGCTGGTGGATTGTTTGAAGTCATCCTTCGGTGACTGAGGCACAATGCCTGCGTTAGATAGGGCGGATCAACAGCGAAAGCTAGAGTGCATACATCCCAAGACCTGCTTAGACGTTAATCACACGCTAAAGAGGCTAGGACGCGTTTTTTCGATTAATTATCATTAATATCAATAGCTTGGGTGAGAACAATCGCAGGGAGCTTGCCCGTTTTGGCAGAAAACACCCCTATTTGTACCCCATATTTGCCATATCCATTTGCTTAGCTAAAACCGCCCCTTTACCGTGATCGCCCCTTAGGCGGGCTGCTCTGCAGAAGGATGGCAGGTGATGAATCGAAGCTTGGGCGAGACATGGACGCTCGGAGCATTAGGTCTACTGGGTTTTCTCACCATATGGGCTATTTAGCAGCAGAATTGTTCGGTCCTCTCACTCACCAGAAATCGCTCAGTTGGGCTAATTAGTGCCCAAACCTCTAGGCCCGCACCCCCGCAGTACGTACGAACGGCTGCCCAGCGGTGATAGCCCGGTTTCAAGTTTTACAGCTAAGGCGCCAAGGACGTGATCAGCGGCTGAGCAAAGGCCATGCTCTCCAGACAGCTAAATGGCACACTAGTGGCACCAGTGTGAAACCATGTAGGGTCACCACCGCGTTAGCCAAGGCACTACGAGCTGCAGTGGCGGCACTCAATATTCCGCACCCGATACTGGACGAAGGTGCGCGAGTTATCATCAGCCTGGGGGTAGCGGCTGCAACTGCACCTCAAGTCAGCGCCGGGGCGTTGATCGGAGCCGCTGACGCAGCGCTCTATGCCGCCAAGCACGCGGGCCGTGATTGTCTTTTGTGTGCTTTGCCCGAAGCGATAGATTGCTATTGGTAAGGTTGGCGAACTAGGTTCTGCCGTTGCGACTCGTATCATGAAGTTCAAATCGCTGTTATGCCCCCAGTCTGTTGTTGCAGTCGCAGGCACATTTTGCGTGCTGGATACAGACAGACGCAGGCAATCACCGCCAGGCACAGCAGCAGTTGCGGGTAGCCCAAATAGTGCGCAACTTGCAGGGTCGCCAGCGAGGCAAGCATCGCCACCGCCGCGTCAGTCGATTGCAGCAGCGCGTAATCAGAGGCCGGTTGATGAGGGCGTACCTGACCCATCAGCAGGTTGTAAAGGGTGACGAAGCCGATCGCAGCGGCGACATTCACCACCGCGAAAAGCGCCAGCCATACCTGCAGATCAAATATTCGCGCGCCGCAAGCAGCCACAAGAGTAATACCGGCGTGGATAAGCATGCTCGGCGTGAGGCACTGCCAGGTCCCCAACCGCCGAGCCATCCAGCTACCGATCAAGATACCCAGCCCGCTGGCAAATGTGCCGTAAAGAGTGGTGATCAGTCCCAGTTGGCTGAAGTCGAGGCCGTTATCCAGCAGCATCACCGTTTGCAAAGCCATCATCCCTCGCATGGCCAGGTAGTAAACAGCCACCAGGCAAAGAACTGGCCACATGGCTTGAATACTCCGGTGATCCAGTCGCGGCGGCGGGGCGTGCTTCTGTTGCTCACGACTGGCGGGCAGCCATCTCAGCGGCAGCAACAGGCTCAAAGAGAGCAGCGCCATCGCCATGAACCCGCCACGCCAACCCCAGTGCTGCGCGAGATACAAGAACGCCAGGCTGCCGAATACTACGCCGAGGTAGCTGCCGCCCACTTGGGCGGCGTTGGCGAACGGCCGTTCATGGCTGTCACAGGTGGTAATGGTGATGGCATCGGCATAAATGTCATGCGTAGCTGACAACACCGCTAATAACAGCATTGCCTTCAGAATCGGGTAAAACGAGTGCTGCGGAGTTAGTGCGCTGATAATCAGCAGAATTGCCGCCATGCCCAGTTGTAGAAGGACCAGACTGCCCAGATAACGATTGCCCCGCAAACCCAGACAATGCCGCTCGCACCACGGTGCCCAGAAGAACTTGCCGATCCATGGTAGAAACGTCAGCCATAACAGGCTGAGGCTGGCCAGGTCGAGCCCTTGATGGCGAAAATAGGCCACCACTCCTTGCAGCATCAGTGCGGTGAGCACTCCCTGATGCAGGTAGTAACACCAGTAAGGAAGATAGCGGCGCATATCAGAATGAAGCCTTCATGCTCAGCCCCAACTCCCTGCTATGGCCGGGCTGGGCAAACTGCTGACCAGCAGACTCATAGGCATAGGTTCGATACAACTTGTCACTCAGATTGTTACCGTACAGCGCCAATTCGAGATCCGGCCTGGGCAGCCAGGCAAGGCGTGCATCGAGCAGGCTGTAGCCGCTTTGGGCTACCTGGTTATCGACGTCAAAATAATGCTTGCCGGTGTAGCTCAGGCCAACACTGGGACGGACCTCGCCCATTACGCCATCGAAGTACAGGCTGTGTTCCGCCGAAACCCGCAAAGTGCGTTTGGGTGTGAAGGTCAATTGATTACCCTGACGCTCCGAGTCAAGCAGGCGGTTACGGTTCAAGGTGCCTGCAATACTCAGACGGGTCGCTTCAGTAGCTTGCCAATCCACAGATAACTCGGCGCCCTCGCTGCGGGCCTTGCCGATATTGGCCAGAGACTGAGTCCCTGTACCTGCGTCGCCGACGAATTGCTGCACGTCGTCGATATAAATGCGGTACAGCGCACCATTGAGCCATACACGCTTGTCCAGCAGACTGGCCTTGATGCCGACTTCCATGTTCAGGGATTTTTCCGGTGAGTAGGCCACAGCATCGGGAGTGATGGCGCCGATGCGGTTGTAGCCGCCAGCCTTGAAGCCCTTGCTCACCGATGCGTACAGCCGAGTGTCAGGTGTTGCCTGGAAACCCAGAGCGACCTTTGGCGTGGTGCTGGTGAAGGTGTCGTTGCCACTGTATTCAAAGCCGGGGGTGAACAACGCGTTTTGCTGCACATAGCGAGTCTCGGCTTTTTCCTGGCTGTGACGCGCACCCAAGGTCAGGTCCCAACGGGGCGCCAAATGCCAGGTGAACTCACCAAATACAGCTTTTTCGGTATTTTCGATGCGGCTGTCCGCCTGACCGTAGACGCCGGATAACGGTGCGCTGGCATCAGGTTCACGTTGCGAATGACTTTTACTGTTCTGCCAATAAAGGCCCGTCACCAGATCCCATGCCCGATCAGCGCCTTGAGTCGACAGGCGCAACTCTTGGCTGAGGGTGCGCTGGGTTTCCGGCCAGAGGAAGCCCAGATCCCCGAACAACCGCTCATGCCGGTAGTTCTGCAGGGCACTGATGGAGGTCAGGCGCCAGCTGTCATTAAGGCTCCAATCAACGGTGGCGCTGCTGCTTTCAACACGGCGTACGTACACAGACTCCATCAACGGCACGCTGGCCCGACGCTTGCCATAAGTCTCGTCGGCGAGATATTGCTCGTCATACGATCGTAGTTTGTCCCGCGCGTAGGCCAGACGCAGGCTCAGGTCTTCATTGGCCTTGAACAACAGGCCCACTCGACCGCCACCATTGTCGCTGTCCCCATGGTGTTCACTGCGGGTCAACTCGCCGTCGGTGTCGTCGTGGTAAACCGCACCTTGTACGTACAAACGGTCACTGACCAGTGGAGCGGAGCCACTGGCAGAAACTTGCTGATGCAGGTTACTGAAACGGCTTTGTACCGTGGCAGTCTGGGTTTCGTCGGGCTGACGGGTAGTGATATTCAACGCTCCCGCATGAGCATTACGACCATACAACGTTCCTTGCGGGCCTTTGAGCAGTTCGATTTGTTCGATGTCCAGCAATTCCTGATTGAAGGTGCCCAAGTACTGTGGAACACCATCGACATAAATCCCGACCGGAGCGTTGTAGGGGTCTGAAGATGAGATGCCGCGCATGCTCAGGCTGGGGAAAAGGCCTGCGCCGGTATTGCGCACTAATAATTCGGGAAAGACGCGTTCCAGCTCCCCGCTGCGGTAAACATTGGCTTGTTCCAGGTCTGCCGGGGTGGCTACGGCCAGAGCCAGATCTGTCTGGTTTTGAGACTGGACACGCTTGCTGGCGGTGACTTGCAGTTCAGGCAAGGTCAGTACCGAGTCAGCAGAAGCGTAGGGCGTGATGGCGAACAGTACCGCAAGGTGGAGCAAGGAGCGTTGCATGGAGATAACCTGAGGAAGGGGGATGGCCAAATGGTCGGGTTATAGCCGTTGGCCTGCGCGCGTGATCAGGGTGTCGGCGCGCGTGATCGGGTCAGTTGTTGATATTGATTATCATTTGATTGGAGTCTCACAGCGATTGCGGTATTCGCTGGGAGCAATCCCGTGATGACGACGAAACACCTTGGCGAAGTGACTTGGATTGGAGTACCCGACTTCCAGAGCCGCATCGACCACTCGTTCGCCTCGCTGCAGACGCTCAGCGGCCAACTCCATGCGAATATCCTGAAGCAGCGTGTAGGCACCTTTGCCATATACCTGACGAAACCCTTGCTTGAGTTTGCGCACATTCAGGGTCACAGCATCGGCCAGCGCTTCAAGCGTCCAGGGTTCGGCGGGGCGTGCTTTCAATAAGCCGTGTGCCTGTTCAATACGGGCGCGATCACGTGCACCGACGGCAGGCTGGAGCTGGCCGCTTTGCAGATAGCCGACCATTTCGCCGAGCATCTCGAACGCCTTGCCCCGCAGGAAAATCTCCCGCGCTACCCCTTGCAGCGGGCAATCGAGCATTGCCATGCCAACTTTGCGCAGCACGGTTGGCGCGGGGAATTGCACCAGTCGTGCCTGACCGTCAGTGGAGATGCGCCTCTCCCATAGACCCGCCTGGTCGAGCAACTGTTGGTCAAGCCCGATGCGACTGAGTACCTGAGGCGCAAAGCTGATATTGACTCCGCGTACTCGGGTATTGGCCGCCAGCATCCCTTCGCCTTGAATCGCAACGGACCCGTGGTACAGGCAGCAGGTATCAGGGCTGAGCAGCATGAATGGCGTATCGGCAAATTGCCGCCAGCCGCTCCCTTGAGCGTAGTAGGCGATCGACAGCGAGGGTTCGCTGTTGGCCTGGATACGACAGTCCTGCGCAGGCAGCAGGTCGAGCACGCGTATGTCGAGTTCCTCATCAGCCAGGTTGGCGAAGGTGGGGGAGAGTGGTTGATCGGCGACGTAATGGTTGATGGACATGGAGGAGGCCCTGAGTGCGCGATGACAAATGATAACACTTATCATTAAAGGTCTGATCACGCGCGTTTCATCCCTGATCGCGCGCGCTCAAAGATCGCGCCGCCCGCAATCTTGATCGCATTAGCCAAGGTGCGAACGCAAGGGATAACACGTGTCAGCGAAGATTCTGATTCAAGGCGCCGGCATTGCCGGACTGGCCGCTGCCTGGTGGCTGAAGCAACGAGGATTCGCGCCGACCATTGTGGAGAAGGCTCCCGACCTGCGCTGTGACGGCTTTGTTCTCAGCCTGGGCGGAAGTGGTTACCAGATTGCCGGGCAGATGGGCATCCTCGAAGGCCTTGAGGCCAAGGGCGTGGAGTTGGGTCGTACCCAGTTCCGGGACAGTCAGGGCCGCGATGTGCTACTGATCGACCATCGCAAACATCTGCGCCAGACCAATCTGCTGCCGGTATGTCGTGATGATCTGGTCATGGCTCTGCATCGAGCATTGGGCGATCAAGTACCGATTCGCTTCAGCACTCAGGTGCATACGCTGCAGCAGCGGGATGACGGCGTGGAGGTGTGGTTCGACAACTCCGAACACGAGTGTTTTGACTTTGTGGTGGCGGCCGATGGCTGCTTCTCTTCTTTACGTCAGCGTTATTTCGCCAGCGACGAAGAGTGCCTTAAATCCCTTGGCTACAGCGCGGCGGCTTTTACTCTGCAAGGGCAGTCAGCTCGCGTCGATGAGCGACATGTGTCGTTCTCCGAACCCGGTTACACCGTCGAACTCTACGGGATGCGCAAGGACCTGCTGGCTGCGCTGTTCGTCTGGCAGGACAGTGAGGGATTACGGGTGCCCCGCGAACAGCGCGCCGCCTGGCTACAGGATTTGTTCTCGCATGCTCATCAGGATATTCAGGCGGCATTGGCCGCACGGCCAGACGGGTTTTATCTTGATCATTTGATGCAAGTGCATCTACCCACCTGGCACAAAGGCCGGCTGGTGCTGCTGGGCGATGCCGCGCACTGCCTGACCCTTGCTTCCGGACGCGGAGCGAGCATGGCCATCACCGGTGCCTGGCTGCTGGCCGAGGAACTGGCCCGCAGCTATGACGTTAATGCCTTGAGCCGATACGAAGCGCGTTTGAGACCGGATATCGACATCCTGCAGGCACTGGCTCCGCGGATGGCCAACTGGTATGTACCCACCACACGTTACAGTTGGCATATGCGTAACCTGTTCATGCGCTTCACTCCGGACTGGCTGGCAGGCTGGATGTTGCGACGGACTTTTACTCAACTAGATCAGGGTGCCTTGAGCGAAGCGGTGCGCTTGGCGACTCCCTTGCGTTGAGTCAATCAGGTCGATCTCGACCTGATGCCGCCGCTTGCAAGTGATAGCTCAGGCCTACTCCGTGGCCTCAACCACGCCCTGATCCTCGCACAGAAAGCCACCGCTCTGGTGATTCAGCCAGCAGGCGCAGAACGGACTGCGGTTTCGCACCTGACAGATTCCCCTGGTGCAGCAGGGTGCAGAATCTGCCTCACGGGCCGCTGTGATCAGGTGTCAGATGTATTTCAGCACATTTGAGAGCATATTTGGAGGATCCCTCCTCAAGGAAGCCATCATACCCACGCGCCTACAGCTTTAAACCGTTTATCTCGGCAAGTTCAAATTTCTAGAGTGGAAGTTAGGTTTGGTTCATTTTCCAAATCCCCTGATTTTTGACGGATGTATTCACGGCTCGCGTAAAACGTGTAACCGGGGTAATCACGTGCCTTTGATAAAAGATATTTATCTCAGACACGTTTGGTGTCGAATTGTAATAGTTCGGGAGGCTTCGCTTGGGGCGGATGTGTGAATTTATGAATGCCAAGCATAAAGCGAAATCTTTAGAATGTTTGGCGCGCACTCCGGGTGAGATGTCTTTATTCTTCTGTGGTGAGAAGAGAAATATGCAGGTCATCAATGAAAAATTTGCGATTAACCTGTTTTTAATTTTTGTGTTAATACTTGCTTGTCTGTCCGTTCGTCAGCTTGATGCTGTTTAGTGTGGTGAATATTTTTTCCATTTCCTTACAGTCTGGGAACTGTACGCTGCCTAACTTGCTGCAGGCGCTATCGACTTCATCAGTGATGGAGGTTAGTATGGAAATTTGTTCTTCGGTAAGAATGGGTTTGTCAAATTTAATTATTAAAGAATTTATTCCGGTCCGAACGTTATCTAAGTGTTGGCCCAATTCTCCCATAAGTAGTGAGCATGCAGATGTAAGAATTGTTTTTAATCGCGCTGACTGTATGTTTAGGGTGTTCGTTTCTAAGAGCGCGGCGTTACGTTTTGAAGTGCTTGAGCTATCATGTGTTTGTGAAGTTGAAGAGATGCCTGACAAGTTTTTCTTGAGTGTTGATATGCTATTCTCATAGGTTGCAATCTGTCTGTTTATTTCTGCGTAAATACTTATGATATCCTGAGCTACTCTAATGCATGCAGTAGCGGCGCTCCGAACTTTCTCAATTTCCCATTCTATAGTCGACATGGCATGATCTCCGTGACAATTACACTAATCTTAGCTTCGTAGGGATGAGCTGCTTGATAGGCGTTCATGCGATATCCATTAACGAGCTTTATTGGGTTTGGTCGGTACTGATATCGGCATCTATCCCCGCTGCTTTCCTTCGATGTAAACTTGAGCATGCCCAACGGTTAGATTTAAGCTTATGCCGAAGCAGGTATTGAGTTTACAGTTTGCAGGTTTTGATAAGTCCATGGATGGAACACCTAGATGGTTCTAGAATAGAAGCGCGGGTTTTATTAACGTCCGCTGTCATGTGCACATGCAGGCCCTTTACATTAAGCGTGTGATCAATCTTCCAGGTGACTTGTGTCAGTTCTTCTGCTGCAAAGGCCATCACCTTGTTTACTAAAGGAAATACTTACTGATTCGCTGTAGCGAACCCAGCTTTTGTCGCCAATTATTTAGATTTTTATCCATAGCCATTATAGCGCTCGCCAGCGCAAGCACATACTCGACCGAATATGTGCTCAATTTGTCAGTTACCGCTAGCACTTGGCGCCTTTACCTCAAGTGCAGCATAAAGATGCGCGTCAGGTCATCTACCAAAATTCCAATTATGAGAGTCAAGCGGCCAAGACATCTGACGCCGAAGAGGTTATAGATTGGACTCGGCAGCAGGTATTGCTTCCCTCGCCAGCGGCGTCCCGAGGGACTTCTTGAACCAATCAACCACGAGGTCAACGATGGGAGCTTGGAACCAGGTGATGTCACCGTGAGACGCACCTTGGACTAGTACATAGTCGGCCCGGTGTCCATTATTGCGTAGACCTTCATACAGTTGTTTACTCTGCACTGGTGAGACCAGAGTATCTGAGCTTCCGTGCATTATTAGGAACGGAGGTTTAGGCCCTTGCAAATGACCCATGGGGCTAGCTGAAAGCGCCTTGGCAGAGTCAGAGAAGATGCTCGCACCGGCAAAGTTACCAAATGCCGGGCCTTGCACCAAAAGGGCTTCAGTCACTGACGGTGATTCGTGAACTTTTTGCACAGCTGAAGAAAATCCTGCTGAGATATTTCTTAGATCAGAGATGCCGTATAGAGAAACCACAGCTTGAACGTCCGACGACGCTGTCAAATAGTCCCCTTTATCGAAACCATGGTCACCGTTAGTAGTACCGAGCATTTGAACCAGATAGCCGCCAGCTGAATCGCCCAGCACCCCGATGCGCTTCGGATCAATACCATACTCATTAGCGTGAGCGCGCAGATAACGCACCGCTGCTTTCCCGTCCTCGACCAGAGCAGGAAATTTATCCGGCACCACCCGATAGTTGGCTGCCGCCACCACAAAACCGGCGCGGGCCAGAGCGCTACGCATTTCAAAAAATTTACCGTAATCGGCCGAGGTAAAGCCACCTCCAGGGAAATAAACAATAGCCGGCTTTAAGTCGTTGTTTCTAGGCACCAGTACGTTCATTTGCATTTGACGCACCGACCGCATCTGCTTGATCTGGCTGTAGACGACACCGGTTATCTCGTCAATTTGCGAACGGGTAGCGTCCACCTTTACGACCTTGGCTCCATCGGAGTAGCCAGCTAACACTGATTTGTCAGCACCGTAAGCGGCCATGCTGAAAGTAAGTATTCCCGTCAAAATGGCGAAGGGAAAAAATTTCTTTGAATATTTCATCATTACCTCTTTTTTCCTGAGTCAATAGGACGCCGCTCTGGGCTGATCAAGTACCATGTTTTTAGTCGTGTAGTAGTTACAGTTTAAAATGACCAACAAGTTTGTTAAATGAGATAGCTAATCTGGAAAGCTCTTGGCTCGAAGCGCTGGTTTGGTTGGCCCCGGCGGCCGTCTGGACTGATAGGTCCTGTATATTGACTAGATTGCGATCAATCTCCCTAGCAACCTGAGCTTGTTCTTCTGCGGCGCTGGCGATTACCAGGTTTTGTTCATTGATCCTCTGCACGCCCTCACTGATTCGCTGCAGCGCTATGCCTGCTTCTGTTGCTAAAGACTGAGTGCTGAGAACAAGATCACGACTTTTACCCATAGCCGTTACTGCCTCATCTGCGCCGTCACGCACTCGACTTATCATATGTTCAATTTCACCAGTCGAGGCCTGAGTCCGATGGGCTAACGCCCGAACTTCATCGGCGACTACAGCGAAACCACGCCCTTGCTCTCCAGCTCGGGCAGCTTCGATAGCGGCATTCAAGGCAAGAAGATTAGTTTGTTCAGCGATGCCTCGGATCACATCTAAAACTTTTGTGATGTCATGTATCTGGAATGCTAAAGCTTCGACAAGCTTGGTAGAGTCATTTATGACGATAGCCACATTATCGATCGATGCAACTGCCTGCTGTACTTGTTTTTGCCCTTTATACGCTTCATCAGCGGTCTGGCTTGAAATAGTAGAGGTACTTACCGCGTTGCGAGCGACTTCTTCAACAGCAGCAGTCATCTCTGTGACTGCTGTGGCAGCTTGTTGGATTTCCCCGTTCTGTGTGACAAGGCCCCGCGTGCTGTCGTCTGTTACAGCGGTTAATTCCTCTGCGGCAGATGCCAATTGATTAGCGGCGTCGGATATCTGGCGAACAGTATCTATAAGATTGGTTTGCATATTAGAAAGAGACTGCAAAAGCTGGCCGGTTTCGTCTGTGCCCTTGAACTCTATAATCTGAGTCAAGTCACCTTTAGCAACTCTACTTGCTCCGGCTACCGACCGATATATCGGGTCTGTGATTTGTTTTGTGATAATCATGCCAAAGGTCATGGCAATAATAATCGCGATCAAGCAAACTATTATCAATATCCAAGTGAGTTGCTTGTGCAATTCATCAACTGACTTCCTTGCGCCAGCAACCTGCCGTGCGTTAGATTCGAGAATGATAGCAATATCTGCTTTTACTTTTTCATATTCAGTTATTATGTTGGAGGTGCCGAGTTTCCGAGCTTGATCAATATCACCAGCACGAAGGGCTGCTAACGCACTATCAATAGCAGAGGTATAAGAAGTCCAGTCTCGATTGAAGCTAGCGGACGCTATTATTTCGTCTGGCTCCCTCGAGGTGGTCTCGTATTTCCTAAATGCTTCCAAAGCCTGGTCTTTATTTTTGCGATAGGCTTCGACTGCTGAGTCTATTTCTTCGGATTTGGCATTGGCAGCAGTCAACACGATCACTTTGTAGAAGTCACGATTGGTAGCAATAGAGCGACCACTTGTTTGTTGGACCAATGCAACTGACAATATGTTATTGCCTACAATGTTGTCGAGTTGCGTTTTTAGCTTGCTTAGACCAATTTGAGCTAGAATGGAAACTAAAAGCGTGATCAAGGCGCACATGCCAAATGTACATAATAGTTTTGATTTTATTTTCATGTTTCTTAATGATATCATATCTGTCGCACCTGTTAATTGTTGGGCTTAACGCTGGGAAAGGGCGTGTTTAATCGTGCGGCAGCTTACGATTATGTTTTTTTGAAAGGATTCGAATCTCTAACATTTTTAAAATGACTATACAGTCATTAATTTTTTTCTTTGCTTCAATAGTTGCTGGCTTTTCCTGGGGATACGATTTTCTCGAGTTTCTCCGCTTTTAATTTGGGTTCTTGCACTTCTAATGAGGTTTTTCTCCATTCTCGATAATGCTGCTAGCAATATAAACATATCTCTGTGTAATATATCTTGCATGGCTCCTCGAGTAATCAAGTTGTCATTTTTAATATTGGTAGGGCTATTTTTTATAGCTGACTTAATCTCGAGATAAATTGTTTCGACTCGCCACGCCGTAACTACGGTATTGATAACCTCTATTGAAAGCCGTCTCGAAAACTTGACGATCTCCAACATTCTACTTTTTGGGTGTGTTGATTGGTTCATGGCACGTCTCATTTTCGATTCTAATTCTTGCTGATTTGTTTCGCTGACGAGTACATCTGCTTTTATCAAATATGCAAAAAACCGATATTATGTATGGTCGCATTGATCGTTACCGCGCAGTTTACATCTTATGAAGAAACACTGATTGTCGTGTCATGATTTTTTTTTGCGTTTTTTTATAATTTGCGTTTTTGTTTATTTTTAATGCGTCTTTTGGCAGGTTTAGTCTTGTCTTATAACTAGTGGTTTGCTTGAGTCGTCATGATGTGCTCACGTCATAGGGGCAAAAATCCGTAACGCCATTCCGCTTTTGCTATGAGGGTATGGGACAGCGTTATTTCACTTACCTTGCACTGCGGTCGTTACATTTGCCAATCAGCGAATCTAGTGACTCTGTTCAGATGAACCTGTGCTTAGTATTTAGAGAGTTGAAGACGACACGGTAACACAGCAGGAAATCGTCACTAATCAAACATGGACGGGCGTGGATTGGGCGCACAATTGTCGCGGAGGTTAGGTCGGGCTGTGAGTTGTGCTTACAACCTGATTTCCTCGAGCGCATGCCTCCGAAACTAGATGGCCCGGCTATCGTGGCCACGATGCGCACCATCGGCGTGTTTATATGATCAGCGCTCTTTCCGATGTGGACGAACATCTACGCAGCCTTCGTGTTGTTGTTTTTGTTGTTGGTGATGACTAACTCACCAAGCCTTTCGCATCTGATGAGATGGTCACCGTGTCGAAGTGCTGCTGCGCCGCAACAGAACGGCTCAGTAATTCAAAGCCACCCTTAGTGTCGCGACCTGGAACTTGACCTGATCAGCCGCGCAGCCCGTTGCATATAAACTCCTACAGTTTTCATGCGCAGCTCTGGGCAGGTCCTCACGCGCATGATGATTTTCGCGGCATGTAGGGATACTTCGGTGCGGGCACCAATCTGACAGATGTGCATATCGGTCGCCTGCGCGAGAAAATCGACCTGCCGGGTTTCACACTGCTTAATATTCACCGTACGTGGCTTCGGCTATATCATTACTAAACCCCTCTAAAGACTGACGCTTCTCCAGCCGCCGCCTCCTAACACTTTTCAGTCCGTTATTAGTGGACTTGAGCTGCATTTTGATGAGAATTCTGTATTGCGAAGTATCGGTTTATCTGACAGATCAATTCATAATTGATGCGCGCTGACTGGATCAGGCTCATGATCGCCACCGCCCGTTTGCCTCTACGCAACGATTTTGCGAAGAGCCAGTTTTTGTGCCCGAGCGCCCACGGTCGTATCTGGTTGCCGGGTAGTCAAACCCGATTGTCCGCGTCCAACTCCCTAATAACCGTGCATGCGAATATTCCAGTACACGGCTCAAGACTCAGCCAAGCCGCCAATTGGCATCCGGTTATACATCGTCGACGTTGGCGAATTGCATATCCTGTGAGCATCACAGGGTTTAGATCTTAAGATTAGAGGCTGCGTCAGTCCCGCGGTGTCCTTGTTTCACATTATGGCGACTGTTCCACGGTGTATCTTCGATCACCGGCTTAAAGCAGGCGCTACGCCTGCTGCCCTGTCGCACCCATATTCGATACAACGTTGATTGATCCTCCACGAACGTGAGCACCCATCTGCCGATGCTGGTTTTTAATTTGCTGGGGGGAACTACGGCATATCCCGTCGATCCCATGCTCCCCATGTCACCTAAACATATATAAACAGCGAGTCATATTTTCAGGTTGAGCAATCTAATGAAGTTCTGAAACTCTTGAGCAGGTATACCAATACTTGGTCCATCTCGTCAGAATCTTTAGAGTGAGGGGGGCGGCGAAGTCGATTGTCAAGTCCTTACCTCGAACTTCGTTCAGATCATAGGCTCCTCGCGAGAGTTTTTTATTGGAGTTGAATAGCCAGGACCTTTTATGGTCACGTAGTGCTCAGAAATGGTGCGGAAGCTTGCTAAGGCGGAGCATTTAATGTTGTTTTCTGTCTTGACGCTGAATGAACTCGTAGTAGGACACGCAGATGTCAAGCTTGTGGGTAAAGTATAAGGCAGTCTGTGTTCGGCTTTCGAGTGAGAAGCGGTGGGGAAAAAAAATAAGCGGAGGGCGCCTGCCTGGGCAGTTTGCACGTTGTTACTGGTGGCGTTGTTGATTGCCTTGGGGTTGCACTTCTTTGCAGGCGGGCACAAAGGCCGGCCACCCACTCCCGGCGAACCGGTGGCCGTGGTGCCAGTGGTGTTGCAGGACGTGCCGGTGTATATCGACGCCCTCGGCACCGTCACTCCCACCCGCAGTGTGACCGTGGTTACCCAGGTCGATGGCATCCTCAGCAGCGTGGCGTTCAAGGAAGGCCAGCATGTCACCAAGGGCCAGGTGATCGCCCGCATCGATGACCGTGCCCTCAAGGCCCAACTGGCCGTGGCCAAGGGCACCCTGGCCCACGACCAGGCGGTGTTGAGCAACGCCCAGCGCGATCTGGCGCGCTACCGCGAACTGGTCAAGGCCGGTTCCACCAGCCAGCAAACCGTCGATACCCAGGCCTCGTTGGTCCAGCAACAACTGGGCACCGTGGCCGCCGATCAGGGCAATGTGCAGGACCTTGAAGTGCAGGTCGGCTACTGCACCATTACCTCGCCCGTCGACGGCGTGGTGGGCCTGCGCCTGGTAGACCCGGGCAACTACGTCACCACCACCAGCACCACCGGCATAGTAGTGATCACCCAGATGAACCCGGCCACCGTGGTGTTCGCCGTGCCCGAGGATGACTTGGGCGCTATCAACCAGGCCCTGGGCCATGGCGCCGTGACGGTGCTGGCCTACAACCGCAACAAGAAAGTTTTGCTGGCCACCGGCAGCCTGTTGGCCCTGGACAACCAGGTGGACACCACCACCGGCACCATCAAGGTCAAGGCGCAGTTCGATGATTCGGGCAATGCGCTGTTCCCCAACCAGTTCGTCAATGCGCGCCTGAAGGCCGACACCCTGGCCCAGGTTGCCGTGGTGCCGACCCGGGCGATCCAGCATGGCAGCAAGGGGGATTTCGTGTTCGTGGTAAATGGCGACAAGGCCAGCCTGCGCACCATCAAGACCGGCCCGTCCATGGGCGATGTGTCGGCGGTGCTCGAGAACGGGGTCAAGCCGGGGGAGCAGGTGATCACCGAGGGCGCCGACAAGCTGGATGACGGTTCGACCGTGAAGGTCGTCGCCCAGTGAGGAACTGCCGAGCATGAACATTTCGCGGCCCTTTATCGAACGTCCCGTCGCCACCACCTTGATGATGGTGGCGGTACTGTTGCTCGGCCTGTTGGGGTATCACTTGCTGTCGGTGTCGGCCTTGCCCGAAGTCGATTACCCGACCATCCAGGTCTTCACCCAATACCCCGGCGCGAGCCCGGACGTGGTCAGCTCGTCGATTACCGCGCCGCTGGAACGCCAACTCGGTGAGATGCCGGGCCTCAAGTCCATGAACTCCACCAGCTCCGACGGCGCTTCGGTGGTGACCCTGCAATTCGACGTGTCGCTGTCCCTGGACGTCGCCGAACAGGAAGTGCAGGCCGCGATCAACGCCGCCGGCACTTTCCTGCCGGCCAACCTGCCGTACCCTCCGGTGTACAGCAAGGTCAACCCGGCGGATGCGCCGGTGCTGACCCTGTCCCTGACCTCCGACGTATTGCCGCTGACCAAGGTCGAAGACCTGGCGGATACACGGCTGGCGCAGAAGATCTCGCAGATCACCGGCGTCGGACTGGTGACCATCAGCGGCGGCCAGCGCCCGGCGGTGCGGGTCGAGGCGAATACTTCGGCGCTCAACAGTCTTGGCCTGTCCATCGACGACCTGCGCACTTCCCTCGGCACGGCCAACGTCAATCAGGCCAAGGGCAATATCGACGGCAAGTTCCAGGCGTATTCCATCGGTGCCAACGACCAGCTGCAATCGGCCGAGGAATACCGCGACCTGGTGATCGCCTATAAAAACGGCGCGCCGATTCGCCTGTCGCAGATCGCCACTTCCACCCAGGGCCCGGAGAACCCGCGCCAGGCCGCGTGGACCAACAGCACGCCGTCGATTGTGCTGAATATCCAGCGCCAACCCGGCGCCAACGTGATCGAGGTGGTCGACCGCGTGCAGCAATTGCTGCCCAAATTGCGGGCCAGTTTGCCGGGCACCTTGAAGGTCGATGTGCTCACCGACCGCACCCAAACCATCCGCGCCTCGGTCACCGATGTGCAGTACGAACTGGCCATGGCCATCGGGCTGGTGGTAATCGTGATTTTCGCGTTCCTGCGCAACGTGCCGGCGACGGTCATTCCCGCCGTGACCATTCCGCTGACGCTGGTGGGCACCCTGGCGGTGGCCTATGCATTGGGCTTCTCGCTGAACAATTTGACGCTGATGGCGTTGACCATCGCCATCGGATTCGTGGTGGATGACGCCATCGTGATGATCGAAAACATCACGCGCTACATCGAGGCCGGCGACTCACCGCTGGAGGCGGCGCTCAAGGGGGCGGAGCAAATTGGGTTCACGATTATTTCGCTGTCGATTGCCCTGATTGCGGTGATGATCCCGCTGCTGTTCATGGGTGATGTGGTCGGCCGATTGTTCCGCGAATTTGCCATGAGCGTGGCCGTGACCATCGTTATTTCAGCGTTTATTTCGCTGACCCTGACGCCGATGATGTGCGCGCGAATGCTGAAGAATAAGCACCAGGAGCGCCGCGCGGATTTCTTCGACCGCATCAACACCCACTACGTGCGTGGCCTCGACTGGGTACTGGCGCACCGCACGTTAACGCTGATCTCGATAGCGCTCACTGCCGCGCTGACCCTGATGATTCTGGCGATCATGCCCAAGGGCTTTTTCCCCGACCAGGACACCGGCCTGATCCAGGGCATTTCCCAGGCGGCGCCGACGGTTTCCTTCCAGCAGATGCAGACCGAACAGCAGCGCCTGGCCGCCCGAATCCTCAAGGACCCGGCCATACAAAGCCTGTCGTCCTTTGTCGGGATCGACCAGAGCAACCCGACCGTCAACCAGGGCAACCTGCTGATCAACCTCAAGCCGCGGGGTGAACGT
The DNA here is from genome assembly GCF_900105325.1 of Pseudomonas marginalis. Taxonomy (NCBI): domain Bacteria; kingdom Pseudomonadati; phylum Pseudomonadota; class Gammaproteobacteria; order Pseudomonadales; family Pseudomonadaceae; genus Pseudomonas; species Pseudomonas marginalis. The sequence goes on from NZ_FNSU01000001.1 coordinate 1,489,848, forward strand.
GACAGCGCCACCGAAGTGATCCGCCGGCTCTCCGATGCGAATGCTGACGACGCCGGCATCCGCCTGTACCTGCACTCGGTGCAGGACCTGACCCTCGACGCCACGGTATCCACCACCAGCTACCGCCTGGGCCTGCAAGCCACCGACCCGGACGAGTTGGAACAGTGGTCCAACAAGCTGCTGGCCGCGATCAAGCAAGACCCGATGTTCACCGATGTGCAAAGCCAGGCGATGCAGTTCGGCAACCAGATCCAGCTGACATTCGACCGCGCCACGGCCTCGCGGCTGGGCATCACGCCCCAGGCAATCGATGATGTGCTGTACGACGCCTTCGGCCAGCGCCAGGTCTCGACCATCTACACCCAGCTCAACCAGTACCACGTGGTAATCGCCACCGACCATCCACCGCGCAACTTGCCTGACCTGCTCACGGGGTTGTACGTGGACATCCCGGGTGGCGGCGTCGCGCCGCTGTCGAGCATGGCGACCCTGCAGGTGGTGCGGGCGCCCGTCACCATTAACCGGCTGGGCCAGTTTCCGTATGCCGACGTGTCCTTCAACCTCGCGCCCGGCCAGACCCTTGGCGCGGCGGTGACGCGGCTCAAGGACATCGAGGCCAAGGTCGGTTTGCCGCTGTCGGTGCAGGCCAACCTCGAAGGTGCGGCGGCGACGTTCGAGCAGTCGCTGTCCAACCAGGTGTTCCTGGTGGTGGCGGCGATTGTGGTGGTGTACCTGATGCTGGGGATTCTGTACGAGAGCTTCGTGCACCCGGTGACGATCCTTTCGACGCTGCTCTCGGCGGCGCTCGGGGCCTTGCTGGCGCTGCTGGTGACCGGCACGCAGTTCGACATTATCGGTTTGATTGGCATTGTGCTGCTGATCGGCATCGTGATGAAAAACGGCATCATGATGGTCGACTTTGCCCTGGAGTTATTACGTGAGGGCGGCCTGAGCCCGACGGCGGCGATCCGTCAGGCCGCGGAGTTGCGGTTCCGGCCGATCCTGATGACCAGCATGGCGTCGCTGTTCGGCGCGGTGCCGCTGGCGCTGGGGACGGGGATTGGCTCGGAGCTGCGGCATCCGCTGGGCATCGCGATTATCGGCGGGTTGTTGCTCAGCCAACTGTTGACCCTGTTTTCCACGCCGGTGATCTTCCTTGCCATGCATGGCCTGGGGCAACGCTTCAGCCGCCGTCCGGCTGAAGCAGTCTGATGGCGATGAACCTCAGCGCGCCGTTTGTTCGCCGCCCGATTGCAACCACCTTGATGGCGGCCGGCCTCGCGCTGTTTGGCGCGCTGGCCTTTATGCTGCTGCCGGTGGCGCCGCTGCCGGAGGTGGATTTCCCCACCATCAGCGTCAGCGCCTCGTTGCCGGGAGCCGATCCCACTACAGTTGCCAGTTCGGTGGCCACGCCCCTGGAGCGCCAGTTCGGGCAGATCGCCGGGGTCACGCAGATGACCTCGTCCAGCAGCCTTGGCTCGGCGCGGATCATCCTGCAGTTCGACCTGAACCGCGACATCGACGGCGCCGCCCGGGACGTGCAGGCCGCGATCAACGCCGCCCGCAGCAACCTGCCCAGCGACCTGTCCGGCAACCCGACGTACCGCAAGGTCAACCCGGCGGACTCGCCGATTTTGATCATCAGCCTGACCTCCGACAGCGCCACGCCGGGGCAGATGTATGACGTGGCCTCGACCCTGCTGGAGCAGAAGTTGTTGCAGACCACCGGGGTCGGTGATGTGACGGTGGGCGGCGGCGCGTTGCCGGCGGTGCGGGTGGAATTGAACCCCGACCGGCTCAACCAGTACGGCGTCAGCCTGGAGCAGGTGCGCCAGGTGATCAATGCGTCCAACGTCAACTTGCCCAAGGGCAACGTGGCCATTGGTGACCGCAACTATGGCATTGCCGCCAACGACCAGTTGCTCGATGAGAAGGACTACGGGCCGCTGGTGGTCAAGGCCCACAACGGCGACCTGATCCATATCGCCGACCTTGGTTACGTGCGCGAAGACGTGCAGGACCTGCGCAACTTCGGCCTGTCCAACGGCAAGCCGGCGGTGTTGCTGGTGGTGTTCAAGCAGCCAGGGGCCAACGTGATCGAGACGGTGGACGCGGTGAAAGCCTCGCTGCCGTTTTTGCAGAGCTCGACCCCGGCGACGATCAAGCTCGACTTGCTGATGGACCGCACCACCACCATCCGCGCCTCGTTGCACGACGTGGAAGTGACGTTGCTGGTGTCGATCCTGTTGGTGACCCTGGTGACGTTCGGCTTCTTCCGCGACTGGCGCAGCACCCTGGTGCCGGCGATCGTGGTGCCGCTGTCGCTGCTGGGCACCTTCGGAGCGATGTACTTCCTCGGCTACAGCCTGAACAACCTGTCCCTCATGGCGCTGACCATTTCCACCGGCTTTGTGGTGGACGATGCGATCGTGGTGGTGGAAAACATCATGCGCCACCTGGAGCGCGGCAATACCCGGGTGGAGGCCGCACTGGAAGGGGCGCGTGAAGTCGGCTTTACGGTGCTGACCATCAGCGTGTCCCTGGTGGCGGTGTTTATTCCGCTGCTGCTGATGGGCGGGATTGTCGGGCGGTTGTTCCGCGAGTTCTCGGTGTCGCTGTCGGTGGCCATCGTGATCTCGATGCTGATCTCCCTGACCGTCACGCCGATGCTCGCCAGCGTGCTGCTGCGCGCGCCGAAAGAGATTGACGCAGGCAACGAACACCCGGATTCGCGCTTTCACCGCTTCTACGATCGCACCCTGGGTTGGGTGATCGAGCATACGGTGCTGATGGGCTTTGTCACGGTGCTGGTGATCGTCCTCGCCGGCGTGCTGTACGTGCTGGTGCCCAAGGGCTTCTTTCCCCAGGAAGACACCGGCCGCTTGCAGGGCAGCATCCTGGCGAACCAGAGCATTTCCTACGGGGCGATGCAGAAGGACTTCACCGAGATCAACCGCAAGGTGATGAAAAACCCGAATATCGAAACCGTCGCCGGGTTTGTCGGCGGCGGAGGTGGCGGCGGGGCGGTCAACAGTGCGCAGATGTTTGTCTTGCTCAAGCCCTTGGGCGAGCGCAAGGACAACGCCACCGAGATCATCGGGCAAATCCGCCGCAGCCTCGGCGACCTGCCGGGCACCAAGCTGTATTTGCAGTCGGCGCAGGACATCACCGTGGGTGGCCGGCAAAGTGGCGCACAGTACCAATACACCCTGACCGCCGATGACCAGGCATCCCTGGATGAATGGGTGCCCAAGGTGGTGGAGGTGCTGCGCAAATTGCCGCAACTCACCGACCTGAATACCGACCAGCAGGACAACAGCCTGCTGGCCAATGTGCAGATCAACCGCGACACGGCGGCGCGCCTCGGGGTGAGTATCTCGGCGGTCGACCAGGCGCTGTACGACGCCTTTGGCCAGCGCCAGGTCGCCACCCTGTATCGCGCGGCCAACCAGTATCACGTGGTGATGGAAATCGGCCCGGAATACTGGACCGACCCTTCAGCGCTCAAGGGGATTTATGTGCCGACGGGCACCCAGGCCACGACCACCAAAGGCACCACGGCGGCGCCCAACCTGACCACCGAACAGACCCTGGTGCCGCTGTCGGCCCTGGCGGATAACACGGTGGCGCGTACCGCGATTTCCATCAGTCACCAGGGCACGTTCCCGGCGGTGACGGTCTCGTTCAACCTGGCCCCCGGCACGTCCATCGGCCAGGCCACTGCAATGGTGGACGACGCGGTGAAGCAGCTGCGCATGCCGGCCAGTGTGGTCGGCCAGTTTGCCGGTACGGCCCAGGTGTTCCAGTCGTCGGTGGCCAGCGAGCCGTTGCTGATCGTTGCCGCGTTGCTCTCGGTGTATATCGTACTGGGCATCCTCTACGAAAACCTGATGCACCCGCTGACCATCCTCTCGACCTTGCCCTCGGCCGGTGTCGGTGCGCTGATTGCCTTGCTGCTGACCGGCACCGAGCTGTCGATCATCGCGCTGGTGGGGGTGATTCTGTTGATTGGCATCGTGAAGAAGAACGCGATCATGATGATCGACTTCGCGATCACCGAGCGGCGGGAGTTTGGCCTCACGGCCAAGGAAGCGATTCGCCGGGCGTGCCTGATCCGCTTCCGGCCGATCATGATGACCACCCTGGCGGCGATTCTTGGCGCGCTGCCGCTGGTGCTGGGCACCGGCTACGGTTCGGAGCTGCGCCGGCCGTTGGGTATTTCGATTATTGGTGGCCTGCTGTTCAGCCAGGTGCTGACGCTGTACACCACCCCGGTGATCTACCTGTGGCTCGACCGGGCGTCACAGCGCCTGGGTCGGCATAAGGAAGCAAGGTTATGAACGTGAAATACAGCGTGCTTTGCATCAGCCTGCTGCTCGGCGGCTGCATGGTCGGGCCCGATTACCAGAAGCCCGCCATGGAGCTGCCGCAGACCTTCAAGGAAGGCGCCCAGTGGCAGCGTGCGGCGGCCAACCCCCAAGGGGCGATGGACAGCCAGTGGTGGCTGGCCTATCAGGACCCGGTACTGAACGACCTGGTGGCGCGCTCGGCCAAGGCCAACCAGTCGATCATCGCGGCGGAGGCGGCGTATCGTTTGGCCCAGGCGCAGGTGGCGTCCAGCCGGGCCGGGTTGTGGCCCACCGTCGGCGTAGGCTTGTCGGGTTCGCGGGGTGTGGGCGGCAGCGGCAGCAGTACGTCCAGTACTACCTCGGGCGGTGTCGAGAACAGCGTCAGCGCGTCCTTGACTGCCAGTTGGGAGCCGGACCTTTGGGGGCTGGTGCGGCGTGGGATAGAGTCCAGCCAGGCCACGGCCCAGCAATCCGACGCGTTGCTGGCCGGGGTGCGGCTGTCCATCAGCTCCAGCGTGGCGAGCAACTACCTTGCGCTGCGGCAGATGGATATCGACGTACGCCTGCTGCAGCAACAGCAGAAGATCAATCAGCAACTGCTGGACATGATCCAGGTGCAGTGCACCCAGGGCGTCGCCACCAACGACCAGTTGCTGGTGGCCCAGGACCAGTTGACCACCTCGATCGCAGATTTGCAGACCTCGCTGCGCGACCGCGAGCAATACGAACACGCACTGGCGGTGCTGGTGGGTGTGGCGCCAAGCGAGTTTGCCGTGGCAGCGCGGGATGACTACACCTTCGTGCTGCCACGCCCGCCGCTGACCTTGCCGTCAACCTTGCTGCAACGGCGTCCCGACGTGGTGGCGGCAGAGCGCTCGGCGGCGGCGGCCAACGCGAAAATCGGCGTGGCCGAAGCCGCGTTCTTCCCGACCCTGGACCTCACCGCCGAGGCCGGTTATCGGGGCAGCGCGCTGGGCGGATTGTTCTCCCTGCCCAATCGCATCTGGACCCTGGGCCCGGCCCTGGCGGAAACCCTGTTCGACGGCGGCGCCCGTGAAGCGGCGGTCAGGCAGGCCGAGGCCAGCTACGACCAGATCGCCGCCAACTACCGGGGCACCGTGCTCAGCGCCTTGCAGAACGTCGAAGACAACCTCTCGGCGATCAACCATCTGCAAACCCAGGCCGATGCGTTCCAGCAGGTTTATCAGCGCAACCAGCAACTGTTCGGCAGCCAGGAAGCGCAGCTGCGCGCCGGCACTGTCAGCCAGGAGGCCGTGCTGACCCAGCAACTGGTGTTGCTGCAAGCCGAGCAGAACCTTCGCGACACCCAGGGCCAGATCAGCCAGGGCAGTGTGGCGTTGATTCAGAGTCTTGGCGGCGGCTGGCAAGCTGCAAGGTCTGCTCTATGATCAATCATTGGGTGCTGTCGTCGTTCATATGTTGGATGTATGAATCGCCCCGATTTCCGTAGACACCTCTTCGCCTTAAACTGCCAGGCAGCCATCTGATGTAAAAGTTGAGCGTGCAACTTAATGCTTAGGTTTCACGGTTCCCATGCCGACAGCTAGTAATGCACCACTGAGAGCAACCTGCCCTTAGTCCTAGCTTCACCGCAGGCCCTCTCCCTCCGCTTTTCCGTTGCGCCGAGTGATGTATTGGAACGTCTAAACCTGCAGGCTTTGCAACCCGGTGCCTGTAGCGCAGCTTTCTCCCCCCCCGTACCATTTTCGTACCACATAACCTTCAATGTGCCATATTTCACCCGTCTCTAGCCATATCGATTTATATGTCGAATTAAAGACATAAAAATTACCGTTCGCTGATCGCCCAAAATGCAGTCCCACGGCCTAAAGCTTTTCTCTTTGCAGTAGATAAATGAGCATTAGAGCCCTCTCTAGGCTTTTTCTTGGAGCTAACGCGATGTTTCCCAATCTCAAAGTCCGCACCGGAATGGTCGCTGTATTATTTACGTTTGTTTTGGCGCTGTTATTCTCGGTAGTTAATAACTGGCATTCGGCCGAACGCAGCCACGACCAGATCAGCGAACTGGATCGAGCGACGAGTCAGATTGACGGCATCAACAATTCCCTTCTATTAGCAATTCGCACCAGCGCCAACGTGTCTTCGGCCTTTATAGAAATCATGGCCGGGCGTCAGCAGGATGCCGAGGCCCGGCTGGTTCTTAGTGAGGCTATCTGGAAGGAGGCCATTGCCAAGATTGAGGCTTCCACCGCCGACATCACCGAACCGTCCCTTAAAGGTTATGTCAATGAGCTGAAGGCCGCGTTTACGGAGTACGGCGACGCCATCGTCGGCCAGCGGGCAGCTACACGTGCGCAATCGGCCAAGGATTATTTCCAGGTGAATATTGCCGCGGGCAAAGGCATGACCAAACTACAAGCTGTCCGCGCCAAATTGATTGATGAACTAGATACCCGTAGCAAGCAGATAATTGCAGAGTCGGCTGATCGTCTTAAAGTCTCGCAGACCATGGCGATCACTCTAGCGGTAGTGACCTTGGCGTTGGCTTTGCTGTGTTGGGGCTTTATCTCCAGCAGCGTTTTACGCCCACTCCGTGAGGCAGGCGTACACTTCCGACGCATTGCCGGTGGAGATTTGACCCAGCCGGTTATAGTTCCAGGGCGTAACGAGATCGGTGAGTTGTTTTCCGAACTACAGCAGATGCAAGTTAGTCAACGCGAGACGCTCAGCTTGATCGCCAGTTCTGCCACGCAGTTGGCTTCCGCTGCTGAAGAACTAAATGTAGTCACAGAAGAGAGCAACCGCGGTCTTCAGCAGCAGGACCAGCAGCTAGAACAGGCGGCTACTGCAGTAACCGAGATGACCAGTGCGGTCGAAGAGGTGGCGCGGAACGCTATATCCACCTCACAAGCTGCCTCCGCCTCCGACAATCTTTCCCAGAAGAGCCGAGCGCAAGTACGGGAGAATATCCAAGGAACAAAGTTGATGGCGTCGGAGATCCAGGATAGTGCTGGTCGTATCCAGAACCTGGCCAGCGAGGTGCAAAACATTAGCACAGTGCTGGATGTAATCCGCTCGATCTCCGAACAGACCAATCTTTTAGCACTGAACGCAGCTATCGAGGCCGCACGTGCCGGCGAGGCAGGGCGTGGCTTCGCAGTCGTAGCCGATGAGGTCCGCACGCTAGCTCATCGTACTCAGACATCGACTCGTGAAATTGAGCAGATGATCGCCACGGTGCAGAGCAACGCCGAGCAGGCTGCCGATGTCATGCGATCAAGTACGGCCAAGGCTCAAGACAACCTGACTATCACCCAAGCCAGCGGTGACGTTTTGGAGGAGATATTTTCTGCCATCGGGGAGATCAATGAGCGGAATCTGGTGATTGCCAGCGCAGCAGAGGAGCAGGCTCAGGTGGCGCGCGAAGTAGATCGCAATCTAGTAGCCATCCGTGATCTCTCAGCACAGTCAGCAGCAGGAGCGCTGCAAACCAATTCTGCAAGCCATGAGTTATCGCGCTTGGCAGTAGACCTTAATGCGCTGGTAGGTCGCTTCAGCATTTAACGCAGCCTTGTTAAAGCGACGCCGGAAAGCTTGCTGGTGGGCGGATTGATGTTCCGGGCATAGCGATCACTTGATGAGGTGATTAGCGATGCCCAACCTACCTATGCCCAGCATTTTATGTTGGCCGTGGGAAAAAGGTTAGGAGGGTTAGTTTTTTGCTGAACGCTCTGAAGACCTTGTTTTTTATGTCTTTTCGAAGAGGTGTTAAGGTTTTTTTGGTTAGGTTTGGTCGTTTCCTAATATTTCTTAGTGCTAAATATTCAATAAATCAATTTTTTGAGCACAGCTAGTTACGAAAGATGATCTTTTAATCTAATCTATCAAGGTTAGGTTTTAACCAATAAATACGGACCTTCTAAGCCCGTTGTAGTCGCAACTTCGGATTTCAGGTCGCTAATCTAATAGACTTGGATGATAGAACTGTGGGAGACGGCCGTCGAGGCACGGGAAAATGCGCTCTTTATTTAGAACTACAAAAATATTGGGAAAAAGATAAAAAAGTCGTTGTTTTATGCTTCTCATCCTGATAACACCGAAGTAATTAGATTTAGATCTCTAGTTCGACCATCTTCAGAATCATTCAACCTTGCAAGAGCACCGTCTTCCCTGCGCAAGAAAAACGCTGCGCCATCTCGAAGCAACTTGTCCTCGCGGTCCAGTAGCTGGCAGGCTGTGGCAATATCCTCACGGGTCAGGATAGACGTCTGAGTGTCCACAACAGCCTTACGCAACAGCTGCTCGAGATGCCCTTCAAGAATGTCCTACTGGGTGATCGCAAGGGTGATACAGAGAATAGTGTCGTCTGGCATCTTGCCTAACCCGCTGAGTGCATCAACGCCCTTGAGGATTTCACCGCTCATGGCTTGCTTCCTTCCGTTGCGTGTTGGCCCGAAGACTCAACGGGATCGCGAGACTGCGCACGGCAAGTAACGAGTGAATCTTCTAGCTCGTGTCGCAAACGAGCGATATCACCAGCTTGGCCCTGGTAACTGAAGAAGAAGCGGTTACCCTGTTCATCGGCGACTTGGGCGCTCCGACGCGCCATGTCCTTCAGAGTATTTAACTGACGGATCATCACGTCCAGGTTTTGGCCTGTCCCGAGGCTGACCCAGCGATGCCTGATAGATAAGCATGCCGCTTACAAAAAACGAGGAGTGTTGGCACAACAAGTCGGTAAGTAAGTGGAGTGCGACGCGAATACTGAATCACGGTTAGTACTTGGTCATTTCTGATACTGACAGCTCGCGGTGATCAATCTTTGGTCACCGCAAGAAAACCATCTTTAGGGCTGAATGTATTTTTTCCGGCGGTAACGAACCCATCAATCGCAGTGGATATTGCGTTCATAGAACAGCAGATACATGGGCAATGCGATTCCATAGTCTCAGCTCTGGGCGTTGTGATTGCCAACCTTGATTTCGCTTCTGATCACGGGCTTTACGCTGACTATGCTCCAGCCTTCGCACCTAACAAAGCGAGAATTTGTAGTGGTCTGGATTTTGCAAGGAAATTCTGAGGATTTGGTTTAGAGGTGAACTCTTCGGGCTTGAACATCAAAAGTTTTTGGTTCGAACGATCTACTCAAACAGGGGGACTAGGTGTGGTACTCAAATACTTAGCGAATCAGAGCCACCTTTTCAATCACAGAAAGCGCCAGCTTTTTCCATTATCGGGACGTGCATCCAGTCGGAAAGTGATCAGTGGCCAACTGATAATTTTAGCCTGTCGGCTGACGATTGATTTTCGTTGATGTAATATCGTGTTGGAATCGGCCCTTATTTCGAGCCTGTTATGACTGCATTTCAAAAAGATTTTCGACGTTTTCTATTTCCTGGATATGGAGAGACAGGGACGTGTTTTTTAAGGGGGCGTGTGAATTCGGACGGAACGTATATCTTTCTATGCTCTCAACTCAAAAACTACGCAGGCACACCCATTACAAGCGTCGTTGAGGAAATTTTTGCAAAGGCAGTGTGGGAGTTTAGAAAAGCCGGTTTGTTAAATCGTGAGTTGAGTTTCTCAGAGGTCGCGGCACTTAGCCGATGGGTGGAGCATTACCCCAAAGGAACGGGCAGATCCAGTGAGGACACGTACGCGCTTGTGAGTTTTGCTAGTGGGCCAAATCCTGCCTGGGATTATGTTTCACTTGAACGTGCCGCTAAAGAATGCGGCGTTGAAGAGGAGTTTTTCTTCATTTTGCCTGAAGATCTTCAGTTTGATCAGTAATCGAGTTATCTCAAAGGCGTTGCGATGCAATGCGCGAGGAAGGCTTTTTGAGATAATGGCGCATCCATATAGCGCTACAGGATGGCCAACACCATTGGGTTCAGCGGCCAACCCTCATGGCTCGTGTCACCGCTACGTAGAGCCAACTCAATTCGTCATCCCGCTGTACGGGATCATTATCGGTAGAGAGCGGGCCGGCACTGAATTCGTCACATAGGATGACAAAGCCCCACTCCAACGCCTTGGCCCTATGCCCGGTGGCCAATCTGATCATGGCATCCAACTCGTCATCGACTGATAGGGCACGCAGCGTATTGATGCGCTGATGCAGATCCGCACAGGTCGCAATGATTTTGATCGAGAGGCTGAACAAGTTTAGATCTTCCAGATCACGCAGAGAGTAGCTATCAATCTCGCCCACCCAGAATATCTTGGGGATACTGGTGACCAAAATAGAGTTTTAAATAACGTCGGTGTTCCGGTTTTGATGGCGGTATATTTCCAGAGAATCGTTCATGAATTTAATTGTCGAACTCATGGCATATGATAGATCCGGTGAGCAATAGCAAAGCTTAATTCTAAGAGTCATAGCTTGAATCGGACTACCATTTGTTCAGCGCTACCGCCGCCACGCGTGAGATCTCGTGGCTTGCTGAATTGGTCTGAGTGGCACTTGCCAAGGATTTCGCTGAGAAACCCGAGTGTTCACCAAATTTCGGTCAACTTCCCGGGATGCTCGAGCTTGCTCTTCAGCGGCGCCGACTATCACCAGATTGCGTTCGGCTATTTCACCAACGCTGCGGGTAATTTCTTCCAGCGAATCACCCGCACTGCGAGTTCATCTTTCGCGCTATGAGAGTGAAAACTGCTATTTTTCATCGGAGCAACCTCCTGACTACTGTTGTGTTGCTGAATGCCGCTGACCATTGCTTCGATTCCCTGTGTGGACTACTGGTTACGGTGAGCCCGGCGCGCGTTCATCGTCGCTACTGTCTGTAGGTATGCAGATTTGGATACAGGGAGCAGCTAAATTGGAATTAGGACATGCCTGTCTTTGTATGTCTAGCTAGAATATGCACGTTTCTCGTTCCATCTCCCCGAGGAAAAGAGAAAGATGCGTTTTTCTTAAATTATTCGTTTTATTTAAATAATTTTTTGCGTTATATATTCCTGAATGTTTAATTTTTGCGAAAAGACCGCATATAGGCATCATCAACTCGTTACCAGTACGCCATTTTAGGTACAGATCATTCTTCTGTTCGGTAAGTGACGTTGCGCCAGCGTTACCAGATTTTTTTCCGACAAGGTTTACGATGGTGAGGTTCTACGTCAGCGCTACAACCGCTACGGCATATAACCGGTGATTGCTCTGCGATAGGCGCGTCATAAGAATCGCCCGGTATGCCTTAGATTTTTGAGAGTTTCAGTACAAAAAATGCAAGGCTCTTGAGCAGTTGCTTAACTGGCTTGAGGCGAAACGTCGGATCTACACGCGCGTGAGTGTTCGTGCGCTACAATTGGGATTTAAGAAGTATCGAGGGATGACGCCACTTGAATATATCAGGGGCGTCAGACTGGAGAGTGTCAACTTGGCATTGTCTGACCCATTGAACCTGATGACGCCCAAGGAATTGGCGCTCAAAGCTGGGTTCACTAACTACTATCTCTTTTCAAAATATTTTTATCAAAGATATGGCAGTTCCCCTGATAAAATCAGGGAGCACGTGAAGCTTCAATCTCCCGTTATTGATAACAAGTCGTAGGCGCTCAGGGAGGGTAAGTTGAATATTACTTTCGCCTGGGATGGACTGGCCCTCGCGTGTATCGGTAACGTAGGATAAACGCCTCGACGCATGGAGAATCATGAATGAGCGCTACCGGCCCCCAATCGTTCTCCCTGGCGTTGCGCTCTTATTCAGGTGAGGTTGAGCTGCACGAACATGACTTTCATCAAATAGTCCTTTCTCAGTCCGGCTCAATGGAAATTGAGGTCGACGGACGAGGTGGCAAAGTCGACGCGAGCCAAGGCGTCGTGATTTGCGCGGATTCCCGGCATACGTTTCTGGCCAACACCCATAACAATTTTCTGGTGTTGGATGTATCGACCGACCGTGGCGAAGCGCATAAAAGCACTTCTGCGTCCCTTGACCCCCTCAACGACAAACGCTTTTTTGCGGTCAGGCCCGATATACGGCATTTGCTCGATTACGCCAGCAGCAACGGGCCACAGTTGGTCGGCTCGCTCGCGATGGCCGAGTCCTGGAGTCGGTTGCTGTTGTGTTCTTTATTGCAGCCCGAGGTTGCGCGCAGCGACCCTGGCCAGTTCATTCTCGCTCGCGCGCTGGCCTACATCGAGCAGCACCTGGCCACCGCCCTGACGGTGCATGATATTGCGCGTCATGCGGGCACCAGCGAGCGGCGCTTGTATGCCCTATTCGGGCAGCACCTGAACACAACCCCGTTCTCGCATATCGCGAACTTGCGCCTGAATCTGGCCATTGATCTGCTGCGCCAAACGTCCTTGTCGATCATTGATATTGCGCATCGCACCGGTTACGCCGACCAGAGTGCGTTAACCCATGCCCTGAAGAAAGCCCGCCACCTGACGCCGGCCGGTGTGCGTAAACAAGGGCGCGCCCCCTGAAAAAACAGCAGTCCCGAACAATTCTTTGGCGGGCCTGATCAATACTCGCTCTCTCGACCTTCCTATTGTTACCGCTTGAAGATTATCCGCAGACGGGGCTTGCATGAGCACTTCCAACCCATCCATCACCCTTGCCAAGGGCGCCGCCAGTGCGACGCTGATCGGGGTGATTGCCGTGTTTTTGTGGGCGTGCCTGGCGCTTCTGACCACCTTGACCGAAGGGATCCCGGCCTTTCAGTTACTGGCTTTGAGCTTCGCGGTCGCGTTCGTGGCCAGCCTGTGCGTGCTGGGGCTGCGTGGCGCTGCTGGGTTCAGCGGCTGGCGCCAGCCCTGGCCTGTGTGGGCGACGGGGTTTGCCGGGATCTTCGCCTATCACGCGTTGTATTTCTTTGCCATGAAGGTCGCGCCTGCGGCTGAAGCCAGCCTGATTGCCTACCTGTGGCCACTGCTGATCGTTCTGCTGTCGAGCTTTGCCACCGGCGAGTCGCTGCGCAAGCGCCAGTTGCTCGGCGCGTTGCTCGGCTTGGCGGGGACGGCCTTCATCATGCAACTGCGGGCCCAGAGTGACAGTGCGTCGATGCCGGTGATCGGTTACGCCGCAGCCTTTGCCTGCGCCTGGGTCTGGGCGATCTATTCGGTGTTCAACCGGCGTTTCAGCCATGTTCCGAGCAGCATCATCGGGGGTATTTGCGGGCTGGTGGCAGTGGCCGGAGGGCTATGTCACCTGGCGTTCGAAACCACGGCGCGGCCTGAACCGGGCCAGTGGGCGGCAATCATTGCCCTAGGGCTTGGCCCGGTCGGCCTGGCTTTTTTCGCCTGGGACCACGCGACCAAGCACGGAAATCTATCGATGTTGGGCGCCCTGTCTTACTTGGCGCCGCTGTTCTCCACGCTGCTGCTGATTGCCGTGGGGCAAAGCGATGCCAAGCCGATCCTGATGATTCCCGCGGTGTTGATCATTACGGGCGCGGTCATCGCCACTTCACGCTCACGCACGACCTCACGGTGATTTCGACGGGTAAGGAGACAGGGAAATGAACTTGATAGCTTCGCAGGGACCCCTGAGGATCGAGAGCGACGGGCCGAGTCTTTCGGTCGCACCTACGCGGCCCTTACTCAGTCATCAGGGAAAGCCATCGTTGCTGAACAGCCGAACCGGCATCCGCTGTCGCGCCAATGGTGAGGCACCTCGTGTGCTTTTTTTGTGCGTAACCGTCCGGGCAACACACCTTCCTGACACCGTCGCTTGAGACGATGGTATCCACCTAAATTGATCTTCCCCAAACCGTTCAAAGCCCAGGTCGTCCAGGAGTGCCTGCAACCTGGAGCGACGATGTCCAGCGTAGCCATCCATCACGGCATCCATGCCAACGTGATCCGCAAATGGCTACCGAATTACCGGCATCAATCACCTGCAACCTTGTTGGCTTTCGTTCCGGTAAAAGCGGCACCAAGACGAGCAACAGAAGAGATGGTGATAATCTCGCTACCTCTGGGCGATAAATTCATCACCGTTAAATGGCCTGCCTCGGATCCGGACGGCTGCGCGTGTTTTATTCGTGGCCTGGCCCAATGATTCGTGTCGATGTCATCTGGCTCGCCATCGAGCTCATGGACATGCGCGCTGGCACTGCGCTTACCTCTTCGCGAACCGCCGGGCGGAACCGGATGAAAGTCCTGGGTATCCGTCCGGCCAAGTCATCTACCCGGCCCCGCGAGATCAAGGTATGCATCCGTCGAAGTCAATTTGGGTGACCTCGACGGGTATCAACTGATGCGGAAAAGTTGATAAATCTCACTGGCTTGCCACGTCAGCACATCTTTGACACACACAAGACCTGTCCATTCATAATCGCCGGTAGTTCAAGCTGATGATCACCATTACCTTTTTTCGAGGAGTGGTAAGTGAGACAACAATGGGGAATTGCCCCTTGATTACTACCGTACGCTGATTACATAACTCTCTACGCTTGGGCATCTCAAGTCAGTTTGAATCTTCCAACAATCCCACTCAAATCTTCAGCCAGTCGCGACAACTCATGGCTAGCACTGGTCGTCTGTGAGGCACCTTGTGATGACTTGTTCGATAGGTCGCGGATGTTTACCAAATTCCGATCAACTTCCCGAGCTACATGCGCTTGTTCCTGTGATGCGCTAGCTATAACTAAATTCAGACCGTTTATTTCTCTGACAGCCTCGTTAATTTTGCTGAGGGCTTCGTTCGCGCCTTCTGCAATGACCAATGTACTGGCGGCCAACTCCGTATTCCCTTGCATAGAGCCCACGGCTCGGTCAGTTCCGTTCTGGATACCGGTGACCAAACGTTCGATTTCGCTAGTCGATTGTTGTGTCCGATGGGCTAGCGCACGGACTTCATCGGCTACAACGGCAAAGCCCCGGCCCGCTTCGCCCGCTCGCGCCGCCTCGATGGCAGCGTTAAGCGCTAACAGGTTGGTTTGCTCGGCAAGGCCACGAATGACGTCCAGCACTGTTCCTATGTCACGGGACTGGTCGGCTAACTCGCCAATCAGGTGAGAGGTTTTACCTATATCCGCGCCCATATTGTCGATAGCCGTAACAGTTTTTTTGACCAGAGCGGAGCCCTCTTCGGCAGCAGCAGTAGCACTGCTAGAAGAATGTGAAGTGTATTCGGCGTTGCGAGCAACTTCTTCTACAGCACTGGTCATTTGATTGACGGCAGTCGCCGCCATGTCAATCTCATTTGCTTGTTTTTGCAGACCATTGGCACCTTCTAGAGTGACGCTAGTGAGTTGTCCTGCGGCTATCGAGAGTTGGTTGGCCGATGTTGCGATCTCCTGCAAGGTTTGGCGCAGTTGCTGTTGCATGTTGCCGACGGCTGCGGCCACGCTGTTTTTGTCGCCTGTAACCACTTCGATGTTATTACTAAGGTCGCCTTGAGCGATTATGCGGGTAAAGTCAGCAACTGTACTCGGTTCGCCGCCAATAGACCGCAGGATACTGCGCGTGGTCATCAGTGTAACGATTACGCCTATTACGGAGATAAGCAACGTCACGACTATTGCGATATTGCGCGTTTGACTGGAGTAGGCTACCTGCTCCTGAAACCGAAGCTCTGCTTGGCTCTTGCCTCTTTCACGCAGTTGCTGGAGCGTCCCAAAGACTTGTTCGGCAAACGGTTTAACTTCTTCGCGATTGATTTTGGCTGCGGCGGGGATGTCGCCTGACTCTATGACCGTTGTCTGATGGCGCATTCCGTCACGCAGCTTTCTATAGTCGCTCTGTAATTTTTCGAATGAGTCGCCACTTTTTGTCTTGCTTTCTTTGGTAATCAATTGGTCGGTCAGGGTATCGACCCGGGCAAAGGCGCTTTCGTTCTGTGCTTTCCATTGGGGGATCTGCACCGGGTCGCCGATGGCAATCATGCGCAGGATATTGATGTCTACGCGAGTCAACGCACCATCAATGCTGTTTACCACTTCCGTCGCCAGAAAATCCTTATTAAATAAATCATCGACATTGTCGGTAGATTTCTTAAGGGCCTGGATCATGAAGACAGACAATGCAAAAAATACGAGAATTATTGTAAATGTCGAAAGCATAAGGCGTTTTTTGACGCTGAAGCTTGCGCTAACGTCAACTTTTTGATTGATCATGGGGAGCCCCTGATAACAGACATGTAACTGCGGAGGAAGCCTTCGGCTTTAGTAACTAGAGTATCGGCTAGCGTGCACTGATCTTGAGGAGGCCTGGCGTAGAAACCTTGCCAAGTCAGCATAAATCAGCTAGGAGCCCAACGATGTGGCAGCAGTTGCCCGAGCCCACTTGCCCGTTGCGTCGGCAGACGCGTGAGAACGTCTTCCAAGTAAGCATATGGGTCATGCCCGTTGAGTTTGGCTGACTGGATCAGGCTCATCAGCACCCACTCGCGTTTTCCGCTGCGCAGGGATCCTGTGAAGAGCCAATCCTTGCATCCAAAAGCCCATGGCCGGATCTGCTACTCGATGTGGTTGTTATCAATATGAGGCACCATCATGAAAACATTTGTAGCAGACGATGGCCGCTTGATCGGCGTGATTGAAAAAAAGGTCGAGGTGCCATCCTGAACGCCCTATAGTCGCCAAGTGCAGATCGGTACTGAGTACGAGTTCATTGACACCTGTGAGCGTCCTGATGCCATCGGTTCAGCTCCAAGCGCGACCATTCAGGAGTAAACGCTCTGTAACGATGTAATGCGATAGAGCCGCTATTCAACTAACAGTTGAATAGCGGCTCGCTGATTTCTATTATTTGTTCAACGCATATGGTAACCATGTGCCTACCTTCTGAGGCCCGCTTGGGATAAATCGCTGCGGGCTTTTGTATTTCTAGCTTAGGGAAATCACTCGGCATGCATTATTTAGCTTATCTCGATGAGTTTGATCACGTCTGTTAGTACGTCGCTCGTAACCACCACAAATATAAAACCAACCCTGTATTTAGCTCGGGTGACGGCGTGGGCATCTGGCATTCGACGCGAAGGCTGAACCAAGGCACGTTTCATTGGCCAGGTATTCGGCACGGCTCGGAAGTAGAACTCGACACCGAGCAACTTCCCGCTCTGATGTTGGGACTGCCATGGCAACGAGTCCGCGCTAGGGCGGCGATCACAGTGCTTTAACACCTGCCATTAACTCACTATTTCGTAACTTAATGCTTAAAGTATCTGATGGGCGCTGTCACTTGACAGAGTGTCTGGGATCTTGTGTACTGAGAGTAGTAGTGAATTTAGCCGTGCCGTTAGCCAACAGCCGAAGCATTTAAGGACTTCTTAAAATGTATTCATCGCCCGCTCACGTTGTTCAGCTACTGCAGCATCAGTGTAAGCTTGGCTGCTAACGTATCAGCGAGTGTTCTAAATGCAATCGATGCGCAGATTCATGAATGTTATGTTTGGTCTGGTGCTTTGTGCAAGCCAACCTCATGCAGACACGTTGGTACGCGAAGAACAGATCTTATTGCCTATCCAGATCAACTTCCATATTGAGAAAATCGAAGCATTGATCGTCCGTCCCGTAAAAGGGGGGCATTTCCCAATCGCACTGATTGTTAACGGCTCGGCGGCTACATCTCCGTCTGCCGCACATGCCGATTGGCTTGCTCATATCGCCCACGACTTTGCGCACCGCGGCTGGCTTGCCGCGTCAATTTTATGGCCCGGCTATGGCCGTTCGACCGGAACCTTCATGAATGAAGGGGGAACCTGCATTGAGCCCAATGTGGCTCGATTTCTCGATGCGCATGGCAAAGAGCTTGGCGCCGCGTTGGCGGCTATCCGTGAGCGTCCAGACGCAGATCCATCCTTGGCAGTAGGTGTTGGGATCTCTATCGGCGGAGCCTCAATGTTAGATCTGGCGGCTCAACCAGGTCGTCAATTGGCGGCGGTAATCAACATCTCTGGCGGCGTTTACCACTACACAAATGTGGGCTCTGCCGACTCTAATTGCTCGTTATATCAAAGTGATCTTGTGCGAACCCTCACGAAATTCGGCAAAGACAACCCAACGCCAACGCTCTGGATTTACGCCGAGAATGATCCGTTTTTCAGCCCAGATCTTGTCGCTCGGATGATCGCGGGTTATCGCTCGGGGGGCGGTAACGCTGAGCTGGCGTTGCTACCCCCATTCGGTAAGGATGGGCACACGCTCTACAAACAAGAGGCCAATCTACTTTTAAAACCTTATATCGAAGATTTTCTCAGGAGCAATCGGCTTCCTGCCATGGACGACAGCGCATTAACGCCGCTGCTTTCGAAGCTTGCGCCCGAAGACCGTGCGGGCGCTGAGGCTTATCTTCAAAGCGTTACCGAGAAAGCCATGGCAATGTCCAAGGACAGTAGCAGCATTTATTGGTACTACGGCGCGCGCTCACTCAAGACAGCGCGACAGCATGCCCTTAGCAATTGTCGCAAGGCCACTGGTAAACCCTGCCGACTCGTTGCGCAAAATATGGAATTGATAGATGGCTGGCAAGATGTAGTTTCCCCGTCTGGGAAATGACCAGCAGTTTGGCGCAGCGACTCGCTATCAACCCACGTCTTGACTGCGGGTCTGGATAGATGACCAGGCCGGACGCTTAGTGCGCCATTTAAAGCTGGTGAAGGATAGTCGATGAAAGTTCGGAACTGGTAAGAAATGGCGAATCAACCAGACCCCGAGTCATGCATGTTGCACCGTGAGGTGCAGGGTGAAGCGTTGATAGGGGAAACCGATGGGCCAGCCATTGAGTCGCGTAATCAGGAATCCGGGATGCCGATGCTGTTATCCGAAGCAGAAGGCAATACGGGGCATGGCGATATATACCAGCCATGCTCTGATCGCGCGGTCGAAGACCCCATGCACGTCGGGAAGTCCTTCGCTCAGAAACTGGGAGATCTCAGCGGTGCCCGGTGCGCAGGCACCGGGCGGAGCAGGAAAGTCCAAAAGCAGTAACCCTGCTGCCCACGTCGCTGAGAAGTCGGATACGTCCGTAGTACCTGAGAAGCCATCGAACAAAGGGCCTGGCCCTGCGGAGATAGGGGAGGAAAGGGACGTAGCCAAGGGAAACACCGAAAGGCCCCCCCCGGACACTGAGCCGGATCAGTAGCGCGTCGATTGGACTTGAGGGTGTATGTAAGTGAAGCAGCCCAGAGGAGCAAGGGCATGCAGTTCACCGCATTCCCGCACGACATCACACCACAGTTATTGGTGCAGAGTTTCTATGCCCTGCGCCGCGATGCTGCGGTGGGCGTGGACGGCATGTCGTGGCGAGACTATGAGGAAGGTCTTCTCCAGCGTGTGACCGAGTTGCACGGAAGGCTTCACAAAGGAGCTTTTCGGGCAACGCCATCGCGGCGGGTCTACATTCCCAAAGCCGATGGCAGGCAACGCCCGTTGGGTATAGCTTCTTTGGAAGAGAAGATCGTACGGCAGGCGGCTGTTATCGTCCTGAATGCGATCTATGAGGAAGACTTTCTTGGATTCTCGTATAGGTTTAGACCGGGCCGCAGTCAGCATGATGCGCTGGATGCGTTAACGGTCGCGCTAAAAAGTCAAAGGTGAACTGGATATTGGATGCGGGTATCGCATCGTTCTTTGATGAGATCGACCATGAATGGATGCTGATGTTTCTGGGGCACCGGATTGCAGACCGGCGCCTGCTCGGGCTTATCTGCAAATGGTTTCAAACGCGTGTTATGGAGGATGGCCGTAGGGTGGCTGCGACCAAGGGGACGCGCCAAGGCGCAGTGATATCGCCATTGTTGGCGAATATCTATCTTCACTACGTGCTGGATCTGTGGGCAAGGCGGTGGCGCCAGCGGCATGCCCGTGGCGATGTAATTCTTGGGCGCTACGCGGATGATAGTGTGGTTGGGTTCAGGACGAAAGTGCAGGTTCAGCAGTTTCTAGTGCAGTTGCAGGAACGGTTGGCCAGGTTCGGTCTATCGCTCAACGCCTCGAAAACACGACTGATTGAGTCTGGTCGTTTTGCTGTGACGAATCGCAGGAAACGAGGTTTGAGAAAGCCGGAGACACTTGATTTTCTGGGTTTCACACCGCACTTGTAGTGTCAGCCGACGCGGTGACTTCCAAGTGCTGCGACTGACTGTCAAAAAGCGTATGCGTGCGACGCTTCTTGCTATCCGTGTACCGCATGCAGGTACACGGTACGGCGTTGCTTGCTATGGTGGCGCAGATTGGTACAGCCAGAGTGAGCGGTGTTGGAAAGAAATTTCCGCCAAGAGCGAGCGTGAACACTGCTGCTTCAAGTATGTTTTATTTCAGAATCCGCTAACGGCGTGACATGTGATCCTTGAGCGTTGACGGCGACGGTGAGCTCTTACACGGTAGGGCAGACGTGGCCAGATCTCGGTTCTCTGTGGAAACGCTTCATTCAGCCCGCAGCATCTTGAGCGTGTTTCAGCTACCTGATTGCTCGGCCCCTGTTGATCTGATGATCAGACACCTCCGCAACATGATTTACAGCGTCGAATTTTGAGTACACAATTAAGGCCAAACACTTAACAACAGGTGTTAAAATCTTATATTTTACAGCTAGTTAGAAGGTGATTCATGGTCCCGTCCGCTGCGCCATATTCGGTCACCTGGCCCACTGAACGCCAGGTCACCACAGAAATCCCGCTCATTGAGCGGGTTTTTTTTGCCTGCGATTTGACCTTTCTGCGCCTTGCCTTTGCGCTGACGCTACCTGACCTTTTTCTTGCGTGGCTGGCGCGTGGCCAAGTGCTCGAAGCAAAAAGACGCAGTGCCGAACACGGCGATTATGCTCAGGACGATCATGCCTAGGGTTGAGCTTTCCACGATGGGCTTCCTACGTGATGGAGTAGGCGTCCACGGTAGAGTTACGGCGAAAGCGCCTCAATAGACCCGACGCAATCCTTACGACGCCGGGCCCATTGTTACGCAGTCTTTACGGGGCGTTGCGGCTGTGGCGGTAATCGCTGACCGCTTCATACACCGCCTTGCGCAAGCGATTGATGCCACCGATGGGCCGATGCTCGGCTACGCCAAACCATGGGTTGAACGACTGGTTGTCGCACGCCAGGTTCTGCTCGGGCGTATCGAAATCCTGGGCCGGGATCCGCACCTTGGCTACGCTCTCGTAGGGCGCATCGCTCTCCTTCCACTCGATGCTGGTGTCTTCGATCGGCATGAATTTCTGCGGGTTCTGCCGCTGGATCTGCAACACGAAACATGCCGGCACGCGGTCAGTGGACAGTTGCTGGCTCAAGGCGCTGCGCAGGAAGTTCGGCAGGTCCTGGTTCTGCTTGGGCAGGGCGTATTCCGGGCAGCTCTGTGGGTCGGGCGCCACACGGAACTTGGCATTGGCCGCGCCGAACTTGTAGGGCGATACCGAAAAATAGGTGGTCTGTGTCGGGCTGGCCGGTGCGGGTGCCAGGGTTGCCAGGGCGATAAACAGGTGACGCACCTGCCAGCTGCGCGGGTCGGCCTTGGGGAAGAACGCCAGGACTTTCTTGCCATCCGCCTGGGCGCCGATGTTCTGCGCGTACTCCGCCACATCGCTGACAAAAAAATTCGGGTGGCTGAACATCACGAAGTCCTGTTCCGTGCGGGCCTGCTGGTCGGCGAGCAATTGTTTGCCCGGCACATCCAACAGCTTGAGCGCCATGCCCCGGGCATCGCGGATGCTGTCGAACTGCGGGTAGGCGTTGCCGTTGGACAAGCGCATCATGGCCTGCCAGGTCTTGCCTGGTTCGGCAAATACGCCCTGGCGCAACGCCGGGTCGAGATCGGCCAGCACACTGACTTCGGCTTTCACGCAACCATGGGCCTTGGCGTGGGCATCGCGCAGGTAGCGCGTGCCTTCGCGATGCTGGTCAACGATGCGCACGGCGGTCTGGATAATGCCCTGGGTCATTGCCGCTTCACCCGCAGGGATCTGCTCGTCCGGCGACACCGGTCCGCTGTGCTGCCAGGCAAACCAGGCCGTGCTCGCCAGCCAGCCGAGCAGGCCGAGGCCCACCAGCCACAACAGGGTCTTGCCGAGCAACCGGCCAAGGCCCAGCCACAGGCGGGCGAGCAGGGAAGGTTGGTCGTATCGAGATCGGATCATCATGGCAGTTGTTGCTCCAGCGGGCCGCCCAGCACTTTGAGGTATTCCAGCAGTGCCCAGCGTTCCTGCGGCAGCAAGCTGCGGCCGATAACGCCATTGCCACGCTTGCCGGCACGGAATTCGTGGCCGCTGTTGTGGTTGCCGGTGAGTTTGGTATCGAACAGGAAGGCATTCTTGAACGCTGCGGTCTCAAAGCCCAGGTGACGCGGGTCGTAGTTGAAGGTGCCTTTATAGAAGGTGGTGCTGCGTTCATCCTGAGGCGAGAGCAACTGGTAGATCGTCGGCACCGAGCCGTTGTGCAGGAACGGCGGGGTCGCCCACACACCGGCCAGCGGGCGGGCCTTGTAGGCACGCAACTCGCGCACGCCAATGGGCAGGCCGTAGCCATCCAGGCGCGGGCGCTCGGCCGCGGTGACGCCGGCGGCGCGGTAGGCGTGATCTTCGACGAAGGCGGTGACGTAGGCCAGGCCCTTGGCCACGGACATTTTCTTCAGGTCCAGCGGCTCGGTGGGGGTGGGGTGCAGTTCGACATTGAGCTTGGCCAGTTCCGCCGGGTCCCACTGCAGGGCACTGAGGTCATAGCGCTGGTCGGCAATGTTGCTGGCGGTGCCGGGGTCGGTGCCGATGTACTCCACCGGCAGCATTTTCAGCTGCTGCACCGGGCGGCCATTTTCCTCGGTGACGGCCGGTACATGGCAGCCGGCGCAGTTCTCGGCGAACAGCGCGCGGCCCTGGGCGGCGAGGGGCTTGTCGACGGGGCCGAACAAGTCCTCGGGCCAGGTCGGTGGTTTGAGGCGTTGCAGGGTTTCTTCGATCCGGTTGAGGTCACGCACCCTGACGCTCGACGGGTAGCGCGCATCGCCCTGAAGCGGTTGGCCGGCGGCGTCGAAAAAGCTCAATGTCGCGCCTACACCGAGGGCTTCACCGATATTGCGCGCCATGGGTTGCTGGGCCGAGCCGTTCCATTGCACCCAGTCGAAGGTCCAGATGTCCCACAGCTGCGGGTAGTCCACCGGCGCATTGGCGACGCGGTAGTTGTCTGGCGAAATGGCATCGCCAAAGCTGGCATTGGCGATTCGGCCAAAGGCGTCGGTGCGGCCTGGTCCCTCTTCGGTGGGGTAGAGGCCGCGGTGGGTGTCGTTCCAGGCGACCTTGAGGAACTGGTTCAGCGACTGTTTGAAGTCCTCGCGCAACTGGCTGTGCTCGGCGTCGTAGCGATCCCCCAGCACCTGGCGGGCAAACCGCTCGAATTTCCAGGGGTTGTAGTAGGTGGCGGCGAGGCTGGCGACCAGGGCCTGGCCGAAACTGCCACCGCGCAAGGTGGGTACGCTGGAAGGCAGTACGTGTTGGGCCGAGCCGCCGTCGATACGCAGGGCCTGGCCCTTGAAGTGTAATTCGCCGGTATGGCAGGCGGCGCAGGTAATATCCAGGTACTCGACGTTGCTGTCGGCGTTTTTGTGCCGGGCGAAGCCCACGGGCAGGTTGCCGGGGTTTTGCGTGGTGGGTACCTGCTTGGGGTCCACCAGGAAACCGAAGCGCGCCAGGTACTCCGGCGTGGCAAAACGCCGCTCGGAGAACGGCAGTTCCAGGGCGGTGAACCAGTTGTAGTGCAGGCCTTTTACTTGGGTGCCCTGGGGCGTGAAGTAATAGGTCTGGCGGTCGGCGGCACTCCATTGGTCCTGGTAGCGCACCTGTTCCACCGGCACGTAGTCGGGCAGCCTGGGGTTGACGGTGTAGTACAGCACCACGGCCAGGATCAGGCCCAGCGCGATGAGTATCAGCAGTAAAACACGGGAAAAAATGCGCAAGATGGCTATCCTTGTCTCGGCCTTGTCGAGTGGTCGCGTTGTTATGCCACTACGCCACGGGTGCGGCAAGTGGCCATGAGTCAGATGAGAGGCGGTCCCGCGATCCGTCGCGGGCTCCCATAATGAATGAAAATGCTTTTAAACACGTGAACTTATCGGAAGTTTCCTGCTCACATGCCGGTAGCCATTGGTCGTGGCCGCCTGATAAGCTCGCGACTTTATTCGAATGCCCTTTTGGCGCATGAACAAGGAAATAGCATGAAACAGCATCGGTTGGCGGCGGCGGTGGCCCTGGTTAGCCTGGTACTTGCGGGTTGTGATTCGCAGACCAGCGTAGAGCTGAAAACCCCGGCGCAGAAAGCTTCCTACGGCATCGGCCTGAACATGGGCAAAAGCCTTGCCCAGGAAGGCATGGATGACCTGGATTCCAAAGCGGTAGCCCAAGGCATCGAAGATGCCGTCGGCAAGAAAGAGCAGAAGCTCAAAGACGACGAACTGGTTGAAGCGTTTGCCGCACTGCAGAAGCGTGCTGAAGAACGCATGACCAAAATGAGCGAAGAGTCGGCAGCCGCCGGCAAGAAATTCCTCGAAGACAACGCCAAGAAAGACGGCGTAGTCACCACCGCTTCCGGCCTGCAGTACAAGATCACCAAGAAAGCCGACGGCCCACAGCCTAAGCCAACTGACGTGGTGACTGTTCACTACACCGGCAAGCTCACCAACGGCACCACCTTTGACAGCTCCGTGGATCGCGGCAGCCCGATTGACCTGCCGGTCAGCGGTGTGATTCCTGGCTGGGTCGAAGGCCTGCAACTGATGCACGTAGGCGAGAAGGTCGAGTTGTACATCCCGTCCGACCTGGCCTACGGCGCCCAGAGCCCGAGCCCGGCAATCCCGGCAAACTCGGTGCTGGTATTCGACCTGGAACTGCTGGCCATCAAGGACCCAGCCAAGGCTGAAGCCCCTGCTGCACCTGCCGCCAAGAAGTAATCGGCGCTTGAACACGCAACGCCCCGTCTTGACGGGGCGTTGTTGTTTTCGGGGTTTTCAAAATCAGTCCCTGTAGACATCCGATCGAACGCCCGTACGCTGTAACAGTCTGATGTAAGACTCGAGTACGGGTATCGGCACATCTGCGCCAAGTCAATGAATTCTTGGGTTTTTTTGATGTGCGCAAAAAACGCCCGATCTGACTGGAAGCCTTGTAGACCGTGGCTTTCAGCCGGTAAAACAGGCTCTGTTCACAAGGTTATCCACAATTTGTGTGGATAACCTTTCTGTTTGATGGAACTGGAGTGACAGATGAAACCACCCTTCAATTTCACCCGTTTCCTGCCCATGGCGGCACGCTTGCTGGGCCGTGGACGTTTGCCGACCCTGCTGTTCGCTGTCGCCGCCAAAGGCTCCAGCCAGGGCAACCGCCTGGGTAAGCTCAAGGATGATCTCAAGCTGCTTCAATCCCTGTGCCTGGCCTACTGGCGTGGCGAGTACCGAGCCATCAGCCCCAAGGCGCTGATCTCTGTGGTGGCGGGGTTGATGTATTTCCTCAGCCCGATTGATGCGATCCCGGACTTTATCCCCATGTTCGGCATGCTCGACGACATCGCCGTACTGGCGTGGGTCATGAAGGCCCTGGAGGGTGAACTGAGCGCGTTTCGCGCCTGGCGTGACGCACAGCGCCCGGAAAAACTCGCGGTGGTTGAGCGTTTGCCTGCCACCCCGGCCTTGCTGGCCAAGGAAAACCCGCAAAAAAACGGATGACGTGGCTATCCCCCTGCGACCTTTGTGGCTGTTAGGATTACACTCCTAAGGAAAGAGCTTACTCAGTAAGTGCAGTTATCCTACGGGGCGGTCATGGATATTCAGATAATTTCACGCAATGGCGAACCCGAGTACGCGGTGTTGCCATGGGATCAGTACCAGGCGCTGCTAAAAGCCGCCGGTCAGCAACAGCCTTCACCGACGCCTTCTCCTACTGCACACGCCGCACCTGACCAGGATTTGCGCCCGCTCGCAGACCTGCGCGGCTTGCGTGAAGCCAAGGGCCTGGCGATTGAAGCGTTGGCCCGCACCGTGGGCATCAGCCCCTCGTATCTAGGATTGATCGAAAGTGGTGAACGTCAGCCGGATGCCGCAATCCGCCGCAGCCTGGCCCGGGAATTAGGCGTTGCAGGTTGGAGGGATGAATCTTGAGCCTACGTATCAGTCGTCAACATTGGGATGGGTTACTTAACGAACTGGACCAGGCGCGCCGCCAGCGCCATCTGCTGACCTACCGAGCACTGTTGGAGCGCCTGCAATTTCCGACGCCGGCGATGCAAACCCTGGCCGCTGCCCTGGAGCACCTGGCGGCGCTGGACGCCAAGGCCGAGCAACCGTTGCGCAGCTCCCTGGTGATCAGCCAGGGCGCCAGCCGCCTGCCGCGTACCGGGTTCTTTGAGTGTGTGGAGCGCCTGGGGCGTTTCAGCGGGCCGTCCGATGGTGTGGCCGCCGCCTCCTGGCATGCCTCGGAAGTGGTGCGGGTGTTCGAATACGAGTATCCGGAGTCTGCCGAGGCTTAAAGTGCCTGGGGCAACATGTCCATGCTGTCGATCACATGGATGCTGTAGCCGGTCATATCCTTGGCATGGTGCTTGGCCTGCGAGGCCAGTTCCGCCAACTGGCTGGCATCGAGTTGTCCACAGGCCTGTGGATACAAATGCACCACCCCGATCGACAGTGACAGCAACGCAAACTCCTGGCGTACGCCCTGGCGGTTCAGCGCCACGAAGCAGCCGGCGTCGAGGTGCTCGGCGCGGTAGAAGCGCCTGCACTGGGTATGGAAATCGTCCAGCAGCTGGTTGAGCCGCTTGCGCCAATCCTGTGGCCCCAACACCAGCAAAAAATCATCGCCACCGATATGCCCGACAAAGTCGCGGCTGGGGTCGACCCGGTCGTTCAGGCACTGCGCCAGGCACAGCAACACCTCATCCCCACGTCCGTAGCCGTAGATGTCGTTGAACGGCTTGAAGCTGTCGATATCCACGTAGCAGATCACCGATTCTCGCTGTTGCTGCAACAGTCGCGTCAGGCACTGCTGGATCGGCACGTTGCCGGGCAGCAGGGTCAGCGGGTTGGCATAGCGCGCCTGCTGGATTTTCAGTTCGGTGATCAGCTTGAGTACATCGATTACCCGGCCCAGGCCGAGGTAATCGCCATTGAGGGTGATGATGAAATCTTCTTCGATACGTTGCCGTGCGCGGCTGGTCAGCAGGCGGCTGACCTGTTGCAGCGACTGGCTCAACTCTACCGCCAGAAAATCCGTACTCATCAGCCGGCTGATGGGCTTGCGCGCAAACAGGTCGGTGGCAAACGGCTTGAGCAGCGCATCGGAGAGTGAATGCCGGTGCACGATCCCCACCGGGTGGCCGCGTCCATCCAGAACCGCCAGGGAGTTAAGGTTGGCCTGGCGGCGGAACGCCTCCAACACCTGGGCGGTGGCGGTGTCCTGATCGACCGCCGGTTGTTCGCTGAGCAGGGCGCTGAGGTCGCCGGCTTCTTCGCTGAGGGCCACATTGGCCTGATCGGGCTTGGGCAGCATCTGGCGCGCTTCCTGTGGCGGCTGCTCCTGTGGACGGCAGAGCAGGTAACCCTGGACCAGGTCGACGCCCATCTCGGTCAATACCGCCAGCTCTTCCGGCAATTCGATGCCCTCGGCGATCACCTGGGCCCGTGAGGCCCTGGCGATCTGCAGGATAGAGCCGACAAACTCACGCTTGAGCGCATCCTGATGGATACCGTCGATAAAGTGGCGGTCGATCTTCACGTAATCCGGGCGCAGCTCCGACCACAAGCGCAGGCTGGAATAGCCGGCACCCAAGTCATCCAAGGCAATCGAAAAGCCCATGTTGCGGTAATGGTGCAGGGCGGTTTGCAGCAGGTCGAAATCGTCGGTGGGGGTCTGCTCGGTGAGTTCGATCACCACCTGGCTCGGCGGAATGCCGAAGTCGCGCAGCAATTGCAGGGTGCGGCCCGGTTGATGAGCGGTCTCCATCAAGGATTCGGGCGAGACATTCAGGAACAGCTTGCCCGGCAGCTTTTGCTCGCTGAAGCGGCGGCATGCGCTTTCGCGGCAGGCCATTTCCAGTTCGCTGAGGCGACCGGCATGGCGCGCCACCGAGAACAGCGCGATGGGGGAGTGCAGCGGGCTGTTCGACGGGCCGCGGCTGAGGGCTTCGTAGCCAAGGATGCGCCGTTCTGACAGGCAGATGATCGGTTGGAACAGGCTGTGCAAACTGCCTTGAGCCAGGATAGAGCCCAATGCACTCAGCTGTTCGGTCATAGTCATGGCGATCTCGATCGAAAAAAAAGGACCGTGGGCGTTACGCCGACGGTCCTTCATTTCACGACAGAATGATGTCTATATGATGACACTCCAGGGAGCGATCACATTAAATCGCCATCATTTACTGTTTGGCCACCTGTTTGGTGATTTTCAGGTAGTCCAGCAGGATCCGGCCGCTCTCGGCCAGGTAAGCGTCGTCTTCCGGCTTGGTTTTATCCGCTTCGGTCGGCAGCGCATCCTCGTCTTCTTTCTTCAGCTCCTTGAGGGGTTCTTCGCCCTTGGCCTTGCGGCGGATGTTTTCCAGGGCGAGTTGCTTGTTTTCGATGTCGGAGTGCTGTGCACGACGGTCCACTTCATTGAGGCTGACGGTTTTTTCTTCCATCAACTTCTTGGCCAGGGCCAGCTTGTCGCGGATGAACACAAACTCGGCATCCTTGGCGGAGCGGGTATCGTGGTCAGCCTTCAACTGCGCGAGGAACGGCTTGAACGGGTCCGAGGCCGGCTTGATCGCAGGACGGATGGTGTCCCACGGCATGGCTTCCGGCAGGGCGCTTTCGCCGATTTCCTTGGTGTCGATGATCGACGGGAAATCGATGTCCGGCAGTACGCCCTGATGCTGGGTGCTCTGCCCGGAAACCCGGTAGAACTTGGCCAGCGTCAGCTTGAGCTCGCCATGGTTCAGCGGCTGGATGGTCTGCACGGTGCCTTTGCCGAAGGTCTGGCCGCCGATGATCAACGCGCGGTGGTAGTCCTGCATGGCACCGGCGAAAATCTCCGAAGCCGAAGCCGACAGACGGTTGACCAGCAACGCCATCGGGCCTTTGTAGAAGGCACCCGGGTTCTCGTCTTCGAGCACGTCGACACGGCCATCAGCGTTGCGTACCAACACGGTCGGGCCCTTGTCGATAAACAGGCTGGTCAGCTCGGTGGCTTCCTGCAGGGAACCGCCGCCGTTGTTGCGCAGGTCGATGACCACGCCGTCGACTTTTTCCTTCTGCAGCTCGGTAAGGATTTTCTTCACGTCGCGGGTGGTGGACTTGTAGTCCGGGTCACCGGCACGGAAGGCCTTGAAGTCCAGGTAGAAGGCCGGGATTTCAATCACCCCCAGCTTGTAGTCCTTGCCATCCTGCTTGAGGTTGAGGACTTTCTTCTGCACGGCCTGGTCTTCGAGCTTCACCGCTTCACGGGTGATGGACACGATCTTGCTGGTCTGGTCGTTCGGTGCATTGGTGTGCGGAATCACTTCCAGGCGCACCACGCTGCCTTTCGGCCCACGGATCAGCTTGACCACTTCGTCCAGGCGCCAACCGACCACATCGACCATCTCTTTGTCGGCCTGGGCCACACCGATGATCTTGTCGGCAGGCGCAACCTGCTTGGTCTTGTCTGCCGGACCGGCCGGCACCAGGCGCACGATCTTCACCTGGTCATTGTCGCTTTGCAGGACGGCACCGATGCCTTCCAGGGACAGACTCATGTTGATATCGAAGTTTTCCGCGTTATCTGGCGACAGATAATTGGTGTGCGGATCGTAGGACATCGCGAAGGTGTTGATGTAGGCCTGGAAGATATCTTCGGCACGGGTCTGGTCCAGGCGTGCCAGTTGATTCTTGTAGCGCTTGGTCAACAGCTCCTGGATAGCCTTGGGCTCTTTGCCGGCGATCTTCAGGCGCAGCACTTCGTCCTTGACGCGTTTGCGCCAGAGGTCGTCGAGGGCGGCGGTGCTGGTCAGCCAAGGCGCGTCCTTGCGGTCCACCAGAAGGGTTTCCTTCTGGGTGAAGTCGAGCTTGTCGACACCCTTGTCCAACTCACCCAAGGCGAAGTCCAGACGCGCTTTCACGCGATCCAGGTAGCGCTTGTAGATGGTGAAGCCGGGCTGCAGGTCGCCGCTCTTGAGGAAGTCGTCGAACTGCGTCTTCCACTTGTCGAACTCAGCGATATCGCTGGCCAGGAAGTAGCTGCGCGACGGGTCCAGCAGCTTGAGGTAGCTGTCATAGATGATCACCGAGCGCGCGTCGTCCAGCGGCGGCTTGCTGTAGTGATGACGCTTGAGCAACTCGACGACGTTAAGGCTGGCAATCACCTCATCGCGGTCCGGCTGAAGGTTGTCCCAGCTGTTGGCTGCGAACGTATTGGTCGACATCGACGCGAAGCCGATACCAATGAAAAGAGCGAGGGCGGTGCTGGGGAACAGATGCTTCATGCTGATTCGACGCGGGGGCAATTGATAACGCATATTAGGCCGTCTTTGAAGTTGCCGGTTCCATAGGGGCCGGTCGCATAATGCAAAAAGCCCGGCGCTACTGCTACGGGCTCAGTCCAGACTCACTATGGAGGCACTGTGAAAGCATTGCAAGGCGTTGAAGGTCATGTGGAGTGGTTGGACGAACCAAGTCCTACATGTGATGTAGGCCAAGTTCGCATTCGTGTGGCGGCTGCGGGCCTTAATCGCGCCGATTTATTGCAGCGTGCAGGGCTCTATCCGCCACCGCCTGGCGCCAGTGCCGTACTGGGACTTGAGTGTTCCGGGGTGATCAGTGAAGTGGGCCCGGGTTCGTCCTGGCAGGTGGGCGATCGCGTCTGTGCGTTGCTGGCCGGTGGCGGCATGGCCGAAGAAGTGGTGGTGGATGCACGTCATGTGCTGCCGGTGCCGGAAGGTTTGTCGCTGATTGAAGCGGCGGCGCTGCCGGAGGTGTACAGCACTGCGTGGCTCAATCTGTTCCAACTGGCGGGCCTCAAGCCCGGTGAGAAAGTGTTGCTGCACGCCGGCGCCAGTGGCGTGGGCTCGGCGGCCATCCAGCTGTGCAAGGCATTTGGCAGCCCGTGCTGGGTCAGCGTCGGCTCGGCGCAGCGCCTGGCCTACTGTGAAGACCTGGGCGCCCAGGGCGGCGTAGTACGCACTGACGGTATCGAAGGGCTGCGGGATTTCGGGCCATTCGATGTGATCCTCGATCCGGTCGGCGGCAACTACGCCGCGCTGGACCTCAAGCTGCTGGCGCTGGACGGTCGCTGGGTGTTGATCGGCTTGATGGGCGGCCGCGAGGCGCAACTGGACCTGGCCCAGGTGCTGGCCAAGCGTGTGCAACTGCTGGGTTCGACCCTGCGCAGCCGTGACGATCAGTTCAAGGCCGACCTGTTCAGCGACCTGAGCCAGCATGTATGGCCGTTGTTTGCCGAAGGTCGCCTGAGCCCGCAATTGGCCAGGACGTTCCCGATCAAGGATGCCGAGGCGGCGTTTGCGGAGCTGGCGACTAACCAGATCGCCGGGAAGCTGGTGTTGGTAATTGACGAGAGCCTGACCTGATCCCGGATTGGAATAGGGTCGATGTGGGAGGGGGCAAGTCGAATCGTCGCACCGCCCCTCCCACCTTTGATTGGATTTCAAGTCGGGATAGGCGGTCTCAGACCCAGTGGTGGATTGGCCAGCCGGATTTTTCGGCGTGGGCGCGCAACACCGGGTCCGGGTTCACCACCTGCGGGTGCTCCACCTTCAGCAACAACGGCAAGTCATTGCGCGAATCCGAATAGAAATACGCGCCGTCCAGCGATTCACCTTCCTGTTCCAGCCATTCCAGCAAGCGCGTGATCTTGCCTTCGCGGTAGGTCAGTACCCCCACGGTACGGCCGCTGTACACGCCATGACTCACTTCCAGCTCAATCCCCAGCACCTCATCAATGCCGATACGCGCCGCAATCGGTTTCACCAGGTGAGTCCCCGAGGCGGAGATCACCAGGATCCGGTCGCCGTTGGCGCGGTGGCGGGCGATGGTCCTGGTGGCGTCGCTGTAGATCAGCGGTTCAATCACATCCTCGACCCAGGGCTCCACCAGGTGCTCGATTTCCTCCGGGGTGCGGCCGATCATCGGCTCCAGGCTGAAGTCCATGAAGTCTTCCATGGCCAGCTCGCCGCGGCTGTAGGCGTCCATCAGCTCGTTGTTCCTGCCCATGAACGACGCCGGGTCGACCCAGCCCAGGCGCCCCATCTGTTCGCTCCAGAGGGTGGCGCAGTCGCCATGGATCAGGGTGTCGTCCAAATCAAAAATTACCAATGCCATCCGTTACGCTCTCTCAAGATTCACTGCTGCTCAGGCTACTTCACACAGCGCACTGGGGTCGATGGAAAGTGCCAGGCGCTGGCCGTCCGGGTGCAGATCGTCCGCCGAGCGGTTTAGCACGTCCACCACCAATTCCACGCCACGGGCTTCGATGCGGTAGCGAATCACGTTGCCCAGCAGGCTATGGCTGCGCACCAGCGCGTCGAGTTCGCCGCTGCGGCTCAGTTCGATGGCCTCCGGGCGAATCGCGATGCGCCCGCTGATCGGGCGTTGCAGCAACTGGCTGGCCTTGTCGGCGTCCAGCAGGTTGTAGTTGCCGATGAAACCGGCGGCGAATACATCCACCGGTGCGGTGTAGAGGGTCTCGGCATCGCCGCTTTGCACGATCTTGCCCTGGTTCATCAGGAAGATCCGGTCCGACATGGTCAGGGCTTCTTCCTGGTCATGGGTCACGAAGATCGTGGTCAACCCCAGTTCGCGCTGGATCTGGCGGATCTGTTCGCGCAGGTGCTTGCGAATCCGTGCATCCAGCGCCGACAGCGGCTCATCCAGCAGCAACAGGCGCGGGCGGGTGACCAGGGAGCGGGCCAGGGCCACCCGCTGGCACTGGCCGCCGGACATCTGGTGCGGGTAGCGGCCGGCCAGGTCCTTGAGTTCCACCAGTTGCAGCACTTCCTGCACGCGCTTGTGGCTGTCATCGGCGTTGACCTTTTGCATGCGCAGGCCGAAGGCGACGTTCTGTTCCACGGTCATGTTGGGGAACAGCGCATAGCTCTGGAACACCATGCCGATGTTGCGTTTCTGTGGGCTCAGCGGAACGATGTCCTGGCCGTCCAGCAGGATTTTCCCACTGTCCACTGCGGTCAGGCCGGCGATGCAGCGCAGCAGGGTGGACTTGCCGCAACCGGATGGGCCGAGCAGGGTGACGAACTCACCCTTGGCGATTTCGCAGTTGATGTCACTGAACACCGGGGTGCCGGCGTAGCCTTTTTGCAGATGTTGGACGCTGACGAAGCTCATTGGCTTTTGTCCTTGTTCAAGGTATTGGCGGCCCAGGTCAGCACCAGCACAAAGAAGAAATAGGAAATCACGACGGCGCTGGTGAAGTGGCCGCTGCTGTTGCGCATGTTGTTCAGGTACACCTGCAGGGTCTCGTAGCGGGTACCCACGAGGATATTGGCGAACACGAATTCACCGAACAGGAACGAGAACGACAGCAGCAGCGCCACCATCAAACCTTTGCGCAGGTTGGGCAGCACCACGAAGATCGCCGCCTGCCAAGTACTGGCGCCAAGCAGTTGCGAGGCGTCCATCAGGTCGCGCAGGTTGATGGCTTGCAGGTTGTTGGTGATCGCCCGGTACATGAATGGCAGCGCCACGGTGAAGTAGCAGCCGATCAGGATCCACGGCGTGCCCACCATCGCCAACGGCCCGGAACCGTACAGTTGCAGAAGGCCCACCGACGACACCACCGGCGGTACCGCGAAGGGCAGCAGGATCAGGATGTTCATCAAGGCGTCGAGCCTGGGAAAGTGGTAATGCACCACGAACAACAGCGGCAGAATCAACACCACCGACAGGATCAACGCACCCACGCACACCAGCAACGATTGCCCGAAGGCCATCAGGAAGCGTGGGTCGCTCCACAGCTGCACATACCACTTCACCGTGAAGCCCGCCGGCAGAATGGTTGCCGACCAACTGCTCGCAATGGAGTAGACGAAGGTGCCGATCAGCGGCAGCACCAGGATCGCGAACAACAGGTACACCACCACGCGGTGGTAGAGGGAGGCCGGGCCGGCTTCAGCGCGAGACATGGTAGCTCCTCTTGAGCAGCAGTTGATGCACCACTGTGACCACGGTCATCAGCGCAACCAGCACCACGGCCAGTGCGCTGGCCATGTTTGGATCGAGGGATACATCCCCCGACACGAGGCCGGCGATACGAATCGGCAGCACGTTGAAGTTCCCGGTGGTCAGGGCGTAGACCGTCGCGTAGGCACCCAGGGCATTGGCCAGCAGGATCACGAACGTGCCCAGTAGCGCCGGGGTGAGCACCGGCAAGCCGATATGTCGCCAGAACTGCCAGCCATTGGCGCCGAGCAGGGCCGCCGACTCACGCCAGTCTTCACGCAGTGCGTCGAAGGCTGGGTAGAGCAGCAACACGCCGAGGGGGATCTGGAAGTAGGTATAGAGGATGATCAGGCCGGTCTTGGAGTACAGGTTGAAGTCCTGAATGATCCCGGCCTGCTTGAGCATGATGGTGATGCTGCCGTTGAACCCCAGCAGGATGATGAACGCGAAGGCCAGGGGCACGCCGGCGAAGTTGCTGGTCATGTTGGCGAAGGCGGTGACGAAGTTGCGCAGCGGCGAATCCACCCGGCGCAGGGAATAACTGCCCAGCGTGGCGATGATGATGCCGAAGATGCTCGAGTAGAAGCTGATCTCCAGGCTGAACTGGATGGCTTGCAGGTAGAACTTCGAACTGAAGATGCGCGTGAAGTTGTCCAGGCCCCAGCCAGTGTCTTCGGTCTGCAGGCTATTGATCAGCACCCATACCAGCGGGGCGATTTCGAACACGATAAAGAACAGCGCGAAAGGCACCAGGCACAGGAGTGCCAGCCATTTGCCACGGGATATTGAACTCACTTCAGTAACTCCCGGCACACAGGTTTGTCGTGGGGTACGCCCAGCAGTTCGCAGACCGTGCCGCACAGCTCGGTTTGTTTCGGTGCGGCGTGGGTGTCCAGGCTGAAGGCATCGCCGAGCACGAACAGTGGCACTTCCCGTTCTTCCGGCAGCAGGCCGTTGTGGGAGCGGTCGTTGTTCATGCCGTGGTCGGCGGTCACCAGCACCTGGTAGCCGGCATCGAGCCAGGCTTGCAGGTAGTCGGCCAGGATGATGTCGGCCGAGCGTGCGCTGTTGCGGTACTGCGGCGTGTCGAGGCCGTGTTTGTGGCCGGCGTCGTCGATGTTCATCGGGTGCACCACCATGAAGTCCGGCGCGTGCTTGAGCCGCAGGCTTTCGGCGTCGGCAAACAGGTGGGAATCCGGGTAGTGGTCATTCCAGTAGAAATGCCCGTGCTGGATCGCCAGCGTCTTGTCGTCGGTATGACGATCCCGTGCGGCGAGAAAGGGCGTGCGGTTATACAACTCGCTGACCCAATGGTAAGCCGCCGCTGCGGTGGTAAGGCCGGCGTCGGTGGCGTAATGGAAAATGCTGCGCTGGTTGGACAGGCGCGAGACTTGGTTGTGCACGATACCGCTGTGGATCGGTGGCACGCCGGTGAGGATGCATTCGTACAGCGGGCGGGACAGGGCGGGCAGTTCACATTCCAGCTTGTAGAGGGCCGCGCGTCCTGCGCCGACATAGGCCTGCAAGTGTCCCATGGCGTGCCGGGCAACCTCGAAGTTCAGGCCGTCGAGCACGACAAGGATGACAGTGTGCTTCATGGGGGAGAGCGCTCCGCAGCAATAGACTTGACTCAATTCCCCTGGAGGAACGAGGTCAAAAGTGTGGGAGGGGGCAAGCCCTAATGCCAGTCAGTTAAGCGTACATCGCCTCCTGTAGGAGCGAGCTTGCTCGCGAAAAACGTCAACGATAACGCGTGCTTCCTGAATGAACGCGGCGCCTGTGAGTTTTTCGCGAGCAAGCTCGCTCCTACAAAAAGCCTTAACTGACTGGCATTAGGGCAAGCCCCCTCCCACATTGGATCTCCAGTGGATTTCCAATGTGGGCGACAGGCTTACTTCATTTCTACGATGACCTGCTCGTTCCACAACTGTGGCAGCTTCTTGGAAGTCGCTTCCCACGCATCGGCATCCTTGATCGGCTGCGGGTTGGCCTTGGTGTACTGCTCGCCCGGGATCAGGTTCTTGGCGATGTCGGCCGGCAGCTTCAGGTCGGTTTCAGCACGGATCGGACGTGCGTTGCCACGGGCCAGGTTGAGTTGGCCGGCGTCGCTGAAGATGTATTCGCGGGTCAGCTTGGCGGCGTTCGGGTGCTTGGCGTATTTGTTGATGATGGTGGTATAGCCGGATTTCACCGAGCCGTCCGATGGGATCAGCACCACGTAGTCATCCGGGTTGGCCATCTTGGCTTTGTAGCTCAGGCCGTTGAAGTCCCAGACGATACCCACTTCGACTTCGCCTTTTTCCATGGTGGCGATGGTCGGGTTGGACAGGCCGAGGCGACCTTGCTGGGCGATCTTGGTGAAGAATTGCAGGCCGGGGGCGATGTTCTTTTCATCGCCTTTATTGGCGATGGCGGCGGCGAGTACGGCGTTGGAGGCCTGGGCCGCAGTGCTCACGTCACCCACCGAGACTTTGTATTTGCCGGTTTGCAGGTCCGCCCAACTGGTAGGGACTTCGGAACCGTGCAGCAGCTTCTTGTTGACGATGAACGCGATGGTGCCGGTGTAGGCCAGGGCCCAATGACCGTCCTTGTCTTTCGCCCAATCCGGCACCGAAGCCCAGTTGGACGGCTTGTACGGCTGGGTCACTTCCTGCTTCACCGCGATCGGGCCGAAGGCGGCGCCTACGTCGCCGATGTCGGCGCTGGCGTTGTCTTTTTCGGCCTTGAACTTGGCGATTTCCTGGGCCGAACTCATGTCGGTGTCGATGTGCTTGAGGCCGTAGGTCTTGGCCAGGTCTTCCCAGGTGCCTTTCCAGTTGGCCCAGTCATCGGGCATGCCGACGCTGTTGACGGCACCTTCCGCCTTCGCGGCGGCTTCCAAGGTTTTTAGATCGGTATCAGCGGCCATGGCGGCGGTGCACATGGCAATGGTCGAGCCTAACAGTGATGCCAGGAAAAGCTGTTTCATCCGAAGCTCCTTTGGGCGTTTTCAACGCGGCGGTGTTTTCTACGGTGTTGTTGGTCTAGGTCAGAGCAATACCTGAGCCAATCTAGACGCGATGGATGACAGTTTCATGTCGATGTCGTTTTCATAGCCTTGATGTCGCTCGGCGCAGACTTAGCGTAGACCATGCTCAAATGCCCGCAGCGACTGGACTTGGCCGATGTATTGCAGGGTGTGGTGCAGGGACGGGGCAGGGACTGTCATCTGTCGGTCATCAGGAGTGCCTAGGCTGGCAAGCAGTCATGCAAGCCCACTTATGCAGCGGTTTGTGCACCTGAACAGTGCTGGTCTAGTCCAGATAGGTAACATTGATGCGTGATGAGGCAATCAAGGCGGTGACATCCATCGGGCTGGCGCTGCAAGAGCAGATCGACCACGGCCTGTTGCCGCCTGCAAGCAAGCTGCCCGCCGAGCGCAAGCTCAGCGAGTTGTTTGGTACCACTCGAATTACCGTGCGGGAAGCCTTGTTACAACTGGAGGCCCAAGGGCAGATTTATCGCGAGGAGCGCCGGGGCTGGTTCGTTTCGCCGCCACGCCTGGCCTACAACCTGATGCAGCGCAGCCACTTTCACGCCATGGTCAACGACCAGGGGCGGGTGGCATCCACCGAAGTGATCAGTGCGCGGCTGCAGCCGGCCTCGGCCGCGGTGTGTGCGTGGTTGCAGCTGCCGGCGTTGTCCAGGGTGATCCAGATTTGCCGGGGACGGCGGATTGACGGGCGGCTGGTGTTGTATGTGGAGCACTACCTGAACCCGCAGTATTTCCCGGGGATTCTTGAGTGCGACCTGAATCAGTCGATGACCGAGTTGTATGCGCGCAAGTACGACTTGCATTACGGGCGGGTGCGCTTCGAGATCGTGCCGACCTCTTTGCCGGTGGAAGCGGCGGCGGCATTGCGCGTGTCGGTGGGCAGCCCGGGCTTGCGGATCGCCCGGGTCAATTATGACCAGCACCAGCGCTTGATCGACTGCGACCTGGAATTCTGGCGGCATGATGCGATTCATGTCGGCGTCGATGTGGTGTGATCGGGGGGCTTCCTGTAGGAGCGAGCTTGCTCGCGAAAGATGTCAACGATGACGCGGGAGACCTGGCTCCCCGCAACGCCCTCAAGTTTTTCGCGAGCAAGCTCGCTCCTACAGTGAGTGCACCGTGAGTGCCTTGATCACCTGGTCCACATTGGTTTCCAGCTCCGATACCGGGTCCGCGCCGTCGACGTTCAACACCAGCAGCGTTGAACCGCCTGCCGTGATGGCGGCTTTCACTGCATCACTCGGCTGGCGATGATGCAGCACCACGGCCACGTCGTTGTCCTTCAGCTCGGCACTGAGCTTCTGTAACGCCTCAGGCGTCCAATCGGCGTCGGGCCGGGCATCGGTGCTGAGCAGTTCCAGATTCAAACTGCTGATCAGATAGGCAAAGTGATCGCTCAAACTGACCACGCTCAGGTTGTCCGCCTTGGCCAGTCGCGCCTCGCTGTCGGCGCTGAGCTTGAGCAGGCGTTGCTTGAGGGCGGCCAGGTTGGCGTCGATCTTCGCCTTGGCGCCCGGTGCCAGGCGGCTCAGGTCGGCGGCCAGGACATCGGCCATGCGCCCCAGGTTGTTGCTCGATTGCCACGGCTGGCTGTTCAAGCCATCGGCGACGCCAGGTTGCACGGCGATGCCCGGCAGGCCGCCATCCACCGGGCGTGCCGCATCGATTTCGACGATGCGGATATTGCTGCGCCGTGCCACGGGGTAGAGCGGGTCATCGGCCCACAGCGAGCGCACGCCGATGGCGGCGTCGGCGTCCTGGGCCAGGCTGTTCAGTGCCGGCGCGCCACGGCCGGTGAAGTACGACACCTGCCGCGAGCCCGGCAGGTTGGCCGGCGCGGCGCGCTCGAGCTGCACGTCGGTGCCCTTGAGCAGCACCTGCGCCAGGCCATAGGTGATCGGCAGCGAGGCCAGGACTTTGACCGGTTTGGCCGCGTGAGCAGCAGGTTTGCCCACGTCGGCCGCCATCAGCGGCGTGGTGATCAGGCAAGCGATGGCCAGGGCCAGAGGTTGAAGAACGGAGCGCATTATCCAAGGTTCCCTTTAAGGCTGGGCACGGTGCCCCGCGCGACGGCGGCAAGGGCGAAAGCGATACCGGCCATCAGGATGATCGCGGCACCGGAGGGGATGGGCAGGTCGAAGATGATCGGCAACAGGATCCCGCACAGGGTGCTGACGGTGGCGATCACCACCGAGATCCAGAAGAAGCCTTTGAGCGACTGGCTCAGCAGGCGTGCCGCTGCAGCCGGGATCACCAGCAGCGCGCCCACCAGGATGGCGCCGATGACCTTGACTGCCGCCACGGTGATCAGCGTCACCAGGATCACGAACAGGTAGTCCAGGGTCTTCACCGCCACACCACGCACCGCCGCCAATTGCGGGTTGAAGCTGGCGAGCATGATGCGGTTGTACAGCGGCAGCGCGAGGGCCATCACCAGGGCGCCGACAATCGCCAGTACCAGCAAATCGTTGCCGTTGACCGTCAGCACCGAGCCGAACAGCACGTTTTCGAGGATATGCACGTTGATCTTGCCCGCCAGGATCAGCAGCAGGCTGGCGCCCAATGCCAAGGACACCGACAGGAACACGCCGATCAAGGTATCCGGCGCCAGGCCGGTGCGGTTGCGCAAGTAGTTGAGCAGGATGCCGAACAACAGGCAGTAACCGAACAGGCTGCCATAGGGCCCGGTGTAGGGCTCACCCAGGAGGATGCCCACGGCCACGCCGGTCAGTGCGGCATGGCCGACCGCTTCGGAGAAAAACGCAAAGCGCTTGACCACCACCAGCGTGCCCAGGCCGCCCAGCACCGGGCCGATCAGCAGGCCGGCGAGCAGGGCGTTGACCACAAAACCATAGGCCAGTGCCTCCGGCAGGTAACCGGACGAGGCCCAGCCCTGGACCATCAGGCGAAACGCTTCATAACTCATGGCGCCGGGCTCCGAGGATGGGTAGAGAACAGGGTCAGCAGGCGCTCCGGGGTCAGCGCCTCTTTCGGCGTGGCGTCGAACAGCAGGCGGCGGTTCAGGCCGGTGACGCGGTCGGCCAGGCGGCCCACGGCTTCCAGGTCGTGCTCGATCCACAGCACGGTGATCCCGGCCAGGCGCCAGTCATTGAGCAGGCGTTCGAACACCTGGATACCGGCCTCATCGAGGGCCGACATCGGTTCATCCAGTACCAGCAGTTGCGGCGCCGGAATCAACCCTTGGGCCAACAACACACGCTGGCGCTCACCGCCGGACAGCGCGCCCATGCGCCGCTTGCGCTTGTCCTGCATGCCGACCCGTTCCAGCGCCTCGCCAATCGCGGCGGCGTAATGTTTGGACAAACCCAGGAACGCCGGGCGCCGCTGGCACATGGCGGCCATGAAATCGTCGACCGTCATTGGCAGGCCCCGGTCGAACTCCAGCGCCTGGGGCACATAGCCGATGGTGCCGGGCGTGCCCGGCCACTGCAGGCTCAGTTGCCCCTGATGCGGTGTTTGCCCCAGCAGGGTCTTGATCAGCGAGCTTTTGCCGCCGCCATTCGGCCCCACCAGCGCATGGATGCTGCCCGGCCGCACCTGGAAGCTCACGTCGTCGAGGATCACGGTGCGGCCCAGGGTCAGGGACACCTGGTCGAAGTCGAGGGTCGGGCCGACGCTGGCGACCTTAAGTTGCTGCGCTGCGGTCATGCCCCCGACTCCTGAATCGCCCGCACCACGGTGTTGAGGTTGCCGGTCATTTCCACTTCGTATTTTTCAGCGCTGTATTCGCCGTAGGAAATATGCGACAGCGGGTACAGCTTGACCCCGGATTCACGCTGGATGGTGTCGACGTAAGTGGACGGGAAATCCATCTCCGAGAAGATCACCTTCACGTCCAGGGCGCGCAGTTCGTCGATGGTCTTCTTCAACTGGCTG
The DNA here is from genome assembly GCF_900105325.1 of Pseudomonas marginalis. Taxonomy (NCBI): domain Bacteria; kingdom Pseudomonadati; phylum Pseudomonadota; class Gammaproteobacteria; order Pseudomonadales; family Pseudomonadaceae; genus Pseudomonas; species Pseudomonas marginalis. The sequence continues at coordinate 1,531,176 of NZ_FNSU01000001.1, forward strand.
GGGCTCGGCTCGATCCCGTGGGCCGGCTCGACCACGGCCGTGACTTCCAGGCCGAACTCGCGCAGCAGGTAATCGTAGGCCGCGTGCACGGTGGCGACGCGCAGGTCCGGGTTGGGTGCGCCGGTCAACTTGGCCAGGGCATCGGCGCGCATCTGCCGCAGGCGTTTGCCGTAGGCGCGGGCGTTCTGGGTGTAGGTCTTGGCGTTGTCCGGGTCGAGCTTGCCCAGCTCGCGGGCGATGTTGTTGACCTGGGCAATCGACGCACTGATCGACAGGAAGGTGTGCGGGTTGACCACCTTGCCGGCACCGCGCGCGGCGTTGCCGGTGGCCGCCAGCAGCGGCACGTTGGCGTTGGCTTCGATCACCGGAATGTCCGGGCGCTCGCTGGTGGCGATCATGCGGTCGGCGAAATCGTCATGGCCGACGCCGTTGAGCACGATCACATCCAGGGTGCCGATGCGCTTGATGTCTTCGGCACGTGGCTCGTAGGCGTGGGGGTTGAAGCCGGCCGGGATCAGTGGCACCACTTCGGCCTTGTCGCCGACGATATTGGCCACGTAGCTGTAATAAGGGTGCAGGGTGATGCCGATACGCAGGCGTTTGGCGGCCTCGGCATTCGCGAGGGGAGCGAGTATCAGGCTGAACAGGCCAACCAGAAACACGCGCAACAGGGGCGATGAAATAGACATGGGCAATCGGTCTTCTCGTTCAGTGACGGTGCTGGCGGGTGACGCCGGCGTCGAATTGCGCGACCACCTGCTGCCAGCCGGCTGCGATCAGCGCCTGGTCAGTGAGGTCGGAGGGGGCGGCCAGGTGTGTGCTGCGGTTGAGCCAGATATCCGGCTCGCTGCCCTGTACGCGCATCAGCAGTGAACCGCTGGTGGTCGGCGTCTGGCTCAGTCCCAAGTAGGCCGAGTTCCCCAACAACTGCCAGCGATGGTCGCCGCGGCTGACCGAACTGGCGTCCTGGGCAAAGGGCGCGAAGCCTTCTTCGGCCAGTTGCTCGGGGGTGGGCAGGGCGCTTTGCTCCTGCTGCAGCAAGTGGATTTCATCCAGCGTGACCCGCAGGTCGGCGTAGATGCCTTGTTCGGCGGCGCTCAGGTCGCGGCGGGCATCCAGTTGATGGCGGGGCAGCGCCGCGACTGCCTGGGTTTCACCATGCAGCGCCACCACCGTACCGGCCACCGCGAGGATGATCAGGCACAGCAGCAGCACGTAGAGGGTTTCGTGGCCGGCACCGGCGGGGCGAACAACCTGTGTCGTACTCATTGAGGCTGGATATCCGCTTGGTCGATTTCCACTACGTGACCGGGGCCTGCATCAAACAGCACGTAGAACTCGGCGGACGGCTTCTTGAAGGTCAGGGTGGAGTCCTGGCCGAGCTTGCCGGGCACCAGGATGGTTTCGTCATAGCCGATCACATCCAGGGTCACGCCGGGGGCACCGCTGCCGTCGGAGAAACCGCCTTTGCACTGGATCTGCTCGCCGGGGATTTCCTTGCATTCGCACATTGGGTTGTGGGCAAGGACGGTGGTACTGAAACCGGCGCACAGCAACAGCGCGGCGCGGGACAGGCGCTTGAACGTCATGGTTTGACTCCTTGCTTGTTCAGCCAGGCAATGGTGGCAGGCGAGGCCTGGCTCAGCGGGATGGAACCCTGGTGCATGGTGCCGTCCCAACCTTCCATGGTGACCCACAGTTCGGCATCGACGGGGGTACGTTCCGGCACGGGCAGGCCCGCACCCATGCGGTACGGGGTGCCGAAGAAGATCACCCCGGCGGCACGCAGGCTGCGCGGCTTGCCGATGCGCAGGTAGGTGGCCTTGACCTGGTCGGCGCAGGTGGCGCAGAGGGCGGCGTTGAAGAACTTCATCGGGCCGGCCGGGTCGGGGCGCGGGCCTTCATTGCGGAATTCGGCCAGCGTGAGGCTCCAGGGTCCGACCTGTACGTCCCCGGCCACCCGCTCGCCGATGCCGGTGTCGCCGCGAAACAGCGCGGCATCGGCGAAGTACTTGGGCATGAAGCCCAGCGGTACCAGCAACAGCAGGACGTTGATGTGGAAACGCCATTTCAGCCAGAAGGCCCGCAACGGCGAAGGCGGGGTAGCGTTGGCGGACTTGCTCATGGCTTGGCCTCCGAGGTTTCAGCCTGCATGGCCGGAATGGGTGCCGGCGCACGTTGTGTCTTGGCTTCGCGCTTGAGAGCGTTGAGGGTGGCCAGGGCCGTGCGCTTGGTCCAGATCAACAGGCCGCTCAAGACCATCATGCTCAGCACCAGGCCGAAGAACGCCCAGATCAGCTTGATCCAGATGCCACCGAAGTCGCCGGTGTGCAGGGGGCGCATGGATTCGGTGACGAACTCCAGCTTGGTGCGGTCGGACAGCAGGTGCGACGAGGCGATTTCACCGTCATATGGGTTGATCTGAGCGGTCTGGAACATCAGCGGGTACCAGCCCCGCCCGCCGATTTGCAGGTGGCTGTAGGCATTGAGCGGCAGGCTCACGAAGCTCGCCTCCAGCCCCGGGATACGTTGGGTGGCGATCGCGATCGCCTCATCCACGGGAATCATCGGCGCAGGCACGCCGGGGGCTGAGGTTGGGACTTTTTCGCGGGCGATCACCGGGACGATGGGCTCGCTGGAGATGGAGATCTGGTTGTCACCCAGGATTGCCTGGATCAGGAACCAAGTGCCAGTGATGGAAATCACCGCAATAAACCAGATCGACCAGATACCGCTCAGGCGGTGGAAGTCGCCCCAGAAAATCCGCGCGCCGTGGCGGATACGCAGGGTCGGCTTGAAAAAACCTTTCCAGAAGCGCTTGTACACCACCAGGCCGGTGACCAGTGAGGCCAGCAGCGGCAAGCCGAGCAGCGACACCAGGTACCAGCCCCAGCTGAAGCCATTGGTAAACGGCACCAGCCACCAGCCGTGCAGGGCGCGGGTGAACTGACGGAAGTTGAACGACGGGCTGATGCCTTGGATCGCCCCGGTGTACGGATTGACGTAGACCTCTACCGAGCGCCCGTCCGGGTAGCTGAGGTCGACACTCAGGGCAAAGTGCGATTCATCCGGACGACTGAGAGACTGCACGATGACCTGGGGTTCGGCCCGCTTGATGGCGCTGATCACCTGGTCGTAGCTCAGCGGCTCGGCATCATCCGACGGCTTGCTCGCACGGATGTCCGGATTGGCCAGCCACACGATTTCCTGGCTGACCACCGCCAGGGTGCCGGTGACGCAGACAATCAGTACAAAGAACCAGATGGGCAAGGCCAGCCAGCTATGGACGAGAAACCAGAGTTTTGAGCGTGACTTCTTCGACATGTGAAAGAGGGTCTTGATCAGGGGAGGGCGAGGGAGGCCCGGAAAAGGCCAGTCGTAGCTTTTGCTGACGCGACAGGCTGTATCTAAGTTAAGACGGATGAGAATGAGAAATCCCCAAGGTGGATATGAAAGAAAATGTTTCAGGTTCACATCCAGCGGGTTTTCACGGCGTGGGGGTATTCATGAAGTGGGGTAGGAGCCGGCGAACCGCCCCCGATGCTCAGCCTTGCTTGAACATTTCCATGGCGCGCTGACGGATCTGTTCTTCGCTGAGGTCTTCCTTGCGGGTGGCGAGGTACCAAAGGTGACCGTATGGATCCTTCACGCTGCCCGAACGGTCGCCATAGAACCGGTCCTCTGGTTCGGACACCACGCTGGCGCCCGCTGCGACGGCTTGTTTGAACTGTGCGTCTACGTCGTTCACGTACAGATGCAAGGCGACACTGGTGCTTTCAGTCGGATTGCTCAGGGACATCTGATCACAGGGCGTGCCCAGCATGATCGCCGAATCACCAATGCGCAGCTCGGCATGGCCGACCCTGCCATCGGGCATGTCCAGGCGCATGATCTGGGTGGCGCCGAAGGCTTTTTTGTAAAACTCGATAGCCTCTGAGGCTTTGTCGATGCCCATATAGGGCGTGACACTGTGATAACCCTCGGGAATGGGTTTAACGCTCATTTCGTTCTCCTTGATTGTGGTTGTGGAGGCACGGCCTCTTCACTATAGGCCACGCCCATCAAGGGCTCCGAGGGCCCCGACGAGGGGGGGCAGCCGGGCTCCAGCAATTGCGCCCCCGGCCCGCGCCCACCGAGCTGGTCATCCGGGTTGCGCAACGGGCACGCGTCCAGCGACAAGCATCCACACCCAATACAACCGGTGAGTTTGTCCCGCAGCAGCATCAGCTTATGGATGCGCTCATCGAGGTCTTCCCGCCACAGCGCGGACAACCGCTCCCAATCCTGAGCGTTGGGCGTGCGTCCTTCCGGCAACGTCTGCAACGCCTCGCCAATCGTTGCCAGTGGAATTCCCAGGCGTTGGGCGATCTTGATCACCACCACCCGGCGCAGTACATCCCGTGGATAGCGTCGTTGATTGCCGGCATTGCGATGACTCTTGATCAGCCCCTTGGTTTCGTAGAAGTGCAGGGCCGTAACAGCTACACCGCTACGGGCTGCCAGTTGGCCGACGGTGAGCTCTTTGGTAACCATAAACACTCCAATTAAGCGCTTGACCTTGACTTAACTAGAGGTTTTACCCTGCGTGGTATCGAATCACCAGATTCTGCCTACAGAGAAAGGGGAGTGTTCATGCAGGTATCAGAGAAAAATCGCAGTTTCACTCAACTGATCGAGTTTCATATCGAACCCCAGCAACAAGTGGCGCTGGTGGCGGCCTTGTCCACCCAAAGTGAACGCCTGGCCGAGGGCCATGGCGGCTTTATCAACGCGAGTGTGCAGGTCAGCGAAGACGGGCGGCGTGTGCTCAATTACCTGCAATGGCGCTCCCGCGAGGACGGCGAAGCGGCGTTCCAATGCTTTGAGCACGGCGAGGAAGATTTCTGGACGCTGATTCGCGCCCACCAGGCCACGGCCGTGACCTTCGGTTCGTTCCAGGTACTGCGCAGTTTCGAGCGCAGCCATGACAACGCGTTGCACTGTCGCCTAAATGGATAGGTGCAGCATGCGCTCGCCCTGCACGTTTTCCCCCGGCCGGCGCTTGTTCACCGCCAACTCGCCGATCTTGATCAGGCGCGTGCGCGTGACGTTGCGGCTCAGGCCCAGCAAGTTGGCGGTGTGCACCTGGTTGTAATGGCTGAAGCGGTAGGCGGCGCGCAATAGCGCGTCTTCGACCTTTTCGTGCAGGGCGCCGGCCTGTTCTTCGAAGAGCTTTTGAAACGCGCGCTCCAGCAAGGCCTCGGCGCTGTTGTCGGTGCCGTGCTGACTGTCGTCCTGGCGCTCGATGCGCATGTTCGACAGGCGCAGGTCGTCGCGTTCGATCACGCCGTTACGGCAGATCAGCAGGGTGTGGTGAATCACGTTTTCCAGCTCGCGGATGTTGCCCGGCCAGCTGTAGCTCTTTAGCTTGTGTTCGGCCTCGCGGCTGATGGTGATCGGGCCGTAGCCCAGGCGCTGGCTGTAGGCTTCGATAAAATGCCGGGTCAGCGGCAGGATATCGCCGGGGCGCTCGCGCAGGGGGCTGAGCTCGAGGCTGACGACGTCTAGGCGATAGTAGAGGTCTTCGCGGAAATGCCCGGCGTTGATGGCCTTTTCCAGTTGCACGTTGGTGGCGGCCAGTACGCGCACATCGATCGGAATGCTCTTACGCGACCCCAGGCGCACCACTTCGCGTTCCTGTAGGACGCGCAGCAGCTTGACCTGGATGGGCATCGGCAAATCGCCGATTTCATCGAGGAACAAGGTGCCACCATCTGCCTCTTCGAACCAGCCGGCCTTGGCGCTGAGGGCGCCGGTAAACGCGCCTTTTTCATGGCCGAACAGCTCGGCTTCCACCAGGGACTCGGAGAACGCGCCGCAGTTAACCGCCACGAACGGCCGGTTGCGCCGCGCGCTGAGGTTGTGGATGTGGCGCGCCACCAGCTCTTTACCGGTACCGGTCTCGCCGATGATCAGCACGCTGGCTTCGCTGGGCGCCACTTGCTGGATATGGTCGAGCAGCGCCCTGGATTTCGGGTCTTCGAAGACCTGGGCCGTGGCGCGGATCGACGTCGCAAGGGCGGGCGAGGGCGGTAAGGTTAGAAGCTGCATGGGCACCTCTTTTTATGAGTAGAACGTCGGAATCGGCAGGGATTGGTTCAACGCCCAGTCCCCCAGTTCGTGGAGCTTGTAATCCACCGGGTCGTGCAGGGTTTGTGTGCGCAGGTTGCGCCAATGACGATCCAGGCGCAGGGATGCGTGGGTGGAGCGCGCGCCGGTGACTTCAAACAGGCGGCTGCACAGGTCCAGGCCTTGGCGGGTGGCGGCGACCTTGGCGGTCGCAATGGCAATCGCCAGTTGACCGCGTTCGTTTTCGCTGAGGTTGGGGCCTTTTGCCCATGCCTGGTCGAGCAGCTCGGCAGCGCGTTCCACCAACAGGCGCACACCCTCCAGGGCCACCCAGAATTCGCCGTAGTGATGCAGTACGTAAGGGTCCTGGCGCACGTCTTCGGTTGAGGACTTGTGCCAGGAACGGGTCTCGGTGAGCGTGTAGTTGCGCGCTTCTTCGAAGGCACCTTCGGCGATGCCGAGGAACATATGGGTGAAGGTCAACTGGGCGATCAGCGGGCGCAGGCAGGCAAAAGGCGTGCTCAGCGGGCCCGGGTCGAGCAGCAATTCCGACTCCTCGACGCGCACCCGTTCGAAGCTGGCGCTGCCGCTGTCGGTCTGGCGCTGGCCGATATTGTTCCAGTCGTTGTGCAGGGTGATGCCGCTGCGCCCGCTGGGGATGGCGGCGATCAGCAGCTTGCCGCCGGCGCTTTCATCCACCGCCGAGGCAATCAGCATTTCCGAGTCGCTGGCGCCGGAGCAGAAGCTCTTTTTGCCGGAGAACTCGCGCCAGCCGCCGAAGTCCTTGACCACGGTGCGTGTGTCCAATGGGTTGAGGGCATTGCCCCAGAACCAGTTTTTGCGCGCGGTCTGTTCGAACCAGGGTTGCCATTGGCCCGGCCGCGAGAACAGGCGCACGGTGGCGAGCATCAGGTGGTGGAAGCCGAAGACGTGGGCAATGGAGCTGTCGACCTTGGCGAACTCGCGCACGATGGCCAGGGTGTCACTCCAGCGGGCGCCGAGGCCGCCGTATTGGGTGGGAATGCTCAGGGCCAGCAGGCCGCTTTGGCGCAGGGCGTCACGTTCGGTCTTGGGGGTGCCACCGCGCTCGTCGCGTTCGACGGCGGTGAGGGCGAATTCGGCGGCCAGCAGTCTGGCGGTCTGCAACGGTGATGGCAGGACGCTGTGGGGTTTGGCTGTCACGGGGTTTCCTCTTTATAAGCGGGAACGACCAATGCCGCTCCCGCCGCTGCGCCGATCAGGCCTTGGCTGGCAGAACATCGTTGGCAATCATTTCGCCGAACGGGCCAGTGAGGTTGGTGATGCCGCGTCCGGCCAGGCTGGCATAGGGTTCCGGCAGCAGCGGGAACACCAGCTCGGCAAAGCGATAGGCTTCTTCCAGGTGCGGGTAGCCGGAGAAGATGAAGCTTTCGATGCCCAGGTCGGCGTATTCCTTGATGCGCTCGGCTACTTGCCGGGGGTTGCCCACCAGCGCGGTACCGGCACCGCCGCGTACCAGGCCGACACCGGCCCACAGGTTGGGGGCGATTTCCAGGTTGTCGCGGCGCCCGTCATGCAAGGCCGCCATGCGGCGCTGGCCTTCGGAATCAAAGCGCGAGAAGGATTTTTGTGCGGCGGCGATAGTTTCGTCGCTGATGTGCTCGATCAGCTTGTCGGCGGCTTTCCACGCGTCCTCTTCGGTCTCGCGCACGATCACGTGCAGACGAATGCCGAACTTCACCGTACGCCCGTGGCGGGCTGCGCGCTCACGTACATCTGCGAGTTTTTCGGCGACGGCGGCGGGCGGTTCGCCCCAGGTCAGGTACACATCCACCTGTTCGGCGGCGAGGTCGTGGGCGGCATCCGAGGAACCGCCGAAATATAACGGTGGATAAGGCTTTTGCACCGGTGGGTAAAGCGCCTTGGCGTTCTGCACTCGCAGGTGTTTGCCTTCGAAGTCCACTGATTCGCCCTGCAATACCCGGCGCCAAATTTGCAGGAATTCGTCGGAGACTTCGTAGCGTTCGCTGTGGTCGAGGAAGCTGCCGTCGCCGCGGTTCTCGTCGGGATCACCGCCGGTGACCACATTGATCAGCAGGCGACCGTTGGACAGGCGATCCAGGGTCGCCGCCATACGCGCAGAAACGGTCGGCGAGATGATACCCGGGCGAATCGCCACCAGATAACGCAGGCGCTCGGTCAGCGGCACCAGTGCCGAGGCGATGACCCAGGAGTCTTCGCACGAGCGGCCGGTAGGAATCAACACGCCGTGGTAACCCAGGCTGTCAGCCGCCTGCGCGACTTGCTTCAGATAATTGAGGGTGACCGGCCGTGCACCTTGGGTGGTGCCCAGGTAATGACCGTCGCCATGCGTTGGCAGAAACCAGAAAACATCCATGACCAATCCTTAAGCGATTTTCAGCAGAGAGGGGGAGTGCGTTGCAAACAACGGCGCTGCGCGTTCTGCCGCAAGGCGTATACGGCCCTTCAAGGGCTCACTGGTTATTTGGTAATCGGTGAAGTCGGCCTCGGTGGCGTACACCCCGATCGGCAGGGTCAGGGCCTGGAAGAAGCTGAACAGCGGACGCAGTTGGTGATCGAGAACCAGCGCGTGGCGCTCGCTGCCGCCGGTGGCTGCGAGTAATACCGGTGTGTCGATCAGGGCGTTGAGGCCAACCAGGTCAAACAGATGCTTGAGCAGGCCAGGGTAGGAACCGCGATAGACCGGTGCGGCGACGATCAGCAGGTCGGCCTGTTCGATGGCCACCAGTTGGGCTTCGACCTCGGCGGGCAACTCATCCCGTGACAGCGCACCACCGAGTGGCCGGGCAATGTCGCCCAGCTCGATCAGGGTGGTCTGGATCGGCAGCAAGGTCGCCAATTCAGCCAGTACGGCTTGGGTCAGCACGAGGGTGCGGGACGGGCGCCAGGTTCCGCCGGAGAGGGCAACGACATTCAGGGGACGGGTCATGAACAGTTCCTTTATCAACAGTGGTTCATAGCAGGTGGAGTGCAACCTGTTGAGCAAGAGCTGTACCAACGGGTGCAGGCCTTGATTGGCGTGGGTTGCAGGTTCACTGCTGAAAAATGCTGCTGTTGTCTGACTGGTGATTTGTTGAATGGCTGTTGCCTGGCAAACAGTTGCGTGGCGAACAGCGCAGGTTCTATGCAAGTCATTTATAGAGGGATACAGTTATTCCGTAAATGAACGTATTTCCATATTTATAGACCATAAAGAAATATAACGTTTCCTATCGAGGGTGCCTTGGTGGTCGATAGCGACTATCACGGACGGTGATTTTTCACTGCGCAACGGCGGGAGTAGCCTGTGTTCATTGACTTGAAACCTTCTTTGCAGGGCTACCCCATGAACCGATTTCTCGCTGTTTGCTTAGTGATTGTCAGCGCCGTACTCGCCGGCTGTGCGAGCCATCCATCGCCAGAATTGCGTCCCTACACGGCCGAAGAGAGCAAGCAACTGGCCCTGGAAGCGCTGAGCCGTCGTGGCTTGTCGTTTGATGAATATCAACAGCAGCGCGCCGCACTGACCGGCCAGCCACAGAAGCCCTTCGGATTTGATCGCCAGGGCGAAATGAACGCCGAGCGCAACGTGGTTTTGCATGGTCGTCCCAGTTGAGTCGGCACTGCACAGCAAAAAGCCCGAGGCTTCCCTTGAAGGAACCTCGGGCTTTTTGTTTGCCATGGCACGACTTCAGCCTGTTAAGCTGAATTTCAGGAGCGTTCCTACGCACATTTACTTAAAGTTGTCCTTCTTTAATGGCATTCGATCCGGTAAACCTGACGACCTCTGTTCCGGCCGATGCCCCTGAGACGCTGCTCTCGGGAACCTGCTCTGCGAGTCTTGACTGTCATGAATAAACGTCCGCTGTATTTCGACTACGCCGCTACCACCCCGGTGGACGAACGCGTCATCCAGGTGATGGTCGAATGTCTTGGCTTCAATGCCAATTTCGGTAACCCCGCGTCCAGTTCCCATGCGTTCGGCCAAGCGGCCCGGCAAACGGTTGAACAGGCGCGTCGCCAGGTGGCCGAGCTGGTCGGCGCACAACCTGAGCAGATCGTCTGGACCTCCGGTGCTACTGAGTCCAACAACCTCGCGATCAAGGGCGTTGCCCAGGCGCGTGGCGTGGCGGGCGGGCATATCATCACCAGCCAGATTGAACACAAGGCCACGCTGGACACCGCGCGGCAGCTTCAGGAAGCCGGTGTGGCCGTGACTTACCTGGTGCCGGACGCCGACGGATTGATCAGCGCCGAGGCCGTCAGCGAAGCATTGCGTGAGGACACCTTTCTGGTATCGCTGATGCTGGTGAATAACGAACTGGGCACCCTCAATGACATCCCCGCCATCGGCGCACGTGTGCGTGAGCATGGCGCGTTGTTGCATGTCGACGCGGCGCAGGGCGCGGGCAAGGTGGCGATCGACCTGGCGCAGTGGCCGGTGGATTTGATGTCGTTTTCCGCGCACAAGCTGTATGGCCCCAAGGGTATTGGCGCGCTGTATGTCGGACCCCGGGCGCAACAGAAAGTGTCGGCACAGATTCACGGCGGCGGTCACGAGGGTGGCTTGCGCTCCGGTACCCTGGCCACCCATCAGATTGCAGGCATGGGCGCGGCGTTCGCCCTGGCGGCGGCGTCTTTTGCGCAGGAGAAGGCTGTCATTATGACCTTGCGTCAGCGCCTGCTGGAGCAGTTGGATACGCTCGGTGGCGTGCGCCTCAATGGCAGCCCTGCGCAGCGCATTCCTCACACCCTCAGCCTTACGTTCAGCGAAGGTGAATTCAACGCTGCTGCGTTGAGCGCGGGCATCGCCTTTTCGGCGACCTCGGCGTGCAACTCCGCCAGCAATGCGCCTTCCCACGTGCTGCTTGCGTTGGGCCTTGACGCACGTTCTGCCGGCCGCACCATACGTTTGAGCCTGGGCCGGTTTACCACCGAGCAGGACATCGACCAGGCCGTGCAATTGATCAAGGCCGCACTGGCCAGCGCACCGGCGTTCTGGGCCGTCTGATTTTCACATAACAATTATTAGTGGTTAGCAGGAGACACAATGAGTACGCAGCCCTTGACCCATGGAACGGTTCCCCAGCGCCTGGCGCATACCCGCGAACTGATGCGCCGCGAGGGCATTCACGCCCTGCTGGTGCCGTCGGCTGATCCGCATTTGTCCGAATACCTGCCGGGTTACTGGCAGGGGCGCCAATGGTTGTCGGGGTTCCATGGTTCGGTAGGCACGCTGATTGTCACTGCGGATTTCGCCGGTGTCTGGGCCGATAGCCGTTACTGGGAACAGGCGACCAAGGAGCTCAAGGGCAGTGGCATTGAGTTGGTCAAGCTGCAACCGGGTCAGCCCGGGCCGCTGGAGTGGCTGGCCGAGCAGACGCCGGAAGGCGGTGTGGTGGCGGTGGACGGTGCGGTGATGGCTGTCGCGTCGGCGCGCACCTTGGGCGCCAGGCTGGCAGAGCGCGGCGCGCGCCTGCGGACCGATATCGACGTACTCGATGCAGTTTGGAAAGACCGTCCGAGCCTGCCGAGCCAGCCGATCTATCCGCATCTGCCACCGCAAGCGACCGTGAGCCGTGGCGATAAACTTGCCGCACTGCGCGCGAGTTTGAAAGAGAAGGGCGCCGACTGGCACTTCATCGCCACCCTGGATGACATCGCCTGGCTGTTCAACCTGCGCGGTGGCGATGTTTCGTTTAATCCGGTGTTTGTTTCGTTTGCGTTGATCAATCAACAACAGGCCACGTTGTTTGTGGCGCTGAGTAAAGTCGACGCTGACCTGCGTGCGGTGCTTGCGCAGGATGGTGTGACGTTGCGCGACTACAGCGACGTGGCGGATGCACTGCGTGCGGTGCCATCGGGCGCCAGCATGCAGGTTGACCCGGCCCGCGTTACTGCCGGTCTGCTGGAAAACCTGGATGCCGGCGTCAAGCTGATCGAAGGGCTGAACCCGACCACGCTGGCCAAATCCCGCAAGAGCCTGGCGGACGCGGAGCACATCCGCCGCGCCATGGAACAGGACGGCGCGGCGCTGTGTGAATTCTTCGCCTGGCTGGACAGTGCGCTCGGTCGTGAACGCATCACTGAATTGACCATCGATGAACACCTGACGGCTGCGCGCACCCGTCGCCTCGATTATGTGTCGCTGAGTTTCAATACCATCGCGGCATTCAATGCCAACGGGGCCATGCCGCATTACCACGCTACCGAAGAAGAACATGCGGTGATCGAAGGCGATGGCTTGCTGCTGATCGATTCGGGTGGCCAGTATTTGGGCGGCACTACGGATATCACGCGGATGGTGCCTATCGGTACGCCGAGTGACGAACAGAAACGTGACTGCACCCGTGTGCTGAAGGGCGTGATTGCCCTGTCCCGTGCGCATTTCCCCAAGGGGATTTTGTCGCCGCTGCTGGATTCCATTGCCCGCGCGCCGATCTGGGCTGAAGGCGTGGACTACGGCCACGGTACCGGGCACGGCGTAGGTTATTTCCTCAATGTGCATGAGGGCCCACAAGTGATTGCCTACCAGGCCGCCACTGCGCCGCAAACCGCGATGCAGCCAGGGATGATCACCTCCATCGAGCCGGGCACCTACCGCCCTGGCCGCTGGGGTGTGCGTATCGAGAACCTGGTATTGAACCGCGAGGCAGGCAAGACCGAGTTTGGTGAGTTCCTCTCGTTTGAAACCCTGACCTTGTGCCCGATCGACACCCGTTGCCTGGAGCCGTCGCTGCTCACCGCGGATGAGCGCGAGTGGTTCAATGCGTACCACGCCGAGGTGCGTGAACGCCTGAGCCCGCTGCTCAGCGGTGCTGCGTTGGCGTGGTTGCATGTGCGCACGACGGCTATTTGACCTGGTGCAAAATCAGGCGCTGCAATAATTCAGTTGCAGCGCCGCGAAGGGGCGGCGTTGTATCAGGCATGTGTATGAGCAGTCGCTGGTGACTGCTCGGAGCAGATCACTTGCAGATGACGATCATGCTGCGGCTGGTATAGCCGGCAGGGTTTAGGCCGAAGGGGTAATCCCCTGGCTCCTCGGAATTGTCACCGGACTTGGCGATAACCCGGTAGCCCTTGGCGCCACAAGAGTTGGTTGCACTGGTGTAGCACTGGTCCCAGGAAGAAGACAGGCCGGAACAGTTGATATGCAGCCCTTTTTTGCCGCGTTTTACTTCTGTCTTGGTAGTCGCGGCACAGCCAGCAATAGCCACGACCATTAACAGTATCAAAATTCGCTTCATTCCTATCCTTAATAGCCACTTCATAATGCTTGAAGCCGGCTCTACTCGCTCTCGAGTGTAGCGTTCGTGCTGTCCTTGTCGAAAAACTCCATGAATGACATTCGTTTGCAGTTTAAACATGGCCTAAATACGCAGCAAATACCAGAGCAACTTTCACTGATGATTCAATCCGCCGGAACCAGCGGCTTGGAGTCATTGCGCATCGTCAGTGTCGCGCCTACCGAGGCCATGATAATGCAACTTATGGCCAGCCATTGCGGTAGGGATAGGTGCTCCTGCAGGAAGAAAAGTCCTGAGAGTGCGCCGAAAGCAGGCTCAATGCTCATCAGTGTTCCGAAGGTGCGGGCGGGGAGGCGCGTCAGCGCTACCATCTCCAGGGTGTAGGGAAGTGCCGTTGACAGGATCGCGACACCGATGGCGACCGGAATCAATGCCGGGGTCAGTAAGGCGGTGCCGGCATGGACGATACCGATGGGCGCCACAAACAGGGCAGCGATCATTACGCCGAGGGCGGCGGTCTGGACGCCGTTGTCGTTGCCTGCTTTCTGTCCGAACAGAATGTAGAGTGCCCAGCAAGCCCCCGCCCCCAAAGCATAGGTCGCGCCGACCAGGTCGATTCCGCTGCTGGCTTCCCCCATGGGAATCAACAGGAGCAGGCCGATGATCGCCAGTGCTATCCACAGGAAGTCTACCGCTCGGCGCGACGCGTAGATCGCGACGGCGAGCGGTCCGGTGAATTCCAGGGCTACGGCAATGCCCAAGGGAACGCTGCGCAAGGACATATAGAAGAGGAAATTCATGCCGCCCAAGGCCATGCCGTAAACGACCACGGTGCGCAGGGATTTTGCGGTCAGCCTGGCGCGCCATGGTCGGAGGATGAGCAACATGATTACGCTGGCGAAGATCAGGCGCAGGGTTGTGGTGCCCTGGGCGCCGACAATCGGGAACATGCTCTTGGCCAGTGAGGCTCCGGACTGGATGGAGGCCATGGCGATCAACAGCAGGCCGACAGGAAACAATGCCGAGGCCAAGCTGCGGGGGGAGGTGGTCATTGGGGCGTTCGTCCGAGGTCATAGTCGAGAATCAGGGGCCGCTATGATGCTTAATCGTTTGGCTTTGAGCAATATATTGCTCAATTCGACAGCGAGACCTTCTCTATATAGAGGGATTTGAAGGTTGGCAGGCACTTTGATAGAAAAACCAAATTAAGTGTTGACGGCAGATCCTGGAAGTCTATAATTCGCCCCACTTCCGGCGCAGTCGAAACGCAAAACTCCTTGGTAAACAAAGAGTTATGCAGAATAAGGCAGCGGATTGCTTCAGTTCATCGAAGCCCAGAAGAAGTTGGTAGGGTCGTGTTGTTTGACGCTATTAACGATTCGATCTTCTCGGTCGAAAGCGGAGAAAAAGAGGTGTTGACAGCAGCGTGTAACGCTGTAGAATTCGCCTCCCGCTGATGAGAGATCGGAAGCGCAAGTGGTTGAAGTTGTTGAAGAAATCTTCGAAAGCTTCTGAAAATAATCACTTGACAGCAAATGAGGCTGCTGTAGAATGCGCGCCTCGGTTGAGACGAAAGCTCTTAACCAACCGCTCTTTAACAACTGAATCAAGCAATTCGTGTGGGTGCTTGTGGAGTCAGACTGATAGTCAACAAGATTATCAGCATCACAAGTTACTCCGCGAGAAATCAAAGAATAACCAACGATTGCTGAGCCAAGTTTAGGGTTTCTTAAAAACCCAAAGATGTTTGAACTGAAGAGTTTGATCATGGCTCAGATTGAACGCTGGCGGCAGGCCTAACACATGCAAGTCGAGCGGTAGAGAGAAGCTTGCTTCTCTTGAGAGCGGCGGACGGGTGAGTAATGCCTAGGAATCTGCCTGGTAGTGGGGGATAACGTCCGGAAACGGACGCTAATACCGCATACGTCCTACGGGAGAAAGCAGGGGACCTTCGGGCCTTGCGCTATCAGATGAGCCTAGGTCGGATTAGCTAGTTGGTGGGGTAATGGCTCACCAAGGCGACGATCCGTAACTGGTCTGAGAGGATGATCAGTCACACTGGAACTGAGACACGGTCCAGACTCCTACGGGAGGCAGCAGTGGGGAATATTGGACAATGGGCGAAAGCCTGATCCAGCCATGCCGCGTGTGTGAAGAAGGTCTTCGGATTGTAAAGCACTTTAAGTTGGGAGGAAGGGCCATTACCTAATACGTGATGGTTTTGACGTTACCGACAGAATAAGCACCGGCTAACTCTGTGCCAGCAGCCGCGGTAATACAGAGGGTGCAAGCGTTAATCGGAATTACTGGGCGTAAAGCGCGCGTAGGTGGTTTGTTAAGTTGGATGTGAAATCCCCGGGCTCAACCTGGGAACTGCATTCAAAACTGACTGACTAGAGTATGGTAGAGGGTGGTGGAATTTCCTGTGTAGCGGTGAAATGCGTAGATATAGGAAGGAACACCAGTGGCGAAGGCGACCACCTGGACTGATACTGACACTGAGGTGCGAAAGCGTGGGGAGCAAACAGGATTAGATACCCTGGTAGTCCACGCCGTAAACGATGTCAACTAGCCGTTGGGAGCCTTGAGCTCTTAGTGGCGCAGCTAACGCATTAAGTTGACCGCCTGGGGAGTACGGCCGCAAGGTTAAAACTCAAATGAATTGACGGGGGCCCGCACAAGCGGTGGAGCATGTGGTTTAATTCGAAGCAACGCGAAGAACCTTACCAGGCCTTGACATCCAATGAACTTTCTAGAGATAGATTGGTGCCTTCAGGAACATTGAGACAGGTGCTGCATGGCTGTCGTCAGCTCGTGTCGTGAGATGTTGGGTTAAGTCCCGTAACGAGCGCAACCCTTGTCCTTAGTTACCAGCACGTGATGGTGGGCACTCTAAGGAGACTGCCGGTGACAAACCGGAGGAAGGTGGGGATGACGTCAAGTCATCATGGCCCTTACGGCCTGGGCTACACACGTGCTACAATGGTCGGTACAGAGGGTTGCCAAGCCGCGAGGTGGAGCTAATCCCAGAAAACCGATCGTAGTCCGGATCGCAGTCTGCAACTCGACTGCGTGAAGTCGGAATCGCTAGTAATCGCGAATCAGAATGTCGCGGTGAATACGTTCCCGGGCCTTGTACACACCGCCCGTCACACCATGGGAGTGGGTTGCACCAGAAGTAGCTAGTCTAACCTTCGGGAGGACGGTTACCACGGTGTGATTCATGACTGGGGTGAAGTCGTAACAAGGTAGCCGTAGGGGAACCTGCGGCTGGATCACCTCCTTAATCGACGACATCAGCTGCTTCATAAGTTCCCACACGAATTGCTTGATTCATTGAAGAAGACGATAAAGAAGCAGCCCGAAATTGGGTCTGTAGCTCAGTTGGTTAGAGCGCACCCCTGATAAGGGTGAGGTCGGCAGTTCGAATCTGCCCAGACCCACCAATTTTGTGTGGGAAACGCCTGTAGAAATACGGGGCCATAGCTCAGCTGGGAGAGCGCCTGCCTTGCACGCAGGAGGTCAACGGTTCGATCCCGTTTGGCTCCACCACTACTGCTTCTACGTTATGAAAGCTTAGAAATGAGCATTCCATCAGTATGATGGTGAATGTTGATTTCTAGTCTTTGATTAGATCGTTCTTTAAAAATTTGGGTATGTGATAGAAAGATAGACTGAACGTTACTTTCACTGGTAACGGCTCAGGCTAAGGTAAAATTTGTGAGTGGCTCTTAATTGAGTATGATCGAATTTTCGGCGAATGTCGTCTTCATAGTATAACCAGATTGCTTGGGGTTATATGGTCAAGTGAAGAAGCGCATACGGTGGATGCCTTGGCAGTCAGAGGCGATGAAAGACGTGGTAGCCTGCGAAAAGCTTCGGGGAGTCGGCAAACAGACTTTGATCCGGAGATGTCTGAATGGGGGAACCCAGCCATCATAAGATGGTTATCTTACGCTGAATACATAGGCGTAAGAGGCGAACCAGGGGAACTGAAACATCTAAGTACCCTGAGGAAAAGAAATCAACCGAGATTCCCTTAGTAGTGGCGAGCGAACGGGGACTAGCCCTTAAGTGGCTTTGAGATTAGCGGAACGCTCTGGAAAGTGCGGCCATAGTGGGTGATAGCCCTGTACGCGAAAATCTCTTAGTCATGAAATCGAGTAGGACGGAGCACGAGAAACTTTGTCTGAATATGGGGGGACCATCCTCCAAGGCTAAATACTACTGACTGACCGATAGTGAACTAGTACCGTGAGGGAAAGGCGAAAAGAACCCCGGAGAGGGGAGTGAAATAGATCCTGAAACCGTATGCGTACAAGCAGTGGGAGCCCACTTTGTTGGGTGACTGCGTACCTTTTGTATAATGGGTCAGCGACTTATTTTCAGTGGCGAGCTTAACCGAATAGGGGAGGCGTAGCGAAAGCGAGTCTTAATAGGGCGTCTAGTCGCTGGGAATAGACCCGAAACCGGGCGATCTATCCATGGGCAGGTTGAAGGTTGGGTAACACTAACTGGAGGACCGAACCGACTACCGTTGAAAAGTTAGCGGATGACCTGTGGATCGGAGTGAAAGGCTAATCAAGCTCGGAGATAGCTGGTTCTCCTCGAAAGCTATTTAGGTAGCGCCTCATGTATCACTGTAGGGGGTAGAGCACTGTTTCGGCTAGGGGGTCATCCCGACTTACCAAACCGATGCAAACTCCGAATACCTACAAGTGCCGAGCATGGGAGACACACGGCGGGTGCTAACGTCCGTCGTGAAAAGGGAAACAACCCAGACCGTCAGCTAAGGTCCCAAAGTTATGGTTAAGTGGGAAACGATGTGGGAAGGCTTAGACAGCTAGGAGGTTGGCTTAGAAGCAGCCACCCTTTAAAGAAAGCGTAATAGCTCACTAGTCGAGTCGGCCTGCGCGGAAGATGTAACGGGGCTCAAACCATACACCGAAGCTACGGGTATCACGTAAGTGATGCGGTAGAGGAGCGTTCTGTAAGCCTGTGAAGGTGAGTTGAGAAGCTTGCTGGAGGTATCAGAAGTGCGAATGCTGACATGAGTAACGATAATGGGTGTGAAAAACACCCACGCCGAAAGACCAAGGTTTCCTGCGCAACGTTAATCGACGCAGGGTTAGTCGGTCCCTAAGGCGAGGCTGAAAAGCGTAGTCGATGGAAAACAGGTTAATATTCCTGTACTTCTGGTTATTGCGATGGAGGGACGGAGAAGGCTAGGCCAGCTTGGCGTTGGTTGTCCAAGTTTAAGGTGGTAGGCTGGAATCTTAGGTAAATCCGGGATTCTAAGGCCGAGAGCTGATGACGAGTTAACTTTTAGTTAACGAAGTGGTTGATGCCATGCTTCCAAGAAAAGCTTCTAAGCTTCAGGTAACCAGGAACCGTACCCCAAACCGACACAGGTGGTTGGGTAGAGAATACCAAGGCGCTTGAGAGAACTCGGGTGAAGGAACTAGGCAAAATGGCACCGTAACTTCGGGAGAAGGTGCGCCGGTGAGGGTGAAGGACTTGCTCCGTAAGCTCATGCCGGTCGAAGATACCAGGCCGCTGCGACTGTTTATTAAAAACACAGCACTCTGCAAACACGAAAGTGGACGTATAGGGTGTGACGCCTGCCCGGTGCCGGAAGGTTAATTGATGGGGTTAGCTAACGCGAAGCTCTTGATCGAAGCCCCGGTAAACGGCGGCCGTAACTATAACGGTCCTAAGGTAGCGAAATTCCTTGTCGGGTAAGTTCCGACCTGCACGAATGGCGTAACGATGGCGGCGCTGTCTCCACCCGAGACTCAGTGAAATTGAAATCGCTGTGAAGATGCAGTGTATCCGCGGCTAGACGGAAAGACCCCGTGAACCTTTACTATAGCTTTGCACTGGACTTTGAATTTGCTTGTGTAGGATAGGTGGGAGGCTTTGAAGCGTGGACGCCAGTCTGCGTGGAGCCAACCTTGAAATACCACCCTGGCAACTTTGAGGTCTAACTCAGGTCCGTTATCCGGATCGAGGACAGTGTATGGTGGGTAGTTTGACTGGGGCGGTCTCCTCCTAAAGAGTAACGGAGGAGTACGAAGGTGCGCTCAGACCGGTCGGAAATCGGTCGTAGAGTATAAAGGCAAAAGCGCGCTTGACTGCGAGACAGACACGTCGAGCAGGTACGAAAGTAGGTCTTAGTGATCCGGTGGTTCTGTATGGAAGGGCCATCGCTCAACGGATAAAAGGTACCGGGGATAACAGGCTGATA